>NZ_DATBKY010000090.1:0-2386 GCF_036555685.1 Actinophytocola sp. | reverse complement strand
CCGTCCTGCGGCGGCTGCTTGACGACGGCGCGGCCGACATCGAAACAGCGCGGGCGCACGTCCTCCGGCGCGGACCGCGCTTCGTCCTGTTCGCGGCGCGCGGCACGAGCGACCATGCCGCGCTGTACGCGAAGTACCTCGCCGAGATCGGCCTGGGCCTGCCTGCGGGGCTGGCCTCGCCGTCCACGATGACGGTGTACGGCTCGCGCCCGGACCTGTCCGACGTGCTGTTCGTCGCGGTGAGCCAGTCCGGCGGCTCGCCCGATCTCGTCGACTCGCTCGCCGCCGCCCGCTCGTGCGGCGCGCTGACGGTGGCGGTGACGAACAACCCGTCCTCGCCGCTGGACGCGGCCGCGGAACTGAGCGTGTACGTCCACGCGGGCGTGGAGCGCGCGGTGGCCGCCACCAAGACCTACACCGCCGAGTTGCTCGCGCTGCGGCTGCTGCTGATCGGCGACGAGGGCGCGGCCGCCGTCCCCGACGCGGCGGCGCGGACCCTCGCCTCGCCCGCCGGGACAGCCTCCGCGCAGCGGTACCGGTTCGCCGACCGCCTCATCACCACGGCCCGCGGCTACTCGTACCCCACCGCCCGGGAGGCTGCGCTGAAGCTGATGGAGACCAGTTACGTCTCCGCCCAGGCGTTCTCCGCAGCCGATCTGCTGCACGGGCCGCTCGCGATGATCGACTCCGGCATCCCGGTGGTCGCGGTGGTGTCGCCCGGCCGCGGCGGCGCCGCCATGGCGGCCGCGATGGAGCGGCTGGAATCCACCGGTGCGGACGTGCTGCGTGTCGGCCCTGCGGACGGTGTGCCGATCGCCGCGGACGGGGCGCCCGAGGATCTGCTGCCGGTGCTCGAAATCCTGCCGCTGCAACAGCTCGCCTGGCGGCTCGCGCTCGACCGCGGCACCGATCCCGACCAGCCGCGCGGGCTGGCCAAGGTCACCAGCACGTGGTGACTGCGGTGGTGGACCTCGACCTGCTGCCGACCGCCGAGGTGGTCGGCAGGCTGCTCGACGCCGAGCGCCGCGTCGTCCCGGCTGCCGAGGCGGTCATCGGCAGCATCGCCGAGGGTGCGGAGGTGCTCGCGGCCCGGCTGCGGGCCGGCGGGCGCGTCGTGTTCGCGGGCGCCGGCACGTCCGGACGGATCGCGGTGGCCGAGGCCGCCGAGCTGCCCGGCACCTTCGGCCTGCCCCGCGCCGCGGTGCTGTCCCGTGTCGCCGGGGGCGTCGGTAGCACCGACTCCGCCGAGGACGACCTGGACGGCGCGCACCGCGACCTCGCGGACATCGCGCTCGCTCCGGCGGACGTCCTGGTGGCCGTGGCCGCGAGCGGGTCGACGCCGTACACGCTGACGCTGGCCGACGCGGCACGTGCCGTCGGCGCGGCGGTCGTCGCGGTGGTGAACGCCAGCGGGACGCCGCTGGCCGAGTTCGCGGACGTCGCGATCGAGGTCGAGGTGGGCGCCGAGGTGCTGCGCGGGTCCACCCGGCTCACCGCGGGCACCGCGCAGAAGGTGGCGCTCAACGCGCTGACGACCGCGGCGATGGTCCGGCTCGGCCGCGTGCACGGTGACCTGATGGTGGACGTCGAACCGGCCAACGCCAAGCTGCGGCTACGCGCGGCGGGCATCGTCGCGGAGATCGCCGGGTGTGACCCGGCCACCGCCGACCGGGCCCTCGCCGCCTGCGGGGACAGCGCCCGCGCCGCGATCCTTCACCTGGTGCTCAGGCTCGACCCAGCCGCAGCACAGGCCCGCGCCGCACACTACGGCTCGCTGCGCGAGGCGCTCGGCGCCCCGTAGCGACGCAGCAACGTCTCGGATGGATAACGGCAGACCGCACTGCTTGACACGTAAATGGTCTAGCCCAATACTTCGATTCGTCTAAACCAATCCGGTCGCGGTACGCCCCGGCCACAAACCCTTCTCATGGGAGGCATCGTGAAGCGCACAGTCGTGGGCGCGACCGCGCTCGCAGCGACGGTGGCCGTCGTGGTCAGCGGTTGTGGCTCGTCGGGCGGCGGCAGCGGAAGTTCCGGCAAGTCCCAGATGAGTACGGACGGCAAGGGCAAGACCATCACCGTCTGGCTGCAGAGCGACGCGAAGACGGGCTGGCCGGCCGTCGTCTCGCAGGCGACCGACCGCTTCGAGAAGGCGACGGGCGCCAAGGTCAACGTCCAGTGGCAGCAGTGGTCGAACTACACGACCAAGCTTGACTCGACCTTCGCCGGCAGCAGCGGCATCCCAGACGTGGTGGAGCTGGGCAACACGCAGACCTCGTCCTACATCGCGGCGGGCGCGTTCACCGACCTCACCGGGGACAAGAAGAACTTCGAGAACTCGAGCACGTGGCTCAACGGCCTCACCGAGTCGGGCACCTCCTCCGAC
>NZ_DATBKY010000089.1:0-14743 GCF_036555685.1 Actinophytocola sp. | reverse complement strand
GCGGCGCCGGGGCCAGGTCCCGACCTGACCGGGCGCGGTCGGCAGGTCGGGGAGCTTCGCGCTCATCATGGTTGTCGTTGCAACCGTTTTGACGTACGCGTCCTTTGCGCTCTGTTCTTTTCGTTTCGCTCAGGCGGTGGGGCCGGCCGATCAGGGCGTACGTGTCCGGCTGCGCCGGACGGTGTCAGTCAGGCGAGGTGGCGGGCAGTCCGGTGACGCGGCCCGTCGCGTCGGTCGCGCGGCTGCGGGTGGTGAACCCGGCCGCGTGGCGTGGCAGCGGAGCCGAGGCGGTCAGCACCCCGTGGGTGCCGCGCGCGCCGACGGCGTTGTGGGGCGAGCTCGTGACTGAGGTACCGCCGGGGGCGGCCGGAGCGGGCGTCTTGTCCGGCGACTCGGGACCGGACCGGTCGGCGTGCGCGCCGTTCCGGTCGGCCGGGCTGGGCGTGAGCTGGTCGGACGCGGCGGCCGGTGGGCGCGGGGTGTGTTCCGTAGCCAGGACGGCGGTCGCGTGGGACGCCGGGATTGCCGGCGGGACATGGGGACGGGCGGGTTTGGGCGTGGCACGCGCCGGGGCGGCGGTGCGCGGGGCGGTGGCGCGCTCGATGGCGACCATGTCGACCGCCTGCTCGGCGGTGCCGATGACGGCGACGGCGGACGTGGCGGCCGCGTGGTCCACCTCGTGCGCGACGTGGCCCACGGCCTGCGTGACGGCCTGGGTCCGCGTGAGCGTCTGGGTGAGCATGCTCGTGACGCTCGCGAGCGTGCCGCCCTGATCGGTCGGTTCCCCGGCGTCTGCGGGTGCGCCTTCCGGCGAGACGCCGGGCTCGATGTCGTCCGGCTGGTCGTCCAGCTGGTCGTCCGGCTGGTCGGATGCCGCCGGGTTCTCGGCGGCGGGCCGGCCCGTCGTGGGTGGCGGGGCGGCCGGTTCGTCGGCGCCCGAGTCGGTCGCGGAGGCGGTGGCCGCGAACACGACGCTCAAGAGCCAGCCCGCGGCGGCGAGCGTCGCGACCAGCATGGTCCGGCGCAGCAGTCGGCGGAGCCGGCCGGCAGGGGCAAACCTCGCCCCGTCCACAGCGACCATGACCGTCCACCTGCTCACGCCACGTACCCAACGGATGCCGTCCGACAGTGCACACTATCTAGGAACGGACCGACAATGTGCACCCCGGCTATGCCGAATCCACCCGGAAAGACGGCAAAAGCGCACCTTATCGGCCGTATGGGACGTGTTGATCACATGCCGTGAAGTCGCGCGGCCCGAAGCCGTGGACGTCACGCTCCGCGTCGGACCAACCCGTTCGCCTGAATCGTGGCTCCGGACGATGGGCCCGCCCGTCCCATCCTCCGGCCGCGGAGGGGGACGAGATGGACACGGAGAGCGAGTCGCTGCTGCGCCGCGCCATCGCGGGCGACGAGGTCGCCTGGCGGGCGCTGGTGCGGGAGTACGCGCCGCTGGTGTGGGCGGTGGCGCGGCGCCACGGGTTGTGCCGCGCGGACGCGGCGGACGCTTCGCAGAACACCTGGATCGCGGTCGCGCGGCGGCTGCCGACGCTGCGCCGTGCGGACCGGCTGGCGGGCTGGATCGCGACGACCGCGCGCCACGAGAGCCTGAAGGTCCGCGCCGAGCGTGGCCGGGAGATCCCGGCCGAGCGGTTCGACGTGCCGGAGCCGGTGGACGGCCCGGAGTCGATCGTGCTGCGCTCGGCGCGGGACCGGGCGCTGTGGCGGGCGTTCGCGTCGCTGCCCGAGCGGTGCCAGGCCCTGCTCGGGCTGCTGGCCCAGGCGCCGGAGCTGACGTACCCGCAGGTCGGCCGCGCGCTCGGGATGAAGGTGAACAGCGTCGGCCAGACCCGCGGCCGCTGCCTGTCCCTGCTCCGGCGCCGGCTGGCGATGCTCGACATCCGGGAGGAGTCGGCCGGGTGAACGTGTTGATCGAGCTCGCTCGCCTGCTGCGGCTCATGGACCCGATACCGCCGCGGGTGCTCGCGGACGCCGAGGCCGCGGGCCTGCTGCTGCGCGCGCCGACGCCGGCCACCGAGGCGCTGATCCTGCTGCGGGAGACCGTGCCCGCGGTGCGCTGCGCCGGCCGGCGGCTGAGCTTCGGCCGCCACGTGGGCGAGCCGCTGCTGGTGTTCGAGGTCCGCCCGGTCGGCGCCGGCCAGCGCGTGGCCGGGGTGGTCCCACCCGGGGCCGGGCTGACCGTTCGCACGCCGGTGCGCGACGAGGACGTACCGGTCGACGAGGCCGGCTACTTCAACGCCGAGGTCCCGGCCGGCCCGATCCGGCTCCGCGTCACCGAAGGCGGCCGGACGAGCGAGACGGGCTGGCTCTAGGCGAGCTTGTGCAACCGCTCGATGGCCTCGTCGAGCACCTCGTCCCGCTTGCAGAACGCGAACCGGACGATGTGGCGCCACGGCTGCGGGTGGTCGGTGAAGCCCTGCACCGGCACGGCGGCGACCCCGATCCGTTCGGGCAGCTGCCAGCACAGCTCGGCCCCGTCCGCGAAGCCGAGCGGCCGGACGTCCACGCAGACGAAGTACGTCCCCGTGCTCGGCCGCACCTCGAAGCCGGCCGCCGCGAGGCCCGCGACGAGCCGGTCGCGCTTGGCCGACAGGTCCGCGCGCAGGCTCGCCACCCACGCGGACTCCGTGTCGAGCGCGTGCGCCACGGCCGGCTGGAACGGCGCGCCGCCGACGAAGGTCAGGAACTGCTTGGCTGCGCGCACGGCCGACACCAGCTCGGCCGGCCCGCACGCCCAGCCGATCTTCCAGCCCGTGCAGTTGAACATCTTGCCGGCGCTGGAGATCGTCACCGTCCGCTCGGCCATCCCGGGCAGCGTGCCGAGCGGGATGTGCTCGACGCCGTCGTAGGTGAGGCACTCGTAGACCTCGTCGGTGACCGCGATCAGGTCGTGCTCGACGCACAGCGCCGCGATCCCCTCGAGCTCCGCGCGGGTGAACACGGTGCCGGTCGGGTTGTGCGGCGAGTTCATCAGCAGGAGCCGGGTCTTCTCCCCGATCGCCGCGCGCAGGGCGTCGAGGTCCACGGCGAAGCGGCCCGTCCCCGGCTCCTCGACCAGCGACACGACCCGCCGGGTCGCGCCGGCCAGCGCCACGGAGGCGGCGTAGGAGTCGTAGTACGGCTCGAACAGCACGACCTCGTCACCCGGCTGGACCAGCGCGAGCATCGCTGCCGCGATCGCTTCGGTGGCGCCGACCGTCACCAGCACCTCGGTGTCCGGGTCGAACTCCGTGCCGTACCTCGTCCGCTGGGCGGCGATCGCCGCGCGCAGCTCCGGTCGGCCGGGGCCGGGCGGGTACTGGTTCACGCCGTTCGCGATCGCGTCCCGCGCGGCCGCGAGCATCGACGGCGGCCCGTCGGTGTCGGGAAAGCCCTGCCCCAGGTTGACCGAGCCGGTTCTCGTGGCGAGTGCGGTCATCTCCGCGAAGATGGTCGAGGTGAACGGCTCGAGGCGGGGTACCAAGGCTTTCCGGCGCACGGGTCGCAGTCTCACGGACAATGGACTCGTGCGGCAACTGACACCCATCGAGAGCCCACTCCCCGGCGAGGCGGAGAAGCGGCGTGGCCTGCGGAAGATGAAGCTGGTCGCGCTGTCGTTCCTGCTCGGCGCGACGGCGGTCTTCCTCGCCATGACGATCTGGCAGGCCGCGGGGGCGCCGGGGTGGACGGGTTATGTCAAGGCCGCCGCCGAGGCGGGCATGGTCGGTGCGCTGGCGGACTGGTTCGCGGTCACCGCGCTCTTCCGGCACCCCCTGGGAATCAGGATCCCGCACACGGCGATCATCCCGACGCGCAAGGACGCGCTGGGCAACAGCCTCGGCGAGTTCGTCGGCATCAACTTCCTGTCCGAGCAGGTCGTCCGCGAGCGGCTGCGCCGGGTGGACGTGGCCCGCCGGCTCGGCGGGTGGCTCGCGCAGCCGGCCCACGCGGAGCGGGTGACCGCCGAGCTCGCGACGGTCGTGCGCGGCGCGGTGGCCGTGCTGCGCGACGAGGACGTGCAGGCGGTGCTGGAGCAGGCCGTGGTGCGCCGGGTCGTGGCGGTGCCGTGGGGACCGCCGCTGGGCCGGGTGCTGGCCGGCGTCTTCGCCGACGGCGCGCACCACAAGCTCGTGGACCTGGTCTGCGACCGCGCGTACGAGTGGGTCAAGGCCAACCATCAGACGGTGCTGCGGGTGGTCTCGGACCGGGCGCCGAGCTGGTCGCCGAAGTTCGTGGACTCGATGGTGGCGGACAAGGTCTACGGCGAGGTGCTGTCGTTCGCGTGGGTGGTGAAGACCGACCCGAACCACCCGATGCGGCTCGCGGTGGACAAGTTCCTCGTCGAGTTCGCCGACGACCTCCAGCACGACGAGACCACCATGCAGCGGGCCGAGGCGATCAAGCAGCAGGTGCTGGACCACCCCGAGGTGCAGAACGTGATCGGCTCGGCGTGGTCGACCGCGAAGCGCCTGCTGCTCGACGCCGCCGAGGACCCGTCGAGCGAGCTGCGCACGCGGGTGCGCGAGGGCCTCGTCTCCCTGGGCAACCGCGTCACCGGCGACGACGCGCTGCGCGAGAAGGTCGACAACTGGGTCGAGGGCGCCGCCGCGTACGTGGTCATCAACTACCGCGACGAGATCACCACGCTGATCACCGACACGGTCCAGCGCTGGGACGCGGAGGAGACCTCACGCAAGATCGAGCTCCAGGTCGGCCGGGACCTGCAGTTCATCCGCATCAACGGCACGGTCGTGGGCGCACTCGCGGGCCTGCTGATCTACACGGTCGCGCAGCTGATCGTCTGATCCGGCCTCCCCGGACTCAATATCAGCTGTTGGCGCGGGCGCGTTCCCGCCAGGCGCGGGCCTTCTCGCGGTTGCCGCACACCCGCATCGAGCACCAGGTGCGCGAGTGGTTGCGGGAGCGGTCGAAGAAGGCCCAGCGGCAGTCGTCGGCGGGGCAGATCTTCACCCGGTCCCAGTCGCCGAGGACGGTCAGGCGGCTGGCTGCCGCGAGCACCGCGCCGGTCACGTCGTCGGCCACCAGGCGGGGGCCCTCGGGTTCCAGCGACACCGTGACCTGGGCCGACAGCGCCACGCGACTCGCGGCCGGATCGCCCACCGCCGCGCGCAGGGCAGTGCGCACGTCGGCTGCCGAGTCCGAGTCCGCGAGTCCGCGGGCCGCGAGCCAGGCGCGGCGGCCGGCCGGGTCGCTGAGCAGGTCGGTGCCCGCCTCCACATCCACCGTGTTGAGGAAGTCGAGCACGAGGTCCACGTCGATGTCCGCGCTCGTGTCGCGGGGGGTCACGACACCACTGTAGGCGCTTTGCCGGTTGCTGAAGTACGGTAACCAGCACAACTAGGACACCGGTTATGGAGGTATCCGATGACGAGCGCTGTTCCGCGGCTCGGTTCCGTGGTGCTCGACTGCCCGGACCCGCCCGCGCTCGCGGACTTCTACGCCCGGCTGCTCGACTGGCCGGTGCGCGAGAGCGCGGACGAGTGGGCGACGATCGAGGGCCCGCGCGGTGCGCTGATCGAGTTCCAGCGCGCGGCCGACTACCAGCCGCCGACGTGGCCGGACCCCGCGCGGCAGCAGATGTTCCACTTCGACTTCCAGGTCGACGACCTCGAAGCGGCCCACGAGCGGGCGATCGAGAACGGCGCGAAACCGCTCGACCGGCAGCGGACGTTCCGGGTCTACGCGGACCCGGCCGGCCACCCGTTCTGTCTCTGCCAGAGCTGACGCGTAGCCGAACGCCCAGCTCAACATGCTAAACACAGGGTGTATAGACGGCAGCTATACACCCTGTGTACTGTGTCCGCCATGTCAATCGGGCACACGCTGCTCGGCTTGTTGGAACACGGGCCACGCCACGGCTACGACCTCAAGCGCGAGTACGACGAGCACTTCGGCCACGACCGGCCGCTGCACTACGGCCAGGTCTACGCGACCTTGTCGCGGTTGCTGAAGAACGGGCTCATCCAGGAGTCGGGCGTCGAGCAGGGCGGCGGGCCGGACCGCAAGCGCTACGCGATCACCACCGACGGCGTCACCGACGTCGAGCGCTGGCTCGCCACGCCGGAGAAGCCGGAGCTGTACATGCAGAGCACGCTCTACACCAAGATCGTCATCGCGCTGCTCTCCGCGCGCGACGCCGCGGACGTGCTCGACACCCAGCGCGCCGCCCACCTGCGCGCGATGCGCGAGCTCACCGAGCGCAAGCGCGGCGGTGACCTCGCCGACCAGCTCATCTGCGACCACGCCCTGTTCCACCTCGAGGCCGACCTGCGCTGGCTGGAGCTGACCGCGGCCCGCCTCGCCGAGCTCGGAAAGCAGGTCAGGTCATGACCGACGCGTTGCTGAAGGCCGATTCGATCGGCAAGTCGTTCGGCCCCACCAAGGCGCTCGACGGCGCCTCCATGTCCGTCGCGGAGGGGGAGATCGTCGCCGTCATGGGGCCGTCCGGCTCGGGGAAGTCGACGCTGCTGCACTGCCTCGCCGGCATCATCGCGCCGGACGCCGGCACGGTGACCTACGCCGGCCAGGACCTCGGCGCGATGCCGGACGTGCCGCGCAGCGCGCTGCGGCGCACCGAGTTCGGCTTCGTGTTCCAGTTCGGGCAGCTCGTGCCCGAGCTGACCTGCGTGGAGAACGTGGCGCTGCCGCTGCGCCTGCACGGCCGGCGCCGGCGCGACGCCGAGGCGAAGGCCCGCGACTGGCTCGCCCGCCTGGAGGTCGACGACGTCGCGGGCAAGCGGCCCGGTGAGGTGTCGGGCGGGCAGGGCCAGCGGGTCGCGGTCGCCAGGGCGCTCGTCACGGGACCGAAGGTGATCTTCGCCGACGAGCCGACCGGCGCGCTGGACTCGCTCAACGGCGAGCACGTGATGCGCCTGCTGACCGACACGGCCCGGGACACCGGCGCCGCGGTCGTCCTCGTGACCCACGAGCCCCGGGTCGCCGCGTACGCCGACCGTGAGGTCATCGTGCGCGACGGCCACACGCGGCAGGTGGAGTTCGCATGACCGGCCCGAGGGGGTGGGTGAGCGACCTCGCCTTGGGAGTCCGGCTGGCTGTCGGGGGTGGCCGGACTTCCTTGGCGAGGTTCGCGCTCAGCACGTTCGGCGTCGCGGTCGCGGTGACCGTGCTGCTGGTCGGCGCGTCCGTCGGCACGATCGTGGACCGGTATCACGAGCGGGCGATGGCCAACACGGTCGGCGACAGCCAGCCGATCAAGGGCGTGGATCCGGTGTACCTGCAGTGGGGTGCCACGGAGTTCCGCGGCGAGACCATCGACGCCCAGTACGTCCATGCCGACGGTGGCAACCATCCGGTGCCCCACGGCATGCGGGAGCTGCCCGGTCCGGGCGAGCTCGTCGCGTCCCCCGCGCTGGCCGACCTGCTCGACTCGCCGGCGGGCGAGTTGCTCCGGCCGCGGTTCCCGGGGAGGGTCGTCGAGGTCCTGGACCAGTCGGTGGTGCCCGCGCCGGGCGACCTGATCGCCTACGTGGGCGCCGGCGCAGACCTCACCGACAACCCCAACGTGATGCGGGTCTACCACTTCGGTGTCGAGAGCAGCGGCGAGTCCGGGCTCCGGCCGGAGCTGCTCGTGCTGGTCCTCATGGGTGCGGTCGTACTGCTGCTCCCGGTGCTGGTGTTCATCGCGTCGGCCAGCCGGATCGCGGGCGTCGAGCGGGACCGGCGGCTCGCCGCGCTGCGGCTCGTCGGCTCGGGCTCCCGGCAGGTCCGGCGGATCGCGGCGGCCGAGTCGCTCGTCGGCGCGCTGGCCGGCCTGGTGCTCGGTGCCGCGGCGTTCCTCGTGCTGCGTAGCTACGCCGGGGACATCAAGGTCTTCGAGCTCGACGTCTACGAAACCGACGTGGTGCCGGACCCGGTGCTGACCGTCGCGATCGTGCTGCTCGTCCCGGCGCTGGCGGTGCTGACCGCGCTGTTCGCGATGCGCCGCACGATCATCGAGCCGCTCGGCGTCGTGCGGTATGCGAAGCCGGTGCGCAGGCGGCTCTGGTGGCGGCTCGCACTGATCGTGGTGGGCGTGGCGTTGCTGGTCACCCAGGCCGGGCTCCCGCAGGGCTCGGACAGCTGGGGCGTCGTGGTGTCGGCGGGTGTGGCGCTGCTGCTCGTCGGCGTGCCGGTACTGCTGCCCTGGCTCGTCGAGCGGGTCGCCGGCCGCATCACCGGCGGGCCGTCCTCGTGGCAGCTCGCGATCCGGCGGCTGCAGCTGGACAGCGGCACGTCCGCGCGGGTGGTCGGCGGCGTCGCGGTCGTGCTCGCCGGCGCCATCGCCCTGCAGACCGTGCTGATGACCGTGGAGAGCGAGGTCGGCCCCGGCTCGTCCGGGCCGGCCAAGCCGATGGTGGCGGTGCAGGCCACCGCCGAGATCGCCGACGGCGTCGCGGCGCACGTCCGGCAGGTGCCGGCGGTCCGGGACGCGCACGTCGTCCGGGAGGCCGAGGCCTTCCCGGCAGTTGGCGACGCCCTCGGCGAGAGCTATGCCGTCGGCGTGCTGGACTGCGCCACGATCACCGAGCTCGCCGCCGTCCGCGACTGCTCCGACGGGATGTCGTGGGTGGTCGGCAACGGGAACCGGCCGCCGGAGGCGGGCGAGCGGCTGGAGTTCCGCGAGTACGAGCAGAACAACGACGGGCTGCTCGGCGACGAGTTCACGGTCACGGGCCGGTGGACGGTCCCGGACGACGTCCGGCGGGTCTCGATGCCCGAGCGCTCGCCGGTCTTCCAGACTCTGCTGCTCACGCCGGGCGCCCTGGGCGGGGTCCGCATCCCGGACGAGTTCGCGACCGTGCACCTGTCGGTCGGCGACATCGGCGCGGACGACGTGGAGCGGGTCCGCAACGCGATCGCGGCCTACGGCCCGGAGGTCTACGTGTTCACCGACGGCACGAAGGCGAACCTCACGTCCGGCGAGCGGACGTTCCTCTCCGTGCGCAACGGGCTCTACGTCGGCTCGATCATCACGCTGCTGCTCGCCGGCGTGAGCCTGCTCGTCCTCGCGCTCGAGCACATCCGGGAGCGCCGCCGGCCGCTGGCCGTGCTCGCCGCGAGCGGGGTCCCGCAGGGCGTGCTCGCCCGCTCGCTGCTCTGGCAGGTGGCGCTGCCGATCGCGCTCGGCCTGGCCGTGGCCGTGGTCACCGGCGTCGGTCTCGCGTCGCTGATCGTGCGGCTGACCAGCGATCCGCTGTCGATCGACTGGACCGGGGTGGGGCTGCTGTCCGCCGCCGCGGCGGTGCTGTCGCTCCTGGTGACCGCGGTGACGCTGCCGTTCCTGCGCAGCGCCACCCGGCTCACCTCGTTGCGGACGGAGTAGTCACCCGCCCAGGCCCCACGCCGCGGACATTTGCCACGCGGCGCAGATGTTGACGTCGAGCAGGAACGCGCCCGCCTGGCCGCACTGGCCGTCGGCGGTGCCCGGGTCGAGCGGCTGGCCGTGCCCCATGCCGGTGATCGTGTAGGTCTCCACGAGGGTGCGGCCGCCGCTCGCGTACACCGCGTGCGGGTAGCCGGCCACGGTGTCCGTGCTCGTCGGCGTCGACGGGATGCCGTGCACGTTCGTCCACTGCTCGACGATCTCGGTCATGTTCGACGGGCGGACCGTGTAGTCCGCGTCGCCCTGCCAGACGCTGACCGTCGGCCACGGACCGGTGTGCCCGCTCGCCGCGCGGACGGCGTCGCCGAGCTGGGCCGGCGTCTGGTTCTTGCCGGGGTTCATGCAGCTGAACGCGTCCACCATGCTCGTCGCGCACTTGTAGGCGATGCCCGCGACGACCCCGCCAGCGGCGAACATGTCCGGGTAGGTGGCGAGCATGACCGAGGTCATCGCCCCGCCCGCGGACAGCCCGGTCACGTCCACCCTGGCCGGGTCCGCGCCGGTGTCGGCGACCTGGCGGCGCACCATCTGCGCGATCGACTCGGCCTCGCCCTGACCGCGCGCGATGTCGCCGGGCTCGAACCAGTTGAAGCACTTGTTGAAGTTGTTCGCGCTCTGCTGCTCGGGCAGCACCACGGAGAAGCCGAACCGGTCCGCCAGCTGGGTCCAGCCGGAGCCGGTGCCGTACCCGGTCGCGTTCTGCGTGCACCCGTGCAGCGCGACGACGATCGGCCGGCCCGCGGGCAGGCCGTCGGGGACGTAGCGGAACATCTTGAGCGCGCCGGGGTTGCTGCCGAACCCGGTCACCTCGACGATGCTGGCCGCGGACGCGGGGGCCGTACTGGCGACGAGGCCCGCGAGCAGGGTCGCCACGACGAGCAAGATTCTCTTCATGCCGCACCTCACTGTGATCGGCATCACTTTTTCTTCGACGTTAGATAATTTCCGGCACCGCCGTGAGAGCGGTTGCCAACACATTCGGCCGCGTGATTGTGGTGGTCGCCCGCATATTCATCGCGAAGGCGGCTCCCTAGCGTCTGGCTCGACGTCGCGCAGGGCAGCGTCGCGCAGGAGGTTCGCCATGATCGCCCGGATCGCCGTACTGGCCGCCGCCGTACTCGTCGCCTCGTCACCGGTAGCCGTCGCGGATACCGTCCACAGTGGAGCGACGCACTGCGCGCGGGCGGACCGGCTGCACGTGCCGGCCGCGCAGCGCCAGGAGGTGGCCTGCCTCGACGAGCTCACCACGGCCGGGACTGTCGCATCAGGACATACGGTCGAGGCCGACTGGACCGGGCTGACGCAGGCGAGCCTGCCGCAGCCCAGCGGCGTGCCGGGCGTCCAGGTCGACGGCTACTTCCCGGACACCTCGACGACGAACGCGAACCATGGCTGGAACCACGACGCGCAGTTCGTGCTGCGGCTGCCGGACGACTGGAACGGCGGGCTCGTCGTGTCCGGCTCGCCGGGCAACCGCCGCCAGTACGCGAACGATCGGGCCATCGCGGACTTCGTGCTGGCCAAGGGATACGCGTTCGCGGCGACCGACAAGGGCAACACCGGCCTCGAGTTCCACCACGACGGCCGCCGCCCCGGCGACGCGATCGCCGAGTGGAACACGCGCGTGACGCAGCTGGCGATCGCGGCGAAGGTCGTTGTCGCGCAGCGGTACGGGCGCGTGCCGTCCCGCACGATCGCGGCCGGCATCTCCAACGGCGGCTACCTCGTGCGCTGGCAGCTGGAGCACAACCCGTGGCTCTACGACGGCGGCCTGGACTGGGAGGGCACGCTCTGGACGGCCGACGGGCCCAACATGTTCGACTTCCTGCCCGCGGCGCTGCGTGCGTACCCGGCCTACGCGGCCGGTTCCGAGCAGGCGCACCAGGCCATGCTCGACGCGGGCTACGCACCCGGCTCGGAGTTCCTCTGGCCGTTCCACGACCAGGTCTACTGGGACTTCACCCAGCGCGTGTACCGCGAGGAGCTCGACCCGACGTTCGACGGCGACCTGGACGCCGGAATCCCGTACTGCGCAAGCGGAACGCCGAACTGCGACGCCGACTACGACTACGCGTCCCGCCCCGCGTCCGTGCACCGGGCCGTCGCCCGGATCGCGCTGACCGGCCGGATCGGCAAGCCGCTGATCACCCTGCACGGCACGCTCGACTCGCTGCTGCCGATCAGCCAGGACTCCGACGTCTACGCCCGGATGATCCGCGATGCCGGCCGCGGGCCCCTCTTCCGTTACCACCGCATCGAGAACGGCAACCACGTCGACGGGCTGGTCGACGCGTTCCCCGGGCAGCTGGAGCCGATCGCCCCGCACTTCCTGGCGGCCCTCGACGAGCTGGCTTCCTGGATCCGCTAGGCGAACCGGCGCAGCCCAGCCGCCGCCAGCGCCGCGCACCCGGCGACCAGGAGCCACGGCAGCCAGGACGCGACCGAGAAGAGCCCGGCCACCGCGGGTGCGAGCACGCCCGGCACGGTGAACGCGTACTGGAACGTCGCGAGGTAGCGCCCCCGCGCGGCGGCCGGCGCGAGCTCGGTCGCGAGCGCGTTGGCCCGGACGCCGAACAGCAGCCCGCCCGCCGCGATGACCACCGTCGCCGCCAGCAACACCGCCGATAGCCAGCCGGCCGGCACCGCGAGCGCGAGGAGCGAGACGGCGCACCACGCGATCACCAGCACCGCGCCGAGGCGCATGGCCGCGATGCGGGTGACCCGCCGGGTGGCCCGCAGCGCGAGCGTCCCGCAGGTGGCGTTGATCGTCGTGGACACGGCGAGCAGCACGCCGGGCAGCCACGGCCGGCCGGCCAGCACCTCCAGCACGTAGACCGGCGTGCCGACGAGGTAGAAGTCGACCGACAGCGCCATCAGGCCCGTGATCACGATGAGGGACAGGAACTTCCGGTCCGCGCGCAGGCGGGCCGGCCGCCCGTCCGGCGCCGGCCGGTGCGGTGGGTGGACGAGCACGGCGAGCATCAGCGCACACACGAGAAAGCTGCCGGCGTTCACCGCGACGGCGGTCCGCAGCCCGTCGTTTCCGGCCGCGGTGAGCAGCGCGCCGGCGGCCAGCGCGCCCGCGCCGAAGCAGCCCGCCCGGACCATCGCGACCACGGCGAACGGGCGGTCCTTCGGGCCGTCCCCGGCCACGTCGGAGATCAGCGCGAACAGCGAGCTGTAGAACAGCTGCTGGCCGCCCGCGAGCGCCACCGTCGCCACCGCGACCGCGAGCACGCCGTGCGCCGGCAGGAACAGGCCTGCCCCCGCCGCCTGGATCAGCTGGGAGGCGATCACCACGGGGCGCGGGCCGACCCGGTCGACGAGCGGGCCGGCGAGCGCCGGCACAAGCAGGCCCGCCGTCGTGCCCACCGCGACCGTCGTACCGGCGACGCCGAGCGGCAGCCCGACGACCCGCGTCACGTAGACGAGCGTCAGCGGCAGGAAGAACCCCGAGCCGAGGTTGTCGGCGCCGAGCGCGATCAACAGGGAGATCCGCGAAGCCGCGCGCGAGGTTACTGTGGGTTCGCCGAAGGGAGCGGACATGATCGCTCGAGTATGGCGGGGCTGGGCGGAGCCCGGGCGGGCGGACGAGTACCAGCGGCACTACGAGGACGAGGTCTCGGTCCACCTCACGGGCGTGCACGGTTTCCGCGGCGCGCGGCTGCTGCGGAAGGTCGAGGGCGACGAGGTCGCGTTCATCTCGATCGCGTTCTTCACGAGCATGCAGGCGGTGCGCCACTTCGCCGGCAGCCATCCGGAGAAGGCGGTCGTCGAGGAGGCGGCGCGGCGGATCCTGTCCCGCTGGGACGCGGAGGTCACCCACCACGAAGTGGTCGTCGACCTATAGCGGGTCGCCCGGGGACGGGCTGGGCACGACGCGCTCTTCGGCCGCGCGGTGCTCCTCCTGCTGGTCCTTCGCGGCCGGGTGGTACAGGTCGTCGGCGATGCCCATCAGCCCGCCGCCGATGCCGCGGCGGTCGGCGAACCGGGCGAACCGCCACATCAGCCACATGAACGCGGCGAGGCCGGCGGCGAACACGACGTAGGCCAGCACGTCCGCGAGAGTACTAGCGACCGCGGCACAAACCGCGGTTCCGCACAGCTCGCCGGGACGCAACCCACTCCCCGAGTTCCGGGAGGCGGCCTAGTGCAGCCGGTGCAGGCGCAACGCGATCTGGATCTCCAGCGCGCGGTCGGGCTGCTGCCAGTCGTCGCCGAGCAGCGAGGAGATCCGGTCCAGCCGCTGCACCACGGTGTTCACGTGGACGTGCAGCTGGTCCTTGGCACGCGTGAGGTTCGTGCCGCACTCGAAGTACGCCTCCAGCGTGCGTACGAGGTCGGTGCCGCGCCGCTCGTCGTAGTCGAGCACCGGGCCGAGCGTGGCGCGCACGTAGCCGCCGAGGTCGGTGCGGTCCCCGATCAGCTGGCCCACGAACCCCAGCTCGCCCTGCGCCGCGCCCTGCCCGGCCCGGCCGAGCGCGAGCAGCGTCCGGACGCAGCGTGCCGCCTCCGCCGCGGCCGCCGCGAGCGCGACCGGGCCGCGGGCCGGACCCGCCGCGCCGACCGTCACCGGAGCGTCCACTGTGGAGCCGAGCTCGGCGGCGAGCTTCGGTGCGAGGTTCGGCGCGCCGTCGGCCACGAGCAGCACTACCTGCTCGGCGTGCAGGCCGACCAGCGTCGCGTACCGGCCGCACGCCATCGCGAGCCGCCGCCGGGACACGCCGTCGCAGTGGGCGATCAGCACGGTGTGCGGCGCGGCCAGGTCGATGCCGAGCCGCCGCCCGCGGGTCAGCAGCGCGGCCTGGTTGCGCGACGGCGCGGTCAGCAGGTCGGTCAGCAGCTCGCCGCGCACCTCGTCCTCGGCGCGGGCCACCGTCCGGCGCAGCAGCAACAGCAGCGCCGCGACCAGGCCGGCCCGCTCGAACAGCCGCCGGTCCGCGTCGCCCAGCTCGGGCCCACCGGTCAGCACCAGGCTGCCCAGGAGCTCCGGCCCGGCGAGCACCGAGTACACCCACTGCCCGCCCGAGCGCACCGCGCGCCCGGCGGAGCGCGACGCGGTGATCGCGGCCGCGTCGACCGCCACCGGCTCGGCCGACACCCGGGCCAGCTCCGTGCCGGTGTCGTCGAAGAGCACGAGCCCGCCGCCGAGCACGGCGGCCACCTCGGTGACCACCTCGTCGAGGTCGCCGCCGCGCAGCACCAGCTCCATGAGCCGGTCGTGCGCGACCTCGGCGCGGCGCATCCGCTCGTTGTGGTCGCTGATCGTCTCGTTCGCCCGCCGCGTCTCGGCCAGCAGCTGCGCGTTGTCGATGGCGATCGCCGCGTGGTCGGCGAGCG
>NZ_DATBKY010000088.1:0-25290 GCF_036555685.1 Actinophytocola sp. | reverse complement strand
GTGCTCACGCCGGACCTGACCATCGTGGCCGTGAACGAGGCGTACCTGGCCGCGACCCGGACCCGGCGCGAGACGCTCGTCGGGCAGCCGGTCTTCGCGGCGTTCCCGGACAACCCGGACGACGGGACCGCGGACGGCGTCGCCAACCTGCGCCGGTCGCTGGAGACCGCGCTCGCCACGGGCGAGCCCGACACGATGGCGTTGCAGCGCTACGACATCCCGGCCGGGTCCGGCGGGCGGTTCGAGGAGCGGTACTGGAGCCCGATCAACACGCCGGTCGTGGCCGAGGACGGGAGGATCACGCACCTCATCCACCGCGTGCAGGACGTGACCGAGTTCGTCCGCGCGGCCGGGCACGCGCCCGACGGGGCGCTCGCGCGGCTGTCCGAGCTGGAGGCGGATCTCTTCACGCGTGCCCGCGAGGTCCAGGACATGAACCGGCAGCTGCGCGAGGCGAACAAGGAGCTGGCCGAGACCGGGGCGGCGCTGCGCGCGCAGCAGCGTGCGAAGGACCGGTTCATCGCGACGCTCTCGCACGAGCTGCGCAACCCGCTGGCCGCCATCCGGGCCGGGATCGAGCTGCTGGCGCTCGACGCGCCGGCCGACCACCCCGCGCTCGCGGTGCTGGAACGCCAGACGATGGCGCTGGTCCGGATGACCGACGACCTGCTGGACGCGAGCCGGGCGCTGACCGGCCGGCTCGACCTGGTCCGGCGGCCGCTGGACCTGCGGCAGGTCGTGGCCGAGGCCACGTCGGACGTCGCCGCCTCCTTCGCGGCGGGCCGGCGGGCGCTGCGGGTCTCGCTGCCGTCCGACCCCGTGCCGGTGGACGGCGACCGCGTGCGGCTGGCGCAGCTGGTGGGCAACCTGGTGGGCAACGCGGCGAAGTACACCGAGCCCGGCGCGACCGTCTCGGTGTCGCTGTCGGCCACCTCCGCCGAGGCCGAGCTGGTGGTGGCCGACGACGGCATCGGGTTCGCCCCGGAGCTGGCCGAGTCGTTGTTCGACGTCTTCACGCGGGCGGCCCCGTCGGGCATGACGTCGGTCGGCGGGCTCGGTCTCGGCCTCGCGGTGGTGCGGACGATCAGCGAGCTGCACGGCGGTTCGGTGTCCGCGCACAGCGACGGCGGGGGCACGGGCGCGACGTTCCGCGTCCTGCTGCCGCTGGCCTCGTCCGTCGACCGGCCGGACGGGGTGGCGGCCACCGAGCCGCGCGAGCCGTTGCGGTTCCTGGTGATCGAGGACAACGCGGACCTGGGCGTGACGTACCGGTCGCTGCTGGAGCGGCGAGGCGATACGGCGACCGTGGTGACGACGGGCCGGGCCGGGCTCGCCGCGGCGACGACGGAGCCGTTCGACGTGGTCCTGTGCGACATCGGCCTGCCGGACATCGGCGGCCTGCAGATCGCGCGCCACCTGCGGGCCCAGCCCGAGACGGCGGACCTCACGCTCGTGGCGGTGTCCGGCTTCATCCAGGAAAGCGACCGTCGCGAGGCACTGGACGCGGGCTTCGACGCGTACCTGTCGAAGCCGATGACGCTGGCGGATCTCGACCGGGTCCTCGCCGAGCTGGCGGCCGGCTGAATATTGTCTCGCGAGTGGACTTCCCCGAGCCGAACGCGCCGGCGTCGTCACGCGCCGAGGTCTTCCTGACCTATCTGGACTACCTGCGCTCCCGCATGATCGACAAGGTGCGCTCCCTGCCCGCGGCGGACCAGCGGGCGAGCCGCCTCCCGTCCGGCTGGACCCCGCTGGAGCTGCTGAAGCACGTCCGGTACGTGGAGCTCCGCTGGATCGAGTGGCGCTTCGAGGGCCGTCCGGTAGCCACCCCGTGGGGCGACGAGCAGGAGGGCCGCTGGCACGCGACCGAGCGGCTCGTGGACCTGGTGGCAGCACTGGAAGCCCAGGCCGAGCACACGGACGTGGTCGTGCGCTCGACCGATCTGTCCACCCGCGGCGTCCCAGGCCCGGGCTGGCGAGGCGACCCGGCTTCCCTGGAGCGGATCCTGTTCCACCTGCTGCAGGAGTACGCGAGGCATCTGGGGCATCTGGACATAGTCACGGAACTGGCCGAGGGTCAGGTGGGGGAGTAGCGGCGCACCGAACGACTGGGGGAATCGGGTGCATCCGAACGTATACGACCGTCCTGTCGTGTTGGAGCTCAACGTGTCGCAGTTGCGCAACCTGCGGAACTGGGCACGTGCGGACCTGCCGTCGATGGTGCTGACCGCGGTGGTCCCGGTCGAGTCGACTGTCACCGCGGCCATGACTGCGGTCGGCGAGCTCGTGCGAGCACATGAGGGATTGCGGAGCCGGCTGGTGACCGCTTCGGACGGTGCCCTGCGGCAGGAGGTACTGCCACCCGACGCGGTCGAGGTGCGTCGCCACCTTGAGTTGATCGAGTGCGTCGATCCGCTGACCGGTCCGGAAATCTGGGCGACGCTGCCGGTTTCCCCTCTGGCGGGTGCGTTCCGCACTGTTCTCTACACCAGGGACGGCCAGGTGGTCGCGATCAAGCTCAGCCTGTCGCACGTGTTCGTCGACGCGCTCGGCAAGCAGGCCGCGGCGCGCCATCTGCGCCAGCTCATCGAGCGAAGACCCGTGCGTGCGCCTCGGCAGGCCAGCCAGTTCGCGAAGGGCCCGGACGACCCCGATGTCATACGCAACACCGAGTACTGGAAGCAGGCGCTCGCCGACGCACCGCGTACCTACCGCGCACCCGAGCCGGACTCGGCCGAGGCGGTGTGGGTGACCCAGCACCGGCTGACGCCGGACGAGGTGCGGAGCGTGAAGGCGGCGTGCACCCGGCTCGGCGTGTCACCGCACGCCGTCTGGGTCACTGCGCTGAGCATCGCGATCGGCGCCCTGTCCGGTTGCCACCGGCATGTCTGCAAGACCACCTACGCGAACAGGCGCACCACTGCCGACTTCAACGCCGTGGTCCAGATCGCCCAGCCGGTGTTCCCACACATCGCCGGTTCCGACCGAGACACCCTCAGCTCGCGGACGCGGGCGGTCGAGAACGCGTTGGCCGAAGGCAGAAGCCACAGCCTGTACGACGCCAACGCCCTACTGGACTGGCTGAACCCACCGGCGAACGCCGGCGGCGCGTCCGTCCAGCCGGTGTTCGAGGTGAACTTCGTCCCAGCCGTCGACCGCCACGAAGCGCAGGCACCTCAAGCCCCCACACCCGACGGCACCTGGGTCGAACGAACGAGAATCGCCCCTAACTCCGCGAAACCGAGGATCGTGCTGCTGGTCCGGCATCCGGGTCCCGTGGTCCGCCTGAGTGTTAGGCGCCCGCTCGACGAGGTGCGACGCCCACGCCGGCTCCTCGACGGTTGCCTGCGGACCATCGAGGCCATCGCACAGGACCCGCAGGCGACACTCGCCGGACTGGAAATCAGTTGGCAGTGAGAAAGGTCTCACCGCTCGCCAGGAGTTCGGAAGCTTTGACCGTTTCCGGCCGTTCGCTGGTCGCGGAATTGTCAGTTCCGGTCAAACTCGAAACCCGGCCCGGCCATTTCGGAAGGACCGCCCGTGAGTGCTCGATTCGATGCGAAGTCGATGGGCGTGGCCGAAAGTGTTGCCACACCGACGTATCGGCTCGGGTCGAGCCCGGTGACCACGGGTGGCGCAACTGTATTTGGATGACAACTTCCCGGCTCCCGGGCTCGGCGGCGAGCGGCGGTGGTAGGAACGATTTCGTAAGGTCCTTTGGGGGACGAAAAGGGAAAGCATGTTTGGGGAGAATTCATGCGCCTGACACACCGAATCGCAACGATGATGGTGGCGCTCGCCGCTGTTCTCGGCGGCCTGCTCCTGACCGGTGCCGCCGCGGACGCCGCACCGGCGGCGCCACTCACACTGAAGTTGGTCGCGCATCAGGTCACCACGAAGGCCGGCTGCACGTACTACTACAACGACGCCTACTGGAGCGACGGAACGTGGGCGGGTTACGCGAAGTGGAGCCAGGACCCGTGTGACACCAACGGCGACCCCGGCGACGCGCTGGCGGCATCCGACGTGTACGGGGACGGGTACGGCATCAACGCTCACCTGAGCACCGGCCGCACTGCGACGACCGCGGGCCACAACGCGCCGTACACGAGCCCGTGGAAGACCGGCAACCTGACCGAGGACCAGACGTACCTCATGTGGGCGTGCGCCGAGAAGGGCGGCGTCGAGTACGCCTGCACGGACGGCACCTACGTCAGCTCCTGACATCCGGTCGCGCGGCCCGTTCAGCTCCGGCTCCCGAGCCGGCTGAGCGGGCCGCCGCGTGCCCTGCTGCGTAGCCGGCGACGAACCCCGCGTTCAGCCCACCGATGATCGCAATCCATTCGCGCATGCTGCCGACCAAGTGGTCGGCGGCATCACTGTTGATCTCCTACGCGGGACCTTTCGCCGTCGGCGAGGTGAAACTTGCGGAATCCCCGCCGCGCGGTGCCCGATGCCACTACGTTCCTGCCATACGGAACTGGGGCGGTGTTCGGTTCGTCGGTGTCATGGGCAGCGCTCCCGCAGGCGACGACACGGGTGACAGGGCATGGATGGCTACCGCGTAGAACCACAGGAGCTTCGCACGGCGGCGAACGGCATTGGTGATGCCATCGCGAAGGCGGACGACACGAACCTCGAGGAGGTCCCCGGCAAGGGCGACGCGTACGGGCACGGCAAGGTTTCGTCGGCGGTGTCGAACTTCTGTACCACGTGGGAGCTCGCCAAGCAGATCCTCCAGCAGCGCTCGGCGTCCGCCGGTGAGGCGTTGGAGGGCGCCGCGGGTGTCTACGAGGAGAAGGAGCGCACCGGCTCATCCCGGTTCGACCCGGCCCACCCGGTGCCGCACCCGACCCCGGGGCCCGCGCCGACGCCTACTGGGGGGAATTGATGGCTGAGCTCGGCCAGACCAACGACCCCAAGGAGCTCGTCCCCGGCGACCCCGCGGCGGTCACCGATGCGGCCGACAAGCTGCGCACGAAGGCGAACACGATGGAGACGGTCGCCGGTGACCTCAGCGGTATCCGGATCCCGGGCTGGGAAGGGCCGGCCAGCAGCGCGTTCTGGGACAAGTTCACCCCGGAGCCGGCCAACTGGCGCCTCGGCCGCGACGCGATGAACTCCGCCGCGAGCACACTCGACAGCCACGCCTCGTCGCTCACCTGGGCACAAGGCCAGGCGGCCGAGGCCATCGCGCTGTGGAACGAGGGAGAGCAGGCCACCAGGCAGGCGATCTCGGACTTCGAGTCGACGGGCGGTTCGTTCATGCCCGGCATGACGCCGGGTGCCACGCCCGGGTCGCCCGGCGGCCCGGTGCCGGTCGGCGGTTCGTTCAGCGACCCCGGCGCGGCGAAGCGCCAGCAGGCCCGGGAGATCCTCGACCGGGCGCGCGACCAGCTGGAGAAGGCCGGCAACAGCAACGCTGAGGCCATCGACAACCAGGGCGGCAAGGGCAAGGGCGCGCCGAGCTGGCTGACCGGACCGCAGAAGTTCGTGGAGAAGAAGGGGCCGCAGAAGGTCGCCGTCGACATCAAGCAGACGGAGAGTTGGCTGGAGAAGGCTGAGCGCCAGCAGAACGCGGGCAGCAAGTTCGCCAAGTACGGCCAGTGGGGCGAGGAGTTCCAGAAGAAGCAGGGACCCGGCATCAATGCCACGCTGGTGGGCGGCACGGCCGAGGCGAGCCTGTTCAAGACCGACGCCATGGGCGCGACCCAGCTCGGCGACGTCACGCTGGCAGGCAAGGCCCAGGTCTCGGCTCTCAGCGCGGACGCCACGGCGACCGCGGGCATCAGCCGCGACGGCATCACCGGCCAGGCGCGGGCCGGGGCCTACCTGGTCAACGCCTCGGCGGAGGGCTCCGCGCGCTACGGGTACGCCGAGGTCGGCGGCACGGCCAAGGGCTACGTCGGCGCGGAGGCCGGTGTTCAGGGCGCGGTCGGCAAGGACGGCATCAAGCTGGGCGCGGACGCGTTCGCCGGCGCGAAGGCCACCGGCGAGGTGCACGGCGACGTCGGTGGGCTGGGAGCCGGCCTCACCGGCGAGGCGTGGGCGGGAGCCGGCGCCGAGGCCAACGCGACCATCGGCAAGGGCGAGGACGGCAAGTGGACGATCGGTGCGGAGGCCGGGGTCGGCCTCGGTGTCGGCGCCAAGCTCGGCTTCGAGGTCACGGTGGACCCGGACGAGATCACCGATACCCTCGGCGACGCGGCCAGCGCGATCAACCCGTTCGACTGACCGCCGTCACGACCAACGCTTGGAGTTCCACCCATGGTCACCCAGCTACCCGTTCGCATCGAGTTCTCGCTGCCGGAGGGCTGGCAGGCGGCGCCGCCGGACGAGGTCGGGGCGCCCGGCGTGGCGTTCGTCGCGCTGCACCCGGCCTCCGCCAACGGTTTCACGGCCAACCTGACGATCGCCGGCCAGTTCCGCGAGCCGGAGCTGTCGATGGACGCCATCGCCGAGGAGTCGGTCCACCGCCTCGAGGAGACAGCTGGGTCCGTACGGGTCCGCAAGCGCCGGGAGGTGGGCTCCGCCGACGCGCCGGGCATCACCCAGGTGCTCGACATCGAGGTCGGTGCGGAGCACCCGCTCGAGCTCGTCCAGTGTCAGGTTTTCGTGTCCATGCAGGACGTCGACGACCCGGCGCGACGTGCCGTGCTCGAGCTCGTGCTGACCTGCACGCGGGCACAGCTCGATGACGTGTTCGAGGACTTCCAGGAGTTTGTGCGGACCGTCCGGCCGGCCGGGCCGAGCGCGGCGGACTAGCGCTCGGGTACCGGGCGGCCGCTCAGCGCAGCGCGTCCGGCGGGATCTGGTCCAGCAGGTCACTCAGGTGCGCCACGGCGGGTTCGACCATGCTCGCGGCGAACCCGCCGGTGTCGGCGTTCCAGGCGACGAGGCTCGGCCCGCCGAGCCGCAGCGCGCCCGCCGGGGGGTTGGCCAGTAGCCACCGCCGGACCGGCTCGGTCAGCACGTGGTCGGCGAACGGCTCGTCCTCGGTACCCACGGCGAACGTCCGGTCGAAGGCGTCGTCGCCGGTGGTGTATCGGCGCGTCCAGCGCGGCGCGGACCTGGCCGGGCTGAGTACCAGGGTCGGCACCGGCGCGGGCAGCGTGACCGCGACGACGCGGGTGTAGCCGATCTCCGCCGAGCCCTCTCCGGGCGACAGCGAGCGCGGCGGGGCGAACTGGAAGCAGGCGAACTCCCGGCCCCGGTGCGTCCCGGTGACCAGGTCGAGCGCTGGGCGCAGCTGCCCGCCCCGGCCGAACGGGTAGCCGTCGAACCGCCGGAGGAACTCGTCGTCCCGTGGGGTGTAGTGCCACCCCCGCTCGGCGGCCAGCCGGGCCAGGTCGTGACCGACGGCGGGGTTCCGAGGCGCGCGGTTGCGCCGGACGGTGCGGACCAGCAGCCAGCCGATGAGCCCGATGATCGCTGCGAAGACCAGCACGAACGCGACCGGCGCGAGCTCCAACATCGCGTAAACGCTCCCAGGTGTCGCGGGCGGGAAGCGTCGAGGGTACCCACGCCGCCACGCGCCTTGGTTCGGAGTGGGGGACTCGCGGGGTCGACAGCGGACGGGTAGGCCGGTGAGGGCCGTGCGATTTGTCCGGCGTCGGGGGTTTGGCCGGTTTCGGGTGCTGGGCCCCGGGTACGCAGCTCGCGGACGTATTGCCGGCCCGCCGCGTGAGTGAGTGGCAGACGCCGGTCGCGTCGCGGGGCTGGAGTTGGTCGCGGTGAGCGCGTACTTGACCCGCGAGCGGCGGACTTCGCGGGGGCCCAACTCTCGCCGCCTGGTCCAGCGGCTTGTGGCTGATCTGAGCGCCCGCTCGTCCAGTGCTTTAGTTGCGATATCAAAGATTCCGCAACCTCCGGGCTGCCACCACGGCGTGGTGCCGAGACATCCAGCAGCTGTGCGCAACGATGTTGCCGTGCGTCCGAGACAGCAACATGACGTGGCACAGGCGCCAAATGAATCCGCCGAAGTACAGCCCCAGCCCGAGGGGCTCTCACAGTTCATCAGCAAAGTGCTCGATCAGTTGAGCCTGAGCGCTTGGCTGCCTGCGGCAATGCTGGTCGGCTGCACAGCAATCCTGCTCCAGCTCCGCAGCCAAGGCAACTTTGACGTGGGCGCGGCGGTTGTCGCCCTCACCGCCAAACCATTGGGAATTCTGGTAGTCCTGCTGTTCTCGGTTGTGCTCGCAGCGATGGTAAGTCAGGCCTTTTCGTTCGGAGCAATAAGGTTCTTGGAGGGATATTGGGGCCCGTTTCTCAAACTGGGGATTTTCGCGGCCCTGGTTGGCTATAGGCGACGACGTCTCCGAAAGATGCGAGATCGACTAGGTAAGCTCGAGTTGTCGGCCTTCGTTGCGGCTCTTGGAGACATGCTTGGTAAAGAGTCTTCCCGTATTGTATACCTCCACGTTCATCAAATGTATTACAGTGACGAACCGGAACCTCAAGTGGTTCGGAGGAACGACATCCCGGGACAAACATCGCAGCAAGTGGGGGGCACTTCGAGTCGTGAAGAAGACGTTCGTCATACGCATCAATTCAGTCTGGCTCGCTATCGAGACAAGCGCATTCGAAAGATGCGGGAGCGAGTAGCAAGACTCGATTTGGAAGATTTCAAACGAATTCTTGCAAATATGCTAGACAGTCAGCCGTCGCATGTAGTCTACTCCAAGATTCACGGAAAATACTATCCTGACGAACCTGAACCACGGACTGGAGAATCAGATTCGACCGAGATGACTCCGCAATTGACGTGGCAGGATCGTATCCCAGCTGAAAAGGCTGAGAAGATTGATCGAATCGGTAGTCGAATTCGCGAGCATCCTAAAGTTCATCGGCTGCGTCCGACTAGACTGGGCAACATCATCCGGGCTACTGAGGACTCATTGAATCTGAGCGAGAACGAGACCCTGCAGGCCTTTGTCCTACGTCGACGGGAACTGGTGTCAACTAGAGTCAAACAGCATCATGACCAGTACCGAACTCGCCTCGACATGTACTGCACGCTGGTGTTCATCTATGTCATTCTGAGCATGCTTAGCCTTGTTCTGTTTGCTACCATCACGGCTCCCCAATGGATTGGGATATGTGTGATCGCTGGGCTATTTCTCGGCATGGCGTTAGTGAGCTACTCGGCCGCAATCGCGAGTGCTGGAGGATATTGCACTGCGCTTATGGAAATCAATGAGGTCAAATTGGAAGAATAGTTACATTGGCGCGAACACCGCTTTCGAAATTATTGCTCGACAACCAGTTCCATGACCTCATCTTTATGGACAGGGCACGCAGGGGCAGCCGTCGCCCGCTTTGTCTTAGCGCAGTCTGGCCTGGGGCAACGATACTTCCGCCATTTCAGCGGATCGTTCCCAGGCGGTCGGTCGTCAACCATGTGATGACCGCCCTTCCCTCGGCGGCGCCCACAGATCAGGCATCGAGTATGCCCTGTTCATCGTTCCTCGACCAGGGACCTTTGGCCCATAGGGGCCTTGGCGAACGCATCGACACGGATGCGCTAACTGCCGTTCTTCTCGGCCTCGCTCGCAGGTTCATCTTGAGTTGGGCTGGGCGTCGGTCGGGCAAGGCGACGATAGCCTTGCTGTGTGCACCTGCTCGAGGCGGAACGTGTGGCCAAGCAGGACGTGTCGCGGAATGCGGCTGCCCGCGCTCTGCTGAGCACGCTACTCGCTCGCGAACGCAAGAGCGCCACGCCCGGCCTTCGGCGCTCGCGGCTCGACCTGGCGCTGCTTGATGACGTCGCGGGTGCTCTATCTCGTCGTGTGTGCCGCGCCGCCTGCTCAGGCGATAGCCGAGTTGATCGGGCTCCTACAGGAGAAGAACTGGACGGTCTGCGTCATCGCGACGCCGCGTGCTGCCGGTTGGATGGATATCTCGGCTCTGGCTGATAAGACCGGGCGGCCGGTGCGTGACGAGTATCAGGGACCCGATGATTCAGAGTCCTTGCCGCGCGCTGATGTGATAGCGGTGGCGCCCGCGACGTTCAACACCGTCAACAAGTGGGTCGCCGGGATCAGCGACACGTTCGCGCTCGGGTTGCTCAACGAGGCGATCGGCTTGCGGCTGCCGATCGTCGTGGCGCCCTACGCCAAGTCGAGCCTCGCCGCGCATCCGGCGTACGCGCGGAGCTTGCAGACGCTCAGCGAGTGGGGCGTGACGGTGCTGCCGAACGAGGCCATCCGCGTCGGAGCGGCGCGGGACGTGTTCGACTGGCGGCCCGTCGTCGATGCGCTGGACGGCGTGTGACGGCAACTGGATGACTCTCGGTCTACCGGGTCGGCGCCTCGCTGGCGGGCCCTGGACCGCGTCGAAGCCGTGATCCGACGGGAGTCATGCCCGAGGCCCAGATGAGTGAACTATCGATCCAGGTCACGAGGGTGCCCCCGGTGCGATTCGAACGCACACTGGACGGGTTTTGAATCCGTTGCCTCTGCCGATTGGGCTACGGGGGCTACGGCCGACGACTCTACGGGATGCGTGTGTCGCGGGTCGTGAGGGTTGGGCCGGGGCGGCACGTGTGACCAGGGGCGCAGGGAACATCACGGGGTATGTTGCCGGCTCGTTACATTATGGTGATCACCGTCTCTGAGGCGGCAGGGGCGCGGTCCGCGTCGGTAGGCTGGGGTTTCCGCAGTCGCAGAGACCCCAGGAGGACCCCGGTGACCGAGCAGGCTGCCGAGGCCCGGCCGGGCCCGGCCGTGCAGCGCAGTGTTCTCGTCGCGGAGGACGAGGCGCTCATCCGGCTCGACCTCGTCGAGATGCTCAAGGAGGAGGGCTACCACGTCGCCGGCGAGGCGGGCGACGGCGAGCAGGCCGTGGCCATGGCCGCCGAGCTCAAGCCCGACCTCGTGATCCTCGACGTGAAGATGCCCAAGATGGACGGGATCGACGCCGCCGCGGCGATCGCGGGCGAGCGGATCGCGCCGGTCGTCATCCTCACCGCCTTCAGCCAGCGTGACCTCGTGGAGCGCGCTCGCGAGGCGGGCGCGATGGCCTACCTGGTCAAACCGTTCGCCAAGCACGACCTCGTCCCGGCCATCGAGCTCGCGGTCAGCCGCTTCTCCGAGCTCGCCGCCCTCGAGACCGAGGTCGCCACGCTCACCGACCGCATGGAGACCCGCAAGGTCATCGAGCGCGCCAAGGGCCTGCTCATGACCAAGCAGGGCCTCTCCGAACCCGAGGCCTTCCGCTGGATCCAGCGCACCGCGATGGACCGGCGCGCCACGATGAAGGCCGTCGCCGAGGCGGTCGTCGAGAACATCACCTGATCACGAAGTTCAGCAGCGCCGACACCGGGCGTTCGCTGCGCATCCCGTACTCGCGTACCTCGATCGAGTGCGAACCGAACGTCAGCCCGCCCACGGCGATCGACACCGCGTAACTACCGCCGAGCCCCGGGCCGTCGGCCGCGGTCGGGATGCCCGCGATCACCGCACCGTCGAGCCGCACCTGCACGCCCTGCACACCGGCGACCGCGCCGGTGTCCCACTGCACGTGCTCCGGCTCCAGCGTCACGCTCAACACGAGCTGCCCGCGCCGCGGCACGGTCGTGCTCTCCAGCGGCTGCCCGCCGGCATTCCCCAGTACCGCCTTGATCCGGGGCAGCGCGTCGGGCAGGTCCGGCGGCTGTTCGGGGTGCGCGGCCGGCGGCGACCAGTCCGGCGCGGGCGTGATCTCCAGGTACGTCTCCAGCAGCACCGCCTGCACGCTCGACCCCGGCGCCCGCACCACGAACGGCGTGACGGTGTCCGGCCCACGCGTACCCAGCAGCGACGGCGGCACGTCGGCGACCACGGTCAGCGCCGCCCCCGGCTCGCGTGGCGGCACCGCCACGGTCGGCCGCGCCGGCACTCGCAGCCTGCCCATCTGCACGACCACCCGCCGCGTGTCCAGCTCCCGCGTGACCGCCATGGTGGCCACGAGCCGCGCGGAAGCGGCGTGCCGCAACGGAGTCCGCGCGATCCCGACCCCCGGCTCCTGGTCCCGAGGCCCGAGCACGCGCTGTGTCCCCGCGTTCACCGACTCCTCGACGACCCGCGGCGGCGCGGTCGGCGGCCCGGTGAACCCGGCCGACGACACGTGCACCCGCGAGCGCCGCCCGTCCGGCCCGCGGAAACCGAGCAGCAACGACGCCGACCGCCACGCCGGCACCACGTCCCGCGCCGCCACCGCGAGCCCGTCCTGGTACACCCGCACGCCCGTCGACGTCAGCACCACCTCGAACACGTGGATCACGCCCGGCCCGCGCCGCGGCACCGGATGGATCTCCCGTGTCGGACCGCGCGCGGCCAGGTCCGGCGCCGTGCTCACCTGCACCCCGGTGTCGCCCACGGACACGCGGATCGTGCCGCCCGGCAGCGCGGGATCCGTCTCCTCCGTCCGGCTCGCCCGTCGCAGGCCGACGCCGACCCGATCCGCGCGGCCGGGCACGAGGTCCACGGTCAGCTCGCCACCCGGACCCGCCGCGTCCGTGCCGACCGTGACCCGGCCGAGCACCTCGTCCGCCCCACGCGGCGCGGTGAGCCGCATCGGCACACGTGCCCGCAGCACCGCCATGTCCGCGCCACAGCCGAGGTCGATCGGCAGCCCCAGGCCGTCGACCCGGCCGGCGCCCAGCCCGACGCAGCCGCGGTAGCCCGACACGTGCCAGCGCGCGTCCGGCGACGTATCCAGCGCGGTCGACGCGTCGTGGAAGTCGTCGTACAGCCCGGTCAGGCCGGACAGGTACGGCCGGTGCTGGCGGCCCGGCACGGCGATCACCTCGGTGGGCCGCGACCGCTGCCCGAACGCGTCGACGCTGCGCACCGACACCCGGTACCGCCGCCCGTCGGTGAGCCGGTTCAGCTGCACGTCCGGCGCGGCCACGAGGCGGGACGAAGTGCGCTCGCCGTCGACCTGCCAGCGGATCTCGTACCCGGCCACGCCGTCCAGCGGCTTCCCGCCGGCCAGCCCGTCCGCCCACGACAGGCGCAGCCGGCCGGCACCGGGAGTGACCACGATCTGCTCCGGCTGCGGCGGCGGGCGCCCTGCGCTGGGCAGCACGACGAAGTTCGACGCGAACCGGTCCACGTGCACCACCGGCGGTGACTCGTCGTGCGCGGGCGCGTCCTCGGTGGCCCGCAGCGCCACCACGGCACCGGCCACGAGCACGACCCCGGCGAGCCAGGCGAGCAGCCGGTTCCGTGTCCGCACGTGGAGAAGGTTAGGAGCAGCCCGGTGGGCGGGACCCGCTGCGTTGTGAAGTTGAGATCGGGTGATCCGCCGATGACCGATTAGCCCGGCTTCGTCCGGTGAGCGGACGTCGGTGAGCAATTTCGTTGCAGTCTGGTCACGAGGCCCCTAGGTGCGTGACTCACACAGCGTGAGTTACTACGTTCCGGCCCAGCCCTCTGACATGGACGAGGGTTGGGTTCGGCATGCTATGCGCAATCGCTCGAACGAAGTGAGTGGATGAAGGGACGTCACGTGCGAAACCAGACGGTGAAGGCCGCGGCGGTAGTAGCAGCGGGGGTGTTGCTGCTGGCGGCGTGCGGCACCAACAAGGAGGAGACGCCGGCTGGTGGCGAGAACAACCAGGCCTGCGACACAAGCAAGGGAACTCTGATCGTCGGGTCGATCTCCCCGCTGAGCGGTGAGCTCTCCGCACTGGGCAAGGGCATCGAGAACTCGGCACGGCTCGCTGTGAACCAGGCCAACGAGAAGTGCACCGTCAAGGGCTACAAGCTCCAGCTGCAGGCCGAGGACGACCAGAAGAACCCGCAGCTGGGTGCTCAGGCGGCGACGAAGCTCGCGTCGACGCCGGGCGTGGTCGGCGTGGTCTCCACGCTGAACTCCTCGGTGTCCCAGAGCGTTCAGCCGATCCTGGACCAGGCCGGCATTCTGCAGATCTCGCCGGCGAACACCAACGACACGCTGACCAAGGGCGAGAACTTCGACACCGCGCCGAAGCGGCCGTACAAGACGTACTTCCGCACCTGCACGGTCGACTCGCTGCAGGGCCCGTACGCGGCCGACTACCTGGTCGAGAAGGCCGGCAAGAAGAACGTCGCGATCATCACCGACGGTCTGACCTACGGCGAGGGCCTCGCGGACACGTTCACCAAGCGCGCCGAGGAGAAGGGCGCCAAGATCGTGACCCGCCAGAAGATCGGTGAGAAGGACACGGACTTCTCCGGCGTGATCGCGGCCGTCAAGCCGTTCAAGCCGGACGCCGTCTACTTCGGTGGCCAGTACCCGCAGGCCGGCCCGCTCTCGAAGCAGCTCGTCGGTGCCGGGCTCAACGTCCCCGTGATGGGTGGCGACGGCATCTTCGACGACAACTTCATCAAGCTGGGCGGCAAGGACGGCGACCTCGCGACCTCCGTCGGCGCCCCGACCGAGGACCTGGACAGCGCGAAGGCGTTCGTCGACGCGTACGAGAAGGCCGGCTTCAAGGAGGGCTACAGCGCCTACGGTGCGTTCGCCTACGACGCCGCCAACGTGATCATCACCTCGCTCGCCAAGACCATCGGCGACAAGGAATGGGCCGACTCGATGCGCCCGGACATGGTCAAGAACGCCGGCGAGTACAGCGCCGACGGCGCGACCGGCAAGGTCTCGTTCGACGAGTTCGGCGACAGCACGAACAAGGTGCTGACCGTGTACCAGGTGTCCGGTGGCAAGTGGGACGCGGTGCAGACCGGTGAGTTCGCCGGCTGACCTTCGGGTTCAACAGATCTATCCGTGAAGATCGACGCGACGGCGGGGGTGGGCCCAGCCCACCCCCGCCGCCGGGGGAGGTAGATGTGGGGACCCTGTTACAACAGATCGCCAACGGCATCGTGCTCGGCGCGACGATCGGCCTGATCGCGCTGGGTTACACGATGGTGTACGGCATCATCCAGCTGATCAACTTCGCGCACGGCGAGGTCTTCATGGTCGGCGCGTTCGGCGGTCTGGCCGTGTACCGGTGGATGCTGCCCGAGAGCTGGCGGGAGCAGTGGTACATCGCGCTCCCGCTGATGCTGCTCGGCGGCGTGATCGTCGCGGTCGTGATCGCGGTGCTCATGGAGCGGTTCGCCTACCGCCCACTGAGAAACGCGCCAAGACTCGCGCCACTGATCACCGCTCTCGGTGTGTCGGTGGCGCTGCAGGAAGCGATCCGGATCTGGTACCCCGACGCCGACGCGGCGCAGCCGTTCCCGCGGGTGTTCATCGACAAGCAGATCAACATCGGTCCGGTGGAGATCTCCGCGTCCGGGCTGCTGCTGATCGTCGTCTCGATCGGACTGTCGATCCTCCTGCAGACCTACGTCAGCCGGTCGCGGATGGGGCGCGCGATGCGGGCCACCTCCCAGGACCGGGACACCGCGCGCCTGATGGGCGTCAACCCGGACCGGGTGATCGTGCTGACCTTCATCCTCGGCGCCGCGCTCGCCGGCGTCGGCGGCGTGCTGTACGGGTCCTGGATCACCAACGTCGACAACTCGATCGGCTTCCAGAACGGCATCTTCGCGTTCACCGCGGCCGTGCTCGGCGGCATCGGCAGCCTGCGCGGTGCGGTGATCGGCGCGTTCATCATCGGCCTCATCAAGAACCTCGGCGGGCAGTACCTGCCGGGCGGCACGCAGTACGACTACGTGTGGATCTTCGTCGTCCTGATCCTCGTGCTGGTCTTCCGGCCGCAGGGTCTGTTCGGTGAGGCGGAGAGGGTGCGGGCGTGAGCAAAGTAACCGGATTCCTCCCCGCGTTCCTGGCACGCCCGTTCGCCGCGATCGGCGGCGTGCTGTTCCTCATCGGCGCGATGCTGCCGTGGGCGACGTTCCTGCTCAACGACGGCCCGTACCCGGACAAGGCGACGCTGCAGTTCTTCGACGCGCCGCTCGAGCTCACCGGGTACCGCTGGAACCTGCTCCTCTTCGGCGTCCTCGCGCTGATCGCGACGTTCGCCCCCACACCGGCCAAGTCGCGCGTGCTGCGCGCGCTCGGCTGGGGCGGGCTGGCGATCTCGGTGATCACCGCGGTCTTCATCGCCGGCAAGGGCGGCGGCCTCGGTGCGATCACGGTGGCGGACGGCAACTACGCGTTCGGCAGCATCGTCGGCGCGCTCGGCGGAGTCGCGGTGATCCTCGCCGCGGGTGCCATACCGCTCGCGGACATCCCGCACTGGTCGACGAGGATCTTCGGCCTCACGGGCTGGGCGGGCCGCATCGCCGCGTGGGTCGCCCTGCTCATCGCGTTCGGCGCCGTGCTGTACCTCGTGTCCGAGACGCTGACCGTCGGCGGCATCGGCGGCGCGGCGTTCCCGTACGCGGGCCCGATCTTCCTGGCGTACCTCGGGTTCGCGGGTGGGCTGCTCGGTGCGCTGCACGGCATGGGCGTCACCGGCTGGGTCGCCCGGCTCTCCGAGGAGCACCGGGCGTTCAGCATCATCGTGCTGCTGCTGTGCGCGTTCGCGCTGCCGTTCACCGACGCGGGCAGCCAGTACTGGATGCAGGTCGCGGCCACCATCGGCGTGTACGCGGCGACCGCGATCGGCCTGAACATCGTGGTGGGCCTGGCGGGCCTGCTCGACCTCGGGTACGTGGCGTTCCTCGGCATCGGCGCGTTCGTCGCGGCGAACCTGTCCGGGGCGGTCGCGTCGACGGTCGGGTGGAACCTGCCGTTCCCGCTCGCCGCGCTGATCTCCGCGGTCATCGCCGGCATCTTCGGCGCGATCGTCGGCTCGCCGACGCTGCGCGTGCGCGGTGACTACCTCGCCATCGTGACGCTCGCGTTCGGTGAGATCTTCTACCGGACCGCGCAGAACGACATCGGCAACCTGACCGGTGGCGCGAGCGCGATTCCCGGCATCCCGCCGATCACGATGTTCGGCACGGCGTTCAACGAGCCGATCACCTTGTTCGGCACCGCGCTGCCCTCCGGTGTCCTGTACTACTTCCTGATCGTGCTCGTGGTCGCGGCGGTCATGGCGGTGTTCGCGAACCTCAAGAACAGCCGCATCGGCCGCGCGTGGATCGCCATCCGCGAGGACGAGGACGCGGCGCGCGCGATGGGCATCGCGACCGGCCGGGCGAAGATCCTCGCGTTCATGTGCGGCGCCACGCTCGCCGGGCTCGCCGGCGCGATCTTCGTGCACAAGCTCGGTACGGCGTCCTACGACAGCTTCAAGTTCCTCGAGTCGGTGACGCTGCTCGCGGCGGTCATCCTCGGCGGCATGGGCACGATCCCGGGCGCCGTGCTCGGCGCGTCGCTGCTGTTCGTGCTGCCGGAGAAGCTGCGCGAGTTCGAGGACTACCGGTTGCTCGTGTTCGGCCTCGCGCTGATCTTCATCATGCGGTTCCGCCCGCAGGGCCTGGTGCCCGACCGGGTCCGCCGCGCGGAGTTCGCCGGTGAGACCGCGGAGGGCAAGTCCATCGAGGAGGTTCAGGAACAGGCCGTGCTGGAACACGAACTGGAGCTAGAACGAGAACGCGAGGCTCCGGCCACCGCGAAGGAGGCCGGCCGATGAGCGCCGCGGCACGGCACGGCGCGGTGGACACCGTGCTCGAGGCGACCGGCGTCACGATGATCTTCGGTGGCCTGACCGCCCTCAACGACGTCTCGCTGACGTTGGGCGAGGGCCGCATCGTCGGCCTGATCGGGCCGAACGGTGCCGGCAAGACGACGTTCTTCAACTGCCTCACCGGCCTGTACACGCCCACCCGCGGCGCGGTCCGGCTGCGCGGCAGGGAGCTGCCGCGCGACCCGGCGAAGGTCACCGTCTCCGGGATCGCGCGGACGTTCCAGAACATCCGGCTGTTCCCCAACATGACCGTGCTGGAAAACGTGCTCGTCGGCCGGCACATCCGGATGCGTCAGGGCCCGCTCGCGTCGCTGTTCCACGGTCCGCGGTTCCACCGCGGCGAGCGGGACGCCCGGCAGAAGGCCGTGGAGCTGCTCGAGTTCGTCGGACTCGCCGGACTGGACGACGAGGTCGCGCGCAACCTGCCCTACGGCGACCAGCGGCGGCTGGAGATCGCCCGGGCGCTCGCGACCGAGCCGGACGTGCTGCTGCTCGACGAGCCGACCGCCGGCATGAACCCGCAGGAGACCGAGGCGGCCCGGCAGCTGATCTTCCGGATCCGCGACACCGGTGTCTCGGTCGTGGTCATCGAGCACGACACGAAGTTCATCTTCAGCCTGTGCGACTCGGTCTCCGTGCTGGTGCAGGGCGAGGTCCTGGTCGAGGGCTCACCGGAGACGGTGCGCGACGACCCGCGGGTGATCGAGGCCTATCTCGGCAAGCCCGCGGAGGAGGTGGAGGCCTCGCTGACCGAGGCCGCCGCCACCGGCCAGGTGGTCGACCGCCGGGCTACCGGCACCGGAGAGGAGGCCGACGCATGAGTCCCCTGCTGGAGGTGGAGAACCTCAGCGTCGCCTACGGCGCGATCGAAGCCGTGCGGGACGTGTCGTTCTCGGTCGACGCCGGCCAGATCGTCTGCCTCATCGGGGCGAACGGCGCGGGCAAGACGACCACGCTGCGGACGATCTCGGGCCTGCTGCGCCCGCGGGGCGGCGACATCAGGTTCGAGGGCAAGTCGATCGCCAAGGCGCCGGCGCACGCCATCCTCAGCCAGGGTGTCGCGCACTGCCCGGAGGGTCGCCGCGTGTTCGCGCGGATGACCGTCGAGGAGAACATGATGCTCGGCGCGTACACCCGCAAGGACGAATCGGGTGTGCGGACCGACCTGAACCGTGTCTACGAGCTGTTCCCGGTACTCGGCGAGCGGCGGACGCAGAAGGCCGGCCTCTTCTCCGGCGGCGAGCAGCAGATGCTGGCGATCGGCCGGGCGATGATGTCCCGGCCGCGGCTGCTGATGCTGGACGAGCCGTCGATGGGTCTCTCGCCGATCATGACGCAGCTGATCTTCGACACGATCAAGGAGCTGCAGCAGCAGGGCACGACGATCCTGCTGGTCGAGCAGAACGCCTTGGCGGCCCTGGCGCTCGCCGACCGCGGCTACGTGGTGGACCTCGGTGCGACGACGCTCGAGGGCCCGGGCAACGAGCTCCTCGCCGACGAGCGCGTGCGGGCGGCGTACCTCGGCCAGTCCTGACCGTCCACTTCGAACGGCGCCTTCCGGTCCGGGAGGCGCCGTTCGGCGTTCCCGGGCCGGTCAGCGGACGAGCGGACGGACCTCTTCGGCGGTGAAGCGGACGAAGCCCTCGATGTCGGGCTCGTCCGCGGTGTGGGTCAGGATGACCGAGTCGGCGCCGGCGCCGGCCAGCTTGTGCACGGCCTGCGCGACCGACTCGGCGTCGCCGGCGGCACCCAGGTCCGGGACCGCCTCGTTGCCCCAGATCTCCAGCTCCTTGCGCAGCCGCGCGGCCGCCGACGGGCCGGTCGTGGCCTGGAGGTAGACGACCAGCGGGTGCGGGTCGGTGCGGCCGGCGGCCGCGCGGCCCTCGTCGATCAGCGCGCGGGCGCGGCGGACCGCGTCGGCGTTGTGCGCGGCGTCGATGATCGTGCCGCCGGCCAGCTCGCCGGACAGCCGGAGCGACCGTGGCCGCGTCGCGCCGAAGTACAGCCTGGGCGGGGCGGGCGGTGGCCAGTCGAGCGCGACGTCGTCGAGGCGCACGTAGTCGCCCGACGTGCGCACCCGCTCACCGCGCAGCAACGCGTTCAGCGCGACGAGGTGCTCGCGCATCGCCGTCAGCGGGGACGCCGGCCGCGCGCCGACCTGGGCCATCCACTCCTGCGCGCCGTGCCCGAAGCCGAACACCGTGCGGCCGGGGAAGAGCCGGTCGAGCGTCGCGACCTCCATCGCGGTCAGGGCCACGTTGCGCAGCGGCAGCGGCAGGATCCCGATGCCCACCCGCAGCCGCGAGGTCCAGCCCAGCGCCGCGGCCATGCTCGCGACGCCGCCTTCGAAGAAGCAGTCCTCCCACAGCCACAGCTCCTCCAGGCCCGACTCCTCGGCCGCGCGGACGACGCCGGGCAGCCGTTCGGGCGGGAGCTGGGGCCGGAAGACGACCCCGAGCGTGGTCACGCGCCCGGCGGGCGCTCGCGGACGATGCAGGTCAGCCGGGCCGTGCAGGTGCGCTTGCCCTCCTCGTCGGTGATCACGATCTCGAACGACGAGGTGCTGCGGCCCACGTGCAGCGGCGTGGCCACGCCGGTGACGTGCCCGGACTTGGCCGCGCGGTGGTGGGTGCAGGAGAGCTCGAGCCCCATCGCGACCCGGTCGGTTCCCGCGTTCAGCGCCGCCGCGACCGATCCGATGGTCTCCGCGAGCGTGGCGTTGGCGCCGCCGTGCAGCAGGCCGTACGGCTGCAGGTTCCCGGCCACCGGCATCGTGCCGACGACGCGCTTCGGGTCCCACTCGGTGACCTCGATGCCCATCTTGGTCGGCAGCAGCTGGTCGATCAGGTCGTACCGGACGCCGGGCAGGTCCGGCGGGAAGTTCTTGTCGCTCGACACGCTCTCTCCTCGCTGGTGGTCGTCACCAGTGTCGGTGCTCCACCCTAGACTCGCCCTGTGCCTGAGACGCCCGACACACGCAATGCCACTACCAGCACGAAGGCCGGTCACGAGCGGCGGCTGCTGCTCATCGACGGCCACTCGATGGCCTACCGGGCGTTCTACGCGCTGAAGGAGGCGAACCTCGTCACGAAGAGCGGTCAGCACACCGAGGCGGTCTACGGCTTCACCTCGATGTTGATCAATCTGCTCCGTGACGAGAAGCCCACGCACGTGGCCGTGTGCTTCGACGTGTCGCGCAAGACCTTCCGCAGCGAGCAGTACGCCGAGTACAAGGCCAACCGCTCCGCGACACCGGACGACTTCAAGGGCCAGATCAGCCTCATCGAGGACGTGCTGGCCACGCTCGCCGTCCCGTCCCTGTCCAAGGAGGGTTTCGAGGCCGACGACCTCATCGCGACGCTCACCACGCTCGCGTCCGCCGAAGGGTTCGAGACATACATCTGTACCGGCGACCGCGACGCGTTCCAGCTCGTCAGCGACCACGTCACGGTGCTCTACCCGTCCCGCGGCGTGTCCGAGATGTGGCGCATGACCCCGGCGAAGGTGCAGGAGAAGACGGGTGTCCTGCCCGACCGGTACGCCGACTTCGCGGCCCTGCGCGGCGACCCGTCGGACAACCTGCCCAAGATCCCCGGCGTCGGCGAGAAGACCGTGGCCAAGTGGATCAACGAGTTCGGCTCGCTCGCCGAGCTGGTCGACCGGGTCGACGAGGTCAAGGGCAAGGTCGGCGACAAGCTGCGCGAGAACCTGGCGAACGTGATGATGAACCGCCAGCTCACCGAGCTGGTCAAGGACGTGCCGCTGGGCGTGGAGCCCGACGACCTCGCCGCGAAGCCGTGGGACCGCGACGCCGTGCACCGGCTGTTCGACGAGCTCGAGTTCCGGGTGCTGCGCGACCGGCTGTTCGCCGACCTGTCCACGGCCGAGCCGGAGGCCGAGCACGGCTTCGAGGTCACCGGCGGCGCGCTCGAGCCGGGTGCGGTGGCCGGCTGGTTGTCGGCGAACGCACCGGCCGGCACGAAGGTCGGCCTGTCGTTCCGCGACGCGTCGACCGGGGTGGCCGGCGAGGCCGTGGAGCTGCGCTCGGTGGCGATCGCGCGTGCGGACGGCACGGGCGCGTTCGTCGACGTGACGACCCTGGCCGAGGAGGACGAGCGGGCGCTGACGGCGTGGCTCGCCGACCCGGCCGTGCCCAAGCTCGCCTACGACGTGAAGCGGTCGCTGCACGCGATCCGCCACCGCGGCTGGACGATGGCCGGGCTCACGATGGACACCCAGCTGGCGGCGTACCTGGTGCGGCCGGGCCAGCGCTCGTTCGCGCTCGACGACCTGGTGCTGCGCTACCTCAAACGGGAGCTGCGGATCGAGCAGGCGCCGGAGGAGCGCCAGCTGTCGCTGCTCGACGGCGAGGACGGCGACGCGGCGAAGGTCGCGGAGGCGGAGATCGTGCGCGCCCGCGCGATCGCCGACCTGGCCGAGGCGCTGGAGATCGCGCTGGACAACACCGGCGGCACGAACCTGCTGGCGGAGATCGAGCTGCCGCTGCTGCACGTGCTGGCCGACCTGGAGGCGGTCGGCATCGCGGTCGACACCGAGCAGCTGGCCGCGCTCGAGGCGCACTTCGCCGGCCGGGTGAAGAGCGCGGAGCAGGAGGCGTTCAAGGTCATCGGCAAGGAGATCAACCTCGGGTCGCCGAAGCAGCTGCAGGTGGTGCTGTTCGACGAGCTGCAGATGCCGAAGACCAAGCGGACGAAGACCGGCTACACGACGGACGCGGACGCGCTGACCGGGCTGTTCGAGCAGACCGAGCACCCGTTCCTGGCGCACCTGCTGGAGCACCGCGACGCCAGCCGGCTGAAGGTCACGGTCGAGGGCCTGATCAAGTCGGTGTCGGACGACAACCGCATCCACACGACGTACAGCCAGACCATCGCCGCGACGGGCCGCCTGTCGTCGACCGAGCCGAACCTGCAGAACGTGCCGATCCGCACGGACGAGGGCCGCACGATCCGCGACACGTTCATCGTGGGCGACGGCTACGCCGAGCTGATGACGGCGGACTACAGCCAGATCGAGATGCGCATCATGGCGCACCTGTCCGGCGACGCGGCGTTGATCGAGGCCTTCCAGTCGGGCTTCGACTTCCACGCCGCAACCGCGGCCCGCGTCTTCTCGGTCGAGCCGACGGACGTCACGGGCGGCCAGCGAGCCAAGATCAAGGCGATGAACTACGGCCTGGCATACGGCTTGTCGGCCTACGGCCTGTCCCAGCAGCTGCGGATCTCCACGGACGAGGCGCGCGGCCTGATGGAGGAGTACTTCGACCGTTTCGGCGGCGTGCGGGACTACCTCCACGAGATCGTGGCGAAGGCCCGCATGGACGGCTACACGGAGACGATCTACGGTCGCCGCCGCTACCTGCCGGACCTGACGTCGGACAACCGGCAGCGCCGCGAGATGGCCGAACGCATGGCCCTGAACGCGCCGATCCAGGGCAGCGCGGCGGACATCATCAAGGTCGCCATGCTGAACGTCGACCGTGAGCTGCGGTCGGCCGGCTTGCGGACGCGGATGCTCCTGCAGGTGCACGACGAGCTGGTGCTCGAGGTCGCCGAGGGGGAGCGGGAGCAGGCGGAGGCCTTGGTGCGCAAGGGGATGGGTGGCGCCTACAAGCTGGACGTCCCGCTGGACGTGTCGGTCGGCTTCGGCCGGTCGTGGAACGACGCCGCGCACTGAGCCGATCGTCCGGGTTCCCGGATGGTCGGACCACTGTGGACACAAAGCGGAGCGACCCGGTCGCTTCGCGGGACTATGCGATGGGGTGGCGGCTTCGCGAAGAACCATCCACGACGCAGCCCGCCAAGCCGATGAGCCCCCTCCCGGACCGGCGTAACGTGCGCGACATGCAGACGGTCCATCTCAGGCGCGCCAAGGATCTGATGGACGCCAGGTACGCCGACGCCCTGGACCTCGACGCGATGGCCGCCGAGGCCGGCTTCTCCCGCTACCACTTCGCGAGAGCATTCCGGCACGCGTTCGGCGAGACCCCGGGCGCCTACCTGAGTCGAAGGCGGGTGGAGCGAGCCAAGGACCTCCTGGCCAACGCGAACCTCACCGTGACCGAGATCTGCATGGTCGTCGGCTTCACCAGCCTCGGGTCGTTCTCCCGGCGTTTCGCCGAGCTCGTGGGCTGCTCGCCCACCGAGTATCGCAAGCGCATGGTCGATCGGGGCGGACCGCCGGCGATACCCGGGTGCTTTCTCATGGCGTGGGCGCGGCCCACAGCAATCGCGGATAAGCAGGGCGACGGGACGCGCGCCTAGCGTGAGTGTCCACACCGAACAGGAGGAACGGACATGATCACCAAGCTCTCGCACGCCATGGTCTACGTGCTGGACCAGGAGTCCGCGAAGGACTTCTACACCAACAAGCTCGGCTTCGAGCTGCGCAGCGACATCACCATGGGGGAGGAGTTCGAGGGCTCCGGCCAGGGCTTCCGCTGGCTGACCGTCGGGCCGCCGAACCAGCCCGAGGTCGAGTACATCCTCGCCGACTGCGCCATGGGCCACTCGCCCGAGAACAGCGAGGCCATTCGCGAGCTCGTCGCCAAGGGCGCGATCGGCGGCGGCGTCTTCGCGACCGACGACTGCCACAAGACCTACCGCGAGCTCTCCGAGCGCGGCGTGACCTTCCTCGCCGAGCCGGCCGAGCGGCCGTACGGCATCGAGGCCGTGTTCCGCGACGACTCGGGCAACTGGTTCAGCCTCACCCAGGCTCGGTGACGCGAAAACGGACACCGGCTCGGGTAACGTGACGGAGCGAGTTCGAGCTCCGGAGGCTGGATGAGCGGGAAACGTGCCCTCGTCCTCGGTGGCACCGGCATGCTGGCCGGCTGCGCCGAAGCGCTCGTCGCGGACGGGTGGCACGTCGTCCTGCCGAGCAGACGCTACGCGCCCATCCCCGCCGTCGAGCACAACGGCGGCGGGAACGGGCACCGCAAGGCCCTCTGGGTCGAGGCCACCTGGTCCGAGCCCGCCGCGCTCGCCGAACGTGCCGCGCGGGCCCTCGGCGGTCCGGCCGACCTGCTCGTCGCCTGGGTGCACCGGACCGAACGGATCTCCGTGCTCCGGGCCGTCGCCGCGCTGCTGGCCCCCGGCGCGCCCGTCGTGGAGGTCCACGGCAGCGCGTCGGCCAACCCGGTCGGCGGCTGCCCGGACCCGGTCCTCCCGGACCACCCCACGCAGCAGGTCGTGCTCGGCTTCGTCCGGCACGCCGGCCGTACCCGGTGGCTCACCCACCGGGAGATCTCCGCCGGCGTGCTGGACGGCGTCCGCCGGGCGCTGGCCGGAAAACCGCCAGCGGTGCACCAGGTCGGCGAGTTCCGACCGGTGCACCGCTGACGTCCTACCCCCTCGGGTCAGCCCACCTCGAGCTTGCGCCAGTGCACCCCGTCCTCGGACGCCATGAGCTCCGAGTTCCCGTCACCGGTGGCGATGTAGCCGGTACGGGTCCACTGCGCGTAGCCGCGGTACTTCGCCGGCACCTTGGTGAACGTGCGACCGCCGTCGCTGCTGCGGTACTGCTTGTCGTCCTGGGCGTTGATCGTCAGCGAGCCGTCCGCGCCCACGACCGTGCTCGAGATGACCCGGCGCGGCGCCTTCCCGGTCTGCGGATGCCACGTCTGCTCCCAGGTGCGCCCTACGTCGGTGCTGCGGTAAACGGCCAGCAACCCGTTGCTCTCCGAGGGCAACGCGCCGATC
>NZ_DATBKY010000087.1:0-16992 GCF_036555685.1 Actinophytocola sp. | reverse complement strand
CATCGCGACCGCTGTCGCTTCTGACTAGCCCGCGGGGGCTAGGCCTACGGCTGCGCCGCCGCGCCACCCGCGCCGCTGCGCCGAAATCGACACCAGGGTTGTTGCTTCGCACGAATCACAGCCCTGGCGTCGAAATCGACGCATCAAGGGTCCGCCGAGATCGGCGAAAACAAATCGAGGCGCGGTCTGCTGACCGCGCCTCAATTTTCCTAGAGTGCGCCCGAAGGGATTCGAACCCCTAACCTTCTGATCCGTAGTCAGATGCTCTATCCGTTGAGCTACGGGCGCATGTTCAGTTATAAGCGGAGGCTCCGGGATTTGAACCCGGGAGGGGTTGCCCCCAACCGCATTAGCAGTGCGGCGCCATAGACCAGACTAGGCGAAGCCTCCCGGGGCCCCAGGCCGCTCGGCGGATAGCCTACAGGGGGCCGTGAACGCCTCGCAAAGGACCTCCGTCCATCGCGCTGACCTGCGGGTTCAGCCCGGCAGGAAGGCCTTCAGCGAGTCCGGGTTCGCCAGGGCGTCCCGGCTCACTGCCTTCTCCGGCGGCGTGCCGGCCAGGATCTTCTTCACCGGGACCTCGCACTTCTTGCCGTTCAGGGTCCTCGGGACCTCCGCCACCTCGATGAACTTGTCCGGGACGTGCCGGGGCGACAGGGCGCCACGGAGGGTCTTGCGCAGGCGCGGCTCCAGCACGGACAGGTCGACGCCCGGAGCCACGACCACGAAGCACAGCAGCTCACCCTCCACGTTGCCCGACGTATCGATGACCAGGGAGTCCACGACCTCGTCGAAGCCCTCGACCACCCGGTAGAACTCGCTCGTGCCCATGCGGACGCCGCCGCGGTTGAGGGTCGAGTCCGAGCGGCCGTAGATCACGGCCGAACCGCGGTCCGTGATCCGGATCCAGTCGCCGTGGCGCCAGGTGTTCGGGTACGGCTCGTAGTAGGCCTCGTGCAAGCGGCTGCCGGACGGGTCGTTCCACAGGTAGATCGGCATCGACGGCATCGGGCGGGTGATCACCAGCTCGCCCACCTCGTCGACCAGCTCCCTGCCCTGCTCGTCGTACGCGGCCACCGCCGCGCCCAGCGTCCGGCACGACAGCTCACCCAACCAGACCGGCACGTCCGGCGCGGAGCCGACGAACGCCGTGCACAGGTCGGTTCCGCCGGACACCGAGCAGATCTGCACGTCCGCGCCCACCTCGTCGGCGATCCACCGGAACCCTTCCGGACTCAGCGGCGCCCCGGTCGAGCCCAGCGCGCGCAGCGCGGACAGGTCGTGGGACGCGGCCGGGGTCAGGTGCGCCTTCAGGCACGACTGGATGTACGGCGCCGACGTCCCGAAGTACGTCACGCGATGGCGCTCCGCCAGCCGCCACAGCGTGGACAGGTCCGGGTGCGCCGGGCTGCCGTCGTACATGACGACGGTCGCGCCGACCAGCAGGCCGGAGATGAGGTAGTTCCACATCATCCAGCCCGTCGTGGTGAACCAGAAGAACCGCTCGCCCGGCCCGAAGTCGCTGTGCAGCGCCAGCATCTTCAGATGCTCCAGCACGATCCCGCCGTGCCCGTGCACGATGCCCTTCGGCAGCCCGGTCGTGCCCGACGAGTACAGGACCCACAGCGGGTGGTCGAACGGCACCGGGTCGAACGCGAGCGACGCGCCCTCGTTCGCGGCGAGCAGGTTCGCCCATGGCAGCGCGCCCTCGAGCGTGGCCTCGTCCGACAGGTAGTCGATCAGGATGGTCGCGCGCAGGGACGGGATCTCGTCGCGCAGCTGCTGGACCGTGGGCCGCACGTCGAACGGCCGGCCGTTGTACACGTAGCCGTCGACCGCGAACAGGACGACCGGCTCGATCTGGGTGAACCGGTCCGCGATGGCCCGCGCGCCGAAGTCCGGCGAGCACGACGACCACGTCGCGCCCAGGCTCGCCGCCGCAAGGAACGCGACCAGCGTCTGCGGCGTGTTCGGCGCCAGCGCGACGACCCGGTCACCCTTGCGCACGCCGAGCTCGAGCAGGGCGGCCCGCACCGACGCGACCTGCCGGCGCAGCGTGCCGTACGTGACCTGCTCGGACAGGCCGTCCTCGCGCTCGAAGACCACCGCCAGGTCGTCGTCGGCCTTGCCCGGCCCCTCGCCCAGCGAATGCTCCGCGTAGTTCAGCGTCGCACCCGGGAACCACTCCGCGCCGGGCATCGCGTCGCTCGCGAGCACGCGCGACGGCCGCTCGTGGAACCTGACCTCGAGGAACTCGGCCAGCGCGGCCCAGAAGCCCTCGAGATCGGTCGTCGACCACTCCCACAGCGCCGCGTAGTCCGCCGCGTACACGCCGCGGTTCTCGCGCAGCCAGGTACGGAACGCCGCCATCCGGCTGGCCGCCACGCGCGACGGATCGGGGCGCCACAACAACTCTGGAGTGGGGGTCATGACACCAGTTCATATCCCATAACCCGGGACCTGGCCATGGTGCTTACCCACACACCTCCGCGACCATCTCGTCGGCCATCGCGGTCAACCTGGGCAGATCGGCCGGCGTCACGGTGAGCCACGCGCCATGCCGGCGAAGCGCGTACCGGCCGTCGCCGGTGTCCAGCCAGCTGACGATGCTCGACGCGCGCCGCCCGCCGCTCGAGGCACCCAGCTGGCCGCCGCCGCGGCGGGTGGTGAGGGCCGTGGCCACGACGCTCGCGTCCGCCTGGCGGAGGCCGGCGGACTGCAGGACACGGACGAAACCCGGCACGCCGTCGCGCTCGCCTTCCGCGCAGGCGTCGGCGTAGTCGGCGGCGCTGACGTTCACCGGTCGGCCCGTGCCGGCCGGCAGGGGCGCGAGCGAGCCGAGCAGCGCGCCGGCCAGCGCGGACGGTGGCACGGCGCCGAGCCGGATCTCGCCGTCGACCCGGGCGGCGGCCGCGGCGCTGCGGCCGTTCGACGCCGCGTAGCCGACGAGCGGCGAGCCCTCGCCGAGCACGCGCAGGTCGAGCGTGACCTGGCCGGTGGCGAGCGTGCGGAGGATGCCGGCGAGGTCGCGGGCGGGGTCTTGGACGGTGCCGATGTCGCGGCCGGCGAGCGCGTGGGACGCCTCGCCGGTCATCGCCGCGCGGGACTCGCGGGTGCGGCCGAGGTGGCCGACCTCGAGCGCGGCCGGCGGCTCGCCAGCGCCAATGGCGTCCCAGAGCAGGAAGAACTCCGCGGAACTCAGCTGGATCCAGCCGGACGCGGGGTCACGCACGGGGCCGGCTCTCGCCGATGACCTGCGGCGCGACGGGCTGGTCGTCGAGACCCCAGATGTCCTCGTCCTCCCTGACGCGGGACGACTTCGTGCGCTCGTCGTCCTCGCCGCCGCGTGTGCCGCCGGCGCCCATCGGCATGCCCCCGACGCTCGGGTGGCCCGGGCGTGGGGTTGCGGTACCGGCGCCCGGGCGAACGGTCTCGGGTTCGGTGGCGCCGGTGCCCGAGCCCGGCCCGGACGGCGTAGCGACTCGTCCGGGTGCGACCGGCCGGCGAGGTGAGCCGGTCTCGACCGGCGCAACGCCGTCCGGGCCCCGGCGAGCTGGGCCGGGTGGGGCCGGGGCCGGCGCGGGTGGCTGTGGCTGGGGCGGTTGCGGCGTCGGCGGTTGGTCGCCCGGGCCGGTGAACAGATGCTGGCCGACCTGCGGCGGGCTGAACTGCGGCACGGTCCCGTAGACCTCGCGGGAGGACTGCTGGAACCGCTCCATGGCGCGCGCGGCCTGGGCGTGCAGGGCCTTCTCCTGCTGGATGGGGCCGTGCGGGTCGGCGACAAGGTGCCCGGCGCCGGCGAACTCGCCGCTGGTGAACGCGCGGACGCTCGGCGCGGGGCCCGGTTGCGGCGGCGCGGGCATGTCGTCGCGGGCGTTCTTGGCGTTGTCGACCTCGATCGAGACGCAGCCGGACACCTTCGTGGCGAGCGTGCCGGCGTCGGCGGCCCAGCGGGTCAGGCCGTCGAGCGTCTCGCGGGCCAGGTCGGCGGCCTCGCCCTCCCACGAGCCGGCCGCGGCCAGGACGATCTTGCCCAGCTCGGTGCCGATGTCGGCCAGCTCGTCGCCGAGCCGGGCCCACTGCGCGGAGACGGCCATCGCACCGGTCAGATCGAGTCCACTGTGGACCATCTGGTGGAGCTCGTGGTGCGAGTAGGTCATCCAGTCGACGGCGGCGTCCAGCGAGTCCGGGTCCGGCTCGGGCGCGGGCGGCATGGGCGGCCAGCAGCGCGGCGGCACCGGGTGGTGGGGCGGGTGGCAACCGCCGGGCGCGATCGACTCCATGGTCACTCCCCCAGCTGCAGGCGGGCCGCGGCGCGGTGCAGCGCGTCGGTCGCCTGCTGGTCGGTGTTCTGATAGAGGCCGGCGGCGAGGCGGATGATCGCCTCCGCCGAGTCCAGCAGCTCGTGGAAGCGTGCGAGCACCGGCGCGACGCCGCCGTCCTCGCCGGCGGCGACCGAGCGGAGCCGGTCAGCCATGATCCGGCCGACCCAGTTGTCGCCGAAGTGCAGTGGCGTGCCGAGGGTTTCGCTGTCGCGCACGAGGTCGGCGGCGCGCAGGCGTAGCTCGGCCAGTCGCGCGAGCAGCTTCTCGGCGGCGACGAGGTCGATCTTCAGCCCGCCGGCGGCCGCGTGGTCCTTGACCTCCTCGACCTTGCCCGCGACCGGAACCAGCGCACTCCCGGCGGCGGCGCCGAACGGAGGCAGCGGCGCTTCGGTCATCGTGAACTCCCCCATGACGGCTGTACACCCGCAGAGACAGTACCGCCAAGCCGTCCGCACGACCGCCGAAACAACCCACGCGCGCACGCGCGTGCAGAACTCAAGAAACGTAAGCCCCCACCCTCTCCGGGGGCACCCCTCGTGACCGTCAGTCTATCGGGTAGAGCTGACTAAATCAGGGGTGCGCTGGGCCTGTGGACAACTCGGGGTCGCGAATGGACGGTTCGGTCGGTCAGAGGGTCGCGATCAGGCGGGTCAGGCGTTCCTCGATGCGAGCCGTGTCCGCGGGTGCGACCGTCAGCCACTCGACGCGGTCCCGGCCGGCCTCCACGTGTACGAGGTACCGACCCGCCGCCGTGTCGAACCAGTTGACCACCGGGGTGCGGGTTCGGCGGCCGACCTTGTCGACGCTGTTCGCCGCCAACTGGCCGCCGCCGTGGCGGGCTGACTCCACGAGCGTGATCACCGTGCGCAGGTCGCGGCCGGTCACGCCCGCACCGGTAAGCGTGCGCTCCAGGCCGACGTAGCCGGTGCGCTGGTACTCGTCGATCGACTCGTCGAACGCCGGGCGTGGCAGGCGTGCCGCCCCGCCCGGGCCCGGCTTCTCGTCCGGCACCAGCGCGATCACCGCGCGCACGACCTTGCCGTCGCGGACGGGCACGACCCTGACCTCGTCGTCGGTCTGGGCCACGAGCACGCCCTCCGTGCCGCGGCCCGCCGCCAGCACCCGCACGTACTCGCCGACCGACAGCTGCCCGTCGATGGTGAACGGGCCGCGCGCGGCGAGCGTCAGCAGCTCCTCCAGCCGCGGCGACAGCACTACACCGTCGTGCAAACCCTTGGCACGCAACGACTCCCGCACCCGCACGCGCAGCTCGGCGCGCTCCTCCATGGTCTCGCCGTGCGAGCGCACGTCGATGGGATACGGCGTCTCGCCCACGCCGAGGTGCTCCCAGATGAAGTCGAACTCCAGGTGGGACAGGCTTGTCACGCCGCCAAGCATGCCCTAGCGGGCGCCGCGTCAGCGCAGGTGGGCGTCGAACCAGTTGAGCATCCGCTGCCAGGCCTCGAACGCGCCGTCCGGGTGGATGTCGAACCGGTGGTCAGCGGCCGGGAACAGCAGTACGTCGCTCGCCGACTCCGAGCGGTTCGCGGCGTCGCGCAGCGCTTCGACCTCGTCGGCGTACTTGTCCCCGTAGAGCCCGAGCCACGGGCAGCGCAGCCGCGCCGCGACGTCGACCAGCGCGGGCATCCCGGGCGACAGCGGCTGCATGATCCCGCCGCCACCGGCGACCGATACCGCCGCGCCGATGCCCCGGCTCGCGGCCACGACCAACGCCACCGCACCGCCGAGCTCGAAGCCGACGACGCCGATCCGGTCCGCGCCGATCCCGTGCTGGGCGAGCCAGCCGAACGCGATGTCGGTGTCGGCGAGCACGGAGTCACCCGACAGCCCGTTCACCAGATCGGCCGCCAGCGACTCGTCGACTTCGGACGATCCCTCCGCACCGTGGTAGATGTGCGGCACCACGACGAGCCAGCCCTCCGCGGCCAGGCCGTCAGCCAGCGCACGAACGGTCTCGGTGATCCCGCGAGCCTCGTGCACCACGACCAAGCCGCCGCGGATGACACCTGGCGGTTCGGAGATGGTCATCCGGAGCGCACGCCCGTCGACCAGCTGGACAGGTTCGGTACGGGTGGCTGACATCTCGATACCCAATCATGTGGAGGTGAACGCAAGTCAACGAATCCGACCCGAATGGAGTAATCAGCCGACCACGAGCTGCACAACGGCGACGAGGCCGACGATGACGACCAACGCACGGAGGTATGCGGGTCGCAGCCTCCGGCCGTAGCGCGCACCGAGCTGGCCTCCGACCGTAGCGCCGAGCGCGAGCAGGAGCACGACGAACCAGGCGACGTCCGCGACGAACACGAACACGAGGCCGGACACCAGGTACGCGGTCGCGGTGGTCACGTTCTTCACGGCGTTGAGCCGCTGCAGGTGTTCGGGCAGCGCCATTCCCATCATCGCCAGGACGATCACGCCCTGCGACGCGCCGAAGTAGCCGCCGTAGATGCCCGTCAGGAAGATCCCGAGCATCAACCAGGGGCCGCCATGCTCCGGACGGTCGCGCCGGTGCGCCAGGCGGCGGGCGATCCACGGTTGGAGCGCGACGAGCGCCACGGCGATGAGGATCAGCCCCGGGACGACGGCTTCGAACGCCGCGTGTGGCAGGACGAGCAACAGGATCGAGCCGATGAGCGCGCCGACCGCGGTCGTCCCGCCGAGCCGGATGAGCCGGGCGCGCTGGCCGGCGAGCTCGCGCCGGTAGCCGAACGCGCCGCTGACCGAACCGGGCAGCAGGCCGATGCCGTTGGACACGTTGGCGATCACGGGCGGGTAGCCGACGGCGAGCAGCACCGGGAAGGTCACGAGCGTGCCGGACCCGACGGCGGCGTTCATGGTGCCGGCGACCATGCCCGCGCCCGCGACCGCCAGATCTTGCAGCGGCGTCACCGCGGTGCGAACACGCAGAACTCGTTGCCCTCGGGGTCGGCCAAGACGGCCCAGTCGATGTCGTCGCCGCGGGCCCGAAGGAGCGTGGCGCCCAGTTCGACGAGCTCGTCGACGTCGCCGTAGACGTCGAGGTGCATGCGGTTCTTGACCGCCTTGCGTTCGGCGACCGGCTGGACCCAGATGAGGGGTCCGGCGCCGGTGGGGTCGACGATCGGGACCGGCCAGTCGAGCGGGCGCAGCCAGCCGTCCCCGGGCGGCTCGAGCTCGTCCTTGCGCACGTAGTCCATCGCGGTGCACCACCAGTCGGCGAGCTTGTGGTGATCCTTCGCGTCGAGGACCAGATCCTTGAAGCGTGCTGCCATGCCCGCATCGTTGCACGTGAACCGGTGCCGTCGAGCTGTGCGATTCGGCACGCCGGCCGCCGGGATCGTGCCCGTGGCGGGGAGCACGCCGCGCACGTTTCTCCACTTCGGACAGAGGCGCGGCCTCCGGCCCCCGCGTTTCCAGGCTACGGCCCCCCGCCGACATTCCCGGCCGACCACGCCCACCCCTGTGGATCGCCTCTGCCGCCCCGAGACCAAAGCTCCCGCGCGCGCACGCGCGTGCTGAACCCGAGTACCGAACGCCCCCACCCTCTCCGGGGGCACCCCTCGTGACCGTCAGTTTACCGGGGAGGGCTGACAAAGAGGGAGGTCACGGCCGTTCTGTGGACAAGTCGGCCGGTTGTGGACAACCTTGTTTGGCCAGCCAGACGTACGAGCCGTCGGGTGGGCGGGCCGTTGGCTCGTAGCCGGCATGGTGGAACAGGGTCAGTGACGGCTTGTTGGCCTCGTGGACGTTCGCCAGGATCTGGGTTGCCGGGTGACGCGCTTGCAGGGCACCTTCGCCGATCATGAGCAGGCGGGACGCGAGGCCCTTGCCCCGGTCGGCGGGGGCCACCGTGATGCTGACCTCCCACGTGCCCGGCTCGAGCCGGTCGAAGCGGACGGTGCCCACCGGATGGTCGGTCTCCGCGATCAGCAGCAGGCGGTCCGGGTTCTCGAGCGAGTTGTGCAGCCATGCCTGGTGCACACCTTCGGCCACGGGCTGGTGACCCCTCGACCATCTCAGCGTTTCCGGGTCGTTGCGCCAGGTCAGCAACAGCCCTGCGTCGGCGGGGCTCGCCGGGCGGATCGTCAGTTCGCAGGCGTCCAGGATTCGGCTCGCGCCTCGGCCGTCGACCAGCTTCGAGCCGGCTCGGCTCAGGGCGGAGCGGCGGTCGGGGTCGTGGAGGAGCGCGCGCAACGCGGGTACCGCGGCGGGGAGGTCCGCCACCGTGCCCAGGCCGGCGGCCAGTCCCTGGTCGACCGCCGCTCGGTAACCCGTCGCCTGGTTGTCGGCCAGCTGGACCAGCGCACCCGGGACACCCAGGCAGCACAGCTCCAGCAGCGTCACGCCCGCCGCACTGATCACCAGGTCGGCTCGCGCCAGCAGGGCCGGCAGTGCGGGCGTCGGGGGCTCGACCACGAACTTCTGACCACCGGCCGGGTCCACGTGCACGGAGGCCGTGGAGATCGCGCGGGCGACCAGTGGGACGCCGGTGTCGCGAAGGGCGCTCAACGCTGCCGAGACCGCTTCGCCGGTGGCGCCGCCACCCATCACGACCACGACCTGAAGCGAGTCGGCGCCCCGGCGGCTCGCGCGGGCTTCGACCACATCCGAGCGCAGCGGGGCGAACCGCGGGCCGGCCAGGACGACCGGTGAGCCGTCCGGCGGCCGGGGCGCGACGACCAGGTTCGCGTCGACCACCACGTCCGCCGCACGGCGGCCGAACGGACCGTCCTCCAGGGACACCAGGCGTGCCGCCTCGCGCACGTCCGGCAGCTCGCCAAGCCCGTAGTGGTCGACGACGACGATGTCGGCATCGGCCGGGGCGAACCGCTCGGCCGGCACGATCGGGACGTCCAGCGTGGACAGGCGCGCGACCAGCCAGTCCGCAACCGTCACCGAACCGGCCAGCACCACTCGCCAGCCCCGGGCCACCGCCGCCTCCGCGAGCGCCACGCACCGCGACAGGTGGCCGACGCCGATCGACGGGCCGGCGTCGGCACGCAGCAGCAGCGTGGTCATGCCGTGGGCAGGGATTTCTGCACGACCTCGGCGTTCAGCGCCACCAGGTCCGGCCGCGACCGCAGCAGCGCGACCACGTCCCGCCACCTCGGCACGCCGTCGCCGAGCGCGGCGACCACCGCGTCGAGCAGTGCCGCGTCCGGCGGGGTGTCGAGCGTGACCCGCAGGTCGGAGTGGTCCTCGCCGGCGACCACGCCCGCGCAGCGGTAGGTGGCCGGTCGCGTGTAGATGCCCGACGTGACGTGCTCGCGGTGCGCGCCGGTCGCCGTCTCGTGTTGCTCGGCCAGCACGTCGCGGCGCACCAGCTCCACGTCGAACCCGCGCGGCAGCGTGCGCACGAGGACGTTGCTCACGTACTGCAGCTGCGGGTCGGCCAGCCACACGCCCACGACCTGCGCGATCAGGGCCGGATCGTGCAGTGGACAGTCGGCGGTCAGCCGGACCACCGCGTCGCACGGATGGGCTTCGGCGGCCAGTTCGTAACGATCGAGTACGTCGTCGAGCGGACCGCGGACCACGGCCGCACCGCAGCGGACCGCCTCCTCGGCGACCGGGTCGTCGTCGGCCGCGGTCGACGTCGCGACGATCACCGTGCCGATGTGCGCAGCGTGTGCCGCGGCCCGGATCGCCCAGCTCAGGACACTGCGCCCGCCGAGCGGCCGGAGCACCTTGCCGGGCAGCCTCGTGGACGAGTGCCGTGCCTGGATGACCGCGTTGACTCGCACGGGTGCCATGATGGCGCACTGGCGCAGCGGAGATCTCTCGGAGGTAACGATGGCTTTGCTGGATGGGGCCAGCATCCTGCTCACCGGCGGGACCGGGTCGTTCGGCAAGGCGTTCACCGCATACGCGCTGGAACACCTCAACCCGCGGCGGCTGGTGATCCTCTCGCGTGACGAGCTCAAGCAGTACGAGGCGCGCCAGCTGTTCGGCGACGACCCGCGGCTGCGCTGGTTCATCGGCGACGTGCGCGACCGGCGCCGCCTGGAACGCGCGATGCACGATGTGGACTTCGTAGTGCACGCCGCCGCGCTCAAGCAGGTCGACACCGCCGAGTACAACCCGTTCGAGTTCGTCCAGACGAACGTCACGGGATCGCAGAACGTGATCGAGGCGGCCATCGACTGCGGCGTGCAGAAGGTCGTCGCGCTGTCCACGGACAAGGCATCGAGCCCGATCAACCTGTACGGCGCCACGAAGCTGTGCGCCGACCGGCTGTTCATCAGCGGCAACCACTACGCGGCCGGCCACCCGACGCGGTTCTCCGTGGTGCGCTACGGCAACGTGATGGGCTCGCGCGGCAGCGTCATCCCGTTCTTCCGCGCGCTCGCGGAGCGTGGCGAGGCGCTGCCGATCACGGACCTGCGGATGACGCGGTTCTGGATCACGCTGCCGCAGGCGGTCGAGTTCGTGGTCCGCTCGTTCGACCTCATGCACGGCGGGGAGCTGTACGTGCCGCGCATCCCGAGCATGCGGCTGGTCGACCTGGCCCGGGTGATCGCGCCGAACAGCCCGATGAAGGAGGTCGGCGTGCGGCCCGGCGAGAAGCTGCACGAGGAGATGATCGCGGCGGACGACGCCCGCCGGACGCTGCTGCTCGGCGACCGGTACGTCGTGATGCCGCACATCGCGGGCTGGGGTTACGAGCCGCCGGAGGACGGGACGCCGGTGCCGGAGGGCTGGGCATACCGCTCGGACTCCAACGACCTGTGGCTCACCGACGACGACCTGCGCGCGCTGGTCGAGCAGTATGGGTGAGCGGGAGCGGAGCCGCGTACGCCGTCCAGGCTGACGAGCGCGCGCAGGGAGCCGCCGGCGCCGAGGACGGTGGAGGGAGACGGCGGATCAGCGCCGGAGCGGAGCGAACAGATTGAGCACAGCTGACTTCCTGCCCTACGGCCGCCAGTCCATTGTGGAGGATGACGTCGCGGCGGTGGCCGCCGTGTTGCGGGGCGACTGGCTGACGACCGGTCCCGCGGTCACGAGGTTCGAGTCGGACATCGCGGCCGTCACGGGTGGGGTGCCCGCCGTGGCGGTGACCTCGGGGACCGCAGCGCTGCACGTCGCCTACGCCGCAGCCGGGGTCGGGCCGGGCGACGAGGTCGTGTGCGCGCCGATGACGTTCGTGGCGACGGCCGCGACGGCCGCGCTGCTCGGGGCGAAGGTCGTGTTCGCGGACGTGTCGCCGGAGACCGGAAACCTCCTACCGGAGGCGGCGGCCGCCGCGGTCACGTCGCGGACCAAGGTCGTCGCCGCGGTCGACTACGCGGGGCACCCGGCCGACCTCGCCACACTGTCCACTGTGGCGCATGACGCGGGCGCGCTGCTGCTCGAGGACGCGGCGCACTCGATCGGCGGGACGTGGCACGGGCGGCCGGTCGGCTCGCTCGCGGACCTCACGACGTTCTCCTTCTTCCCGACGAAGAACCTGACCACCGCCGAGGGTGGCGCCGTGGCCTGCGCCGACCCGGATCTGTTGCGGCGGGCGCAGGAGTTCCGCAACCACGGGCTGGTGCGTGACCGCGACCGGCAGCGGTGGCCGGACGAGGGCGGCTGGCACCAGGAGGTGCACGAGTTCGGGCTGAACTACCGGCTGCCGGACGTGCTGTGCGCCCTGGGCTCGAGCCAGCTGCGTCGGCTCGACTGGTTCGTGTCGCGCCGGGCCGCTCTCCACGCGCGCTACGCCGCCGGCCTGTCCGATGTGGAGGGTGTGGCGCTGCCGGTGACGCTGCCCGGCGCGGCGCCGGCGTGGCATCTGTACCCGCTGCGGGTCCTCGACGGGCGCCGGCGGGCGCTGTATGAGTACCTGCGGGAGAACGGGATCGGGGTGCAGGTCAACTACATCCCGGCGTACTGGCATCCGGTGTTCGCCGACCTCGGGTACCGGCGCGGGCTGTGCCCGGGGGCCGAGCGGTTCTACGCGGAGGAGCTGTCGCTGCCGCTGTTCCCGGACCTGACGGACGCGGCTGTGGACCGGGTGATCTCGCTGGTCCGCGACTTCTTCGGGTGAACCTCTCGGCGTGGGGGCCGGTCGTGGTGGTCGGGCGGCTCGGCGGCGGGCACCGGAACTCGGTGCTCGAGGTCCGGTCGCCGGGCGGGCCACGGCTGGTGGCGCGGCGGTCCCGGCGGCCGGCCGACGCCCTGGACTGGGAGCTGGACCTGCTGTCGTTCCTCGCCGCCCGGGGCTTTCTGGTGCCGTCGGTGGTGCCCACTGTGGACGGCCGGCGGCACGTGGACGGGGTCGTGGTGCAGGAGTGGCTGCCGGGGCGGGAGCCGGCCGGGCCCGAGTGGCCGTTGGTTGCGGCCGAGCTGCGGCGGCTGCATGCGGTGACCCGCTCGTGGCCGCAGCGGCCCGGGTTCCGCTCGACGGCCGAGCTGCTGGTGCACGACTCCGGTGGCGATGTGGATCTTCGCGCGATGCCGTCCGCGGCGGTTGCCGCGTGCCGGCGGGCGTGGCGTGCGCTGTCGGCGGAGTCTGCCGTGGTGCACGGGGATCCGTGCGCGGCGAACGTGCGGGTGAGTTCGGCCGGGGTCGGGTTCCTCGACTGGGACGAGGCACGGGTCGATCACCCGGACCTGGACCTGGCGGACCTGCCGGGCGCTGGCCAGCCGGGAGCTGAGCTGCCGGAGCCGCGCGGGCGGATCGCGCGGGCGGCGGTGCACGCGTGGGAGGCGGCGGCCGGGTGGCGGCTGGAACCGGAGTACGCGCGGCGGCGCCTGGCCGAGCTGGGCTGAGGTGCGAACCGGCGGCCTCCGGCCCGGTTTCCAGCGGGATTGACCGGCTACAGGCGCCCGGACCTCAGATCAAGTCCCAGGTCAGCGGGGTCCCCTTCGGCGCGGCCTTGCGGAAGTGACGGCCCAGCACCGTCTCCAGCGCCGCCGGGGGCAGGCCGCCCGCGGGGCGGATCGAGCGGACGTTCTCCCGGGTGACCTCGTCGCCCTCGGCCACGTCCGCGACCACGTACAGGGAGCGGCGCACGCGGAGGACCTCTCGCTCGCTCTCCCGTGGGCCGATGTGCGGGGTACCCAGGGCCTGCCAGGCGCGCTCGGTCTCGGTCACCAGGGCCGACAGCTCGGCCGGTTCCAGGGAGAAGTCGCTGTCGACCCCGCCGTCGGCGCGGGAGAGGGTCACGTGCTTCTCGATCGCGCAGGCGCCCAGGGCCACGGCCGCCACCGGGACGCCGATGCCCATCGTGTGGTCGGACAGGCCCGGGACCACGTCGAACGCGTCCCCGATCAGGGACAGGCCGCGCAGGTTGGAGTCCGAGGGCGACGCCGGGTACGACGCCGTGCAGCCGAGGACGATCAGCTGGTCGTTGCCGGCCGCGCGGGCCGTGGCGACCGCGGCGTGGATCTCCGCCACGTTGGCCGTGCCCGTCGAGATCACCAGGGGCTTGCCGGTGCGCGCGCACAGGTCGATCAGCGGCAGGTCGACGATCTCCGCGGAGGCGATCTTGTACGCGGGTGCGTCGAGGGACTCGAGCAGCGAGACGGCGGTCGGGTCGAAGGGGCTGGAGAACACGGTCAGGCCCAGGGAATGCGCCCGGGAAAAGATCGGCTCGTGCCATTCCCACGGGGTGTGGGCCTTCTCGTACAGGCGATAGAGATTCTCGCCGCCCCACAGGGAATGGTCGTCCGAGATGCGGAACGCCGGCAGGTCCACGTCGATCGTGATGGTGTCCGCGCGATAGGTCTGGAGCTTCAGCGCCTGCGCGCCGGCGGCGGCCACGGCGTCGACGATCGCGAGCGCGCGGTCGAGCGAGCCGTTGTGGTTGCCGGACATCTCGGCGATGACGAACGGCCGGTGTCCCGGGCCGATCGTGTGCTTGCCGATCGTGACCTCGCGCATGGAGGCCAAAGTACAACTAGGAGGCGCGCCAGTTCGCTTCGCCGTAGGTGTCGGCGAGCATGTCGCCGAAGATCAGGAGGCAGGCCAGACAGCGCTCGCCGTCGTCCGTGCAGGTGATCTTGGTGTTGGGGACGCTGTGCTCGCAGAGAGCTTCACCGAAGTCGCGCCCGGCTTCGTCGGCGCCGAACGCGTGTACCCGATTGTCGTAACCGGATAACCACCACTGGACGTCTACCATGGCCCCGACCTCCCACAACCTGTGTGTATCCGTAGGGTGCAACAGCGGCGGGGCGACTTGAGTGTTGAGTAGGTGACTCTTGCGGTCAACTATTCACAGTTGAATCGTAAACTGGGAATACTGGTAACAGAGCGTTGTATACAGCCGGATTCAGTTACTGCCAGTACGATCTTCGAGTTTGCGCAACCGGTCCTCGTACTGCGCGACCGCCGTCAGCCGCACCCGGATCTGGCTGTGCTCGCGGCGGATCTCGTCGATCAACGCGCGCGACTCGTCGATCTGCGGCTGGTCCGCGGCCGGCAGCGCGGCGAGCTTCTCGCGCAGCGACTCCAGCTGCGACTCCTGCGCGGCGATCTGCGGGATGATCCGCTCCAGCTCGTTGGCCGACCAGTGCTGGGCCTTCTCGACCTCACGGAACCGCCGCTCGAGCTCGGCCAGCCGGTCCATGCGCTGCCGCTGCTCGTCGAGCCGGCGCTCGTGCGCGTCGACCATGCCGTACAGCTGGAAGAGCCGGTTGCCCGCGACCGGGTGGTTGATCCGCCAGTCGATCAACTTGCCGATGCGGTCGGACACCAGCTTGCGCATCGTGGTGAGACGGCTGTAAGGCTTGGTCAACTTCTCAATCCTCGGACTCAACGGAGCAGGATGGTTCGGCTGGTCTGCAGCCACGACTCGAGCAGCCGCGCCTCGGCGGCGATCTGGTGCTCCGGCCCGACGACACAGGAGTCACCGGCGGCATGCATCCAGGATGTCTGGTTCGGGTCGTCGATGAAAGAGAACCCGGTGAGGATCAGCTCCGCCTCCGGGTAGTTCGTGCGCGCGATCCAGGCGGCCATCGTGCCGGTCGTCGACCAGGTCGCCTGCTCCCCGGTCGGCAGGCCCAGCGCGTCGGACAGGGGCAGCGTGACCTCGCGGTTCGACACCGGCACGAAGCCCAGGTCGGCCGGCCACCAGCCCGGGACCAGGTCCGGCTCCCAGTGCAGCCGGCCCGGCTCGACCATCAGGTACAGCCGCTGCCGGTAGTTCTCGAAGACCCACCTCGTCGCGCGCAGCGCGCGGTTGAACACGACGGCGTGACACTTGCCGCCCACGGTCGGCGGCGTGCCCGGATCGTCGAGCTTGAAGCCGTTCACCCGAATCACGAGGTCGGCGGCATCGACGGCCTTGGCACGCTCCTCGTCCGGTTCGAGCGGCTGGTTGCCGACGACCGCGACGCGGCGGGGTTCCGGGTGGTCGGCATAGACGTCCAGTAGCGAGCGCAACACGCTCTGCCCATTGGAGTTGTCGACCATGAGCGGACAAGGTACCAGCCGCCGAGTCCCACTTTCGGGCGGCTACCCCAGGTCGGGGCGGCATTCCGGCCCCTGCTGGGCGGCAGATCGCCGCCGGTAGGCTCGACACTCGTGCCAGCAACCGCCACGGCCGAGCAGGAGCAGGCCCCACCACCACCGACCCGGTCCTCCCGTAGCTGGGGCCGGGCCTGGGAAGACATCCACGAGGGCATCAAGCAGCGCGAGCTGTGGGGGCACCTCGGATGGCAGGACATCAAACAGCGCTACCGCCGGTCGGTCATCGGCCCGCTGTGGATCACGCTGTCGATGGCCATCACCGCGCTTGGGCTGGGCCTGCTCTACTCCGTCCTGTTCGACGCGAAGATCCCCACCTACCTGCCGTACATCACGGTCGGGTTCATCGTGTGGAACTTCATCCTCGGCTGCCTGACCGAGGGCACCGAGACGTTCATCCGCAACGAGGGCCTGATCAAGCACCTGCCGGCGCCGATCACCGTGTACGCGCTTCGCGTGGTGTGGCGGCTGACGCTGATGTTCGCGCACAACCTGCTGGTCTACGTCGTCGTGGTGGCCGTCTACTGGGGCGCCCTGAGCCAGCCCGGGTACACGATCACCAAGGATCCCAACGCCGCGCCGCAACCGGGCATCACCTGGGCAATCCTGTGGGCGATCCCGGCGTTCGTACTGCTCGCGATCAACGGCGGCTGGGTCGCGTTGCTGCTCGGCATCATCTCGACGCGCTACCGGGACATCCCGCCGGTCATCATCAGCTTCACGCAGCTGCTGTTCTTCATGACGCCGATCGTGTGGACGACCGACATCCTGACGAACTCGGTCGTGCCGGGCGGGGACGGCCAGTGGCGGATCCTCGTGGCCGAGCTGAACCCGCTCTACCACTACGTCGAGATCCTGCGGGCGCCGCTGATCGGCAACACGCAGAGCTGGCATCACTGGGTCGTGGTGGGTGCGTTTACCGTGGTGGGGTGGGGCCTGGCCCTCCTGGCCATGCGCAACTACCGTGCCCGGGTCTCCTACTGGGTCTGAGTGAGGCGATAACGACATGGTGAGCATCGACGTCTGGAACGCCTCGGTCGACTTCCCGATCTTCGACGCGAAGTCCCGGTCACTGAAGAAGGCGGTCCTCGGCAAGGTCGGCGGCAAGATCGGCACCGAGCAGAAGGTGCCGATCATCGAGGCGCTGCACGACATCTCCGTGTCCCTCAAGGAGGGCGACCGGGTCGGCCTCGTGGGACACAACGGCGC
>NZ_DATBKY010000086.1:0-38476 GCF_036555685.1 Actinophytocola sp. | reverse complement strand
GTTGGACTCGCGGGTGCTGGGTGTTGGACTCGCGGGGGCTGGGTGTTGGACTCGCGGGGGTCAGGCGGTCGCCTTTTCCAGTTCCTGCAAGGACTCCTCGAGCAGGGCCAGCAGGCGTTGCAGGTGGGGGACCGTGCGGCGGCAGCCCGTCAGGCCGAACTCAAGGCTGCCCGCGTAGCTCGTCACCGTGATGTTCAGCGCCTGGCCCTCGTAGGGAATCGACAGCGGGTACACGCCCTGCATGCGCGCGCCGTTCCAGTACAGCGGCTCGCGGGGGCCGGGCACGTTCGAGATCAGGACGTTGAACGCGTTCGGCGTCAGCGTCGTCATGCCCGGGACCGTGCCGACCGCCAGCGGGATCAGCGGGATCGCGCTCAGCGCCAGGATCTGCAGGCGGCTCATGCCGTGGTAGACGGCCTTGCCCTTGAGCATCGAGTCGTGGATGGTCGCCAGCCGCATCGCCGCGTCGGGCTCGTCCGTGGCCATGTTGCACAGGATCAGGCCGATCGCGTTGCCGCCGAGGGACGACTCCGACGAGCCGCCCCCCTGGCGCGCGCGCAACGACATCGGGACCGCGGCCACCAGCGGGCGGTCCGGCAGCGTCCCGAGGTCCAGCATGTACCGGCGCAGCGCCCCCGCACACATCGCCAGCATCACGTCGTTCATCGTCGCGCCCGCCGCCCGGCCGACCGCCTTGATCCGGTCCAGCGGCCAGCCCTGGGCGGCGAACCGGCGCGCGCCCGTGATCGGCACGTTGAACATCGACTTCGGCGCCTGGAACGCGAGCGTCGCCGACTGCTCGCGGAACGCCTCGTTGACGACCTTCACCGCGGCGCCGCCCAGGCCGACGAACTCCTTGACGAACCGCCCGGCCGCGGTGAACGGGTCGACGTCCTCGCCGCGCGACGGCTTGTCGAACACGTTCGTCCGCACCCGCGGCGACCACGGCGGCCGCACGTCGCGAGCGGACGGGTCCGGCGACAGCGAGCTCTGGATCAGCCGCAGCGCCGACACGCCGTCGAGCAGCGCATGGTGGATCTTGCTGTACGTCGCGAACCGGTTGCCCTGCAAGCCTTCGATGACCGTGAACTCCCACATCGGGCGGTGCCGGTCCAGCAGCGTGCCGTGCAAGCGGGACACCAGCTCCAGCAGCTCGCGCACCCGGCCCGGCCGCGGCAGGCCCGAGTGGCGCACGTGGTACTCGATGTCGAGATGGTCGTCGTTCGACCACGCGAACTGGCCGACCGTCCCGACGGGCCCGCGCGGCCGGCGGCGGAACAGCGGCCGCACGTCCGCGAGGCTCAGGAGCTCCCGGTGGAAGTCGCTCACGTAGTCCGGGCCCGCGCCCTCCGGTAGCTCGAACAACTGCAGGCCGCCGACGTGCATCGGGTGCTCACGGGACTCGGCGAGCAGGAACATCGAGTCCGTTATCGGCATGAGCTGCGCCATCGAGATACCTCCGTGCTCGCGTCTTCGATTGAGACTAGCCGCCGCACCGTCAAGGGTGCTGGCTGCTGACCGCGATCACCTCACCCGTGAGATAGGAGGCGTAGTCGCTCGCCAGGAACGCGATCACCGTCGCCACCTCCCACGGCTGCGCCGCGCGCCCGAACGCCTCCCGCCCGGCCAGCTCGGCCAGCAGCTCCTCACTCGTCACCTTCGCCAGGAACGGATGCGCGGCCAGGCTCGGGGCCACCGCGTTCACCCGGATCCCGTGCTCCGCAACGTCCTTCGCCGCGCAGCGGGTCAGCGCCATCACGCCCGCCTTCGCCGCCGCGTAGTGTGCCTGTCCCTCCTGTGCCCGCCACCCGACCACGGACGCGTTGTTCACCACCGCGCCGCCGCCGCCCTGGTCCACGAGTTGCCGCAATGCCGCCCGCGTACACCTGAACGTTCCGGTCAACGTCACGTCCAGCACGCGCGCCCACTGCTCGTCGGTCATCTCCAGCACCGACGCCGTCCCGCCGAGCCCGGCGTTGTTGACCAGCACGTCGAGCCGGCCGTAATGATCCACCGTGCCGGCCACGAGTGCCCGAACCTGCTCCTCGTCGGTCACGTCGCACGGGATCGGGTGCACGGACTCGCCGAACTCACCGGTCAGCTCGGCCGCGGTCGAGGCCAGGCGGCGCTCGTGGTGGTCGCTGACCACGACCCGTGCCCCCTCGTCGAGGCAGCGCCGCGCGGTCGCGGACCCGATGCCCGTGCCGGCCGCGGCGGTGACCACGACGACCTTGCCGGCCAGCAGGTCGCGGCCGGCCGGGCCAGCCGGAGTTACCGGCGGGATCGAGGGCGGGCCGCCCAGGGCCGGCGGAACCTCGGGCGGGATCACGGGCGGGATCACGGGCGGGCCTCGCGGGGCAGGCCGAGCACGCGCTCGGCGATGATGTTGCGCTGGATCTCGTTGGACCCGCCGTAGATCGTGTCGGCCCGGCTGAACAGGTACAGCCGCTGCCACTCGCCGAGCTCACCGCCGGGGGCCGTCAGCCCGGCGGCGCCCAGCACGTCCATCGCCAGCTCGCCCAGCGAGCGGTGCCAGGTCGCCCAGACGAGCTTCGTGACCGAGGCCGCCCGGGCATCGCCGATGGTCCGCAGCGAGTGCGCACGCATGACCTCCAGGCCCAGCCGCGCGCGGGCCAGCCGCTCGCGCAGCAGCGGGTCCTCGAGCGCGCCGGCGGACCGGGCCAGCTCGACCAGCGCGTCCAGCTCCCGGCGAAAGCCGATCTGCTGACCGAACGTCGCCGCGCCGCGCTCGAACTCCAGGGTCCGCATGGCCGTCGCCCAGCCGCCGCCGACCTCGCCGACCACGAGGTCGCGCGCGGTGCGGGCGCCGTCGAAGAACACCTCGTTGAACTCCGAGCCGCCGGTCAGTTGCACGATCGGACGAACCTCGACGCCCGGCTGGTCCATCGGCACGAGCAGGTACGACAGGCCGGCATGCCGCTTCGACCCGGGCGTCGTGCGGGCCAGCACGAAGCACCACTGCGCCACGTGCGCGAGCGAGGTCCAGATCTTCTGCCCGTCGAGCACCCACCAGTCCCCGTCGAGCCTCGCCGACGTGGACACCGAGGCGAGGTCCGAGCCCGCGCCCGGCTCCGAGTAGCCCTGGCACCACAGCTCCTCGACCGCCTTGATCCGCGGCAGGAAGCGGGCCTGCTGCCCGGGCGTGCCCAGCACGATCAGCGTGGGGCCGAGCAGCTCCTCGCCGAAGTGGTTCACCCGCGCCGGCGCGCCCGAGGCGGCGTACTCCTCGTGGAAGACCACGAGGTGGTCGAGGTCGAGGCCGCGGCCGCCGTGCTCCTCGGGCCAGCCCAGGCACGTCCAGCCCGCGGCCGCCAGGTGCCGGTCCCACGCGAGCCGCTCGTCGAACGCCTCGTGCTCGCGGCCCGGTCCGCCAAGGCCGCGCAGGCTCGCGAACTCGCCGGTCAGGTTGTCTCCCAGCCATTCGCGCACGGTCGCGCGGAACTCCGTGAGCGCCATGAGGTGTTAGCCTACCAAGCAATTGCTTTGGAGGAGCGGAGCGAACCATGAACGCCGTGACCGAAGGCAAGAGCGAAGGCGTGACCGACGGCGTCGTCCGGTACGAGGTCGACGGGCCGGTGGCCACGGTGACCATGAACCGCCCGGAGTACCGCAACGCGCAGAACTCGGCGATGACCTACGCGCTCGACGCGGCGTTCACCCGCGCCGTGGACGACGACGAGGTCAAGGTCGTCGTGCTCGCCGGCGCGGGCAAGCATTTCTCCGCCGGCCACGACATCGGCACGCCGGGCCGCGACGTGGACGTGTCGTTCGAGCGCAAGGCCGTGCTGTGGTGGGACCACGTCGGCAAGCCGGGCGGGGACGGCCGCTACGCCCGGGAGATGGAGGTCTACCTCGGCATGTGCCGGCGGTGGCGGGAGATCCCGAAGCCGACGATCGCGATGGTGCAGGGCGCGTGCATCGCCGGCGGCCTGATGCTCGCGTGGGTGTGCGACCTGATCGTCGCGGCCGACGACGCGTTCTTCGCCGACCCCGTGGTGCGCATGGGGATCCCGGGCGTCGAGTACTTCGCGCACCCGTGGGTGCTCGGCCCGCGCGCGGCCAAGGAGTTCCTGTTCACCGGCGACCGGTTCGACGCCCGCCGCGCGCTGGAGCTCGGCATGGTGAACCGGGTCGTGCCGCGCGCCTCCCTCCGGGAGGAGGCGCTCGCGATGGCCGGCCGGATCGCGCGGATGCCCAGCTTCGGGCTCGCGCTCGCCAAGCGCGCGGTGAACCAGGCCGAGGACCAGATGGGTTTGCGGTCGGGCATGGACTCCGTCTTCGGCCTGCACCATTTCGCCCACGCGCACAACGCGGAGACGTCGGCGGACTCGCTCGGCGGCATGGACGCCCGCTCGATGCGGAACGCCAGTGGATCTTGACCTGCCCGCGTCGGTCGTCGCCTTCCGGGACGAGGTGCGCGAGTGGCTCGCCGCCAACGTGCCCGGCCCGCTGCCGCCCATGGACTCGGCCGAGGGGTTCGAGCCGCACCGCGAGTGGGAGCGCCGGCTCGCCGAGGCACGGCTGTCCGCGGTGACCTGGCCGCGCGAGTACGGCGGCCGCGGCGCCTCGCTGCTCGAGTGGGTCGTCTTCGAGGACGAGTACTACGCCTGCGGTGCCCCGGGGCGGGTGAGCGCGAACGGCATCGCGCTGCTCGGCTCGACGCTGCTCGCGCTCGGCACCGACGAGCAGCGGCAACGGATCCTGCCGCGGATGGCGCGCGCGGACGACATCTGGGCGCAGGCCTGGTCGGAGCCGGAGGCGGGGTCGGACCTCGCCGGGGTGCGCAGCCGGGCAGTCCGCACGGACGGCGGCTGGCTCCTGAGTGGACAGAAGACGTGGTCGTCGCGCGGTGCGTTCGCGGACAAGGCGTTCGGGTTGTTCCGCAGCGACCCGTCGGCGCACCGGCATCGCGGGCTGACGTACGTGATGTTCGACCTGCGCGCCGGCGGCGTGACCGTGCGGCCGATCCCGCAACTCGACGGCACGCCGGGGTTCGCGGAGCTGTTCCTCGACGAGGTGTTCGTGCCGGACGCCGACGTCATCGGCGAGCCGGGCGACGGGTGGCGGGTCGCGATGAGCACGGCGAGCAACGAGCGCGGGCTGACGCTGCGCAGCCCCGGCCGGTTCACCGCGGCCGCGGACCGGCTCGTCGAGCTGTGGCGCGCGAGGCCGGACCCGTCGCTGCGCGACCGGGTCGTCGACGCGTGGCTCGGCGCGCAGGCCTACCGGTTGTACACGCTGGGCACGGTGAGCCGGCTCGCGGCGGGCGGGCGGCTGGGCGCGGAGTCGAGCGTCAACAAGATCTTCTGGTCGGAGCTGGACATCGCCCTGCACGAGACCGCCCTCGACCTGCTCGGCACGGACGGCGAGCTCGAGTCGGACTGGCTGGGCGGTTACCTCTTCTCGCTCGCCGGTCCCGTTTATGCCGGCACCAACGAGATCCAGCGCAACGTCGTCGCCGAGCGGCTGCTCGGCCTGCCGCGAGGTGACCGATGAACTTCGCGCTCGATCGGGAACAACTGCAGCTCGCCGCGAGCGTGCACGAACTGCTCGCCGACGCCGACGTGCCGGCCGCGATCCGGTCCTGGTCGGCGTGCGAGCCCGCGCGTGGCCTGGACGTGTTGCGGCGGCTGGCGAAGGTCGGCGTGGCCGGGCTCGCGGTGCCGGAACGGTTCGCCGGGCCGGGTGCCGGGCCGGTCGAGCTGGCGGCGGTGTTCGAGCAGCTCGGGCGGCACGCGGTGCCGGGACCGGTGGTCGAGTCGTTCGCCGCCGTGCCGGCACTGCTCGCGGACACGCCCGGCGCGGAGCGCTGGCTGCCCGGGATGGCGGCGGGCGACCTGCTCGCCACGGTGGCGCTGCCACCGCACGTGCCGTACGCGCTCGACGCCGACGTGGCGGTCCCCTTCCTCGTCGACGGCGACACCGTGCACACCGCGGTCGCGGGTGCCGTGCGGTCCTCTGTGGACAAAGCGCGGCGGCTGTTCGACGTGGCTGCCGCCGAGCGCGTCGGGCCCGGGGCGGTGGACCGCGCGTTCGAGCTCGGCGTGCTCTGCTGCGCCGCGCAGCTGGTCGGCCTCGGCGTCGGCCTGCTTGAGCAGGCGAGTACGTACGTGCGGCAGCGCACGCAGTTCGGCCGTCCGGTCGGCGGGTTCCAGGCGGTCAAGCATCACCTCGCGAGCGTGCACGTGGCGCTCGAGTTCGCCCGGCCGCTCGTGCACGGCGCGGCGGTCACCATGGCGCCGCGGGACGTCTCGGCCGCGCGGGTCGCCGCCGCCGACGCGGCCTACCGGGCGGCTCGGTCGGCCCTGCAGGTGCACGGGGCGGTCGGCTTCACGCTCGAGTACGACCTGGGCCTGTCGCTGACGAAGGTGCGCGCGCTGCGGTCGGCATGGGGAACCCAGTCGTGGCACCGGGAACGCGTGCTGGGTGCGATCGACCCCGGGCTCAGCGAGCGTCCGCGTCGATGAACAGCGAGCCGTTGACCCGCGTGACGCGGATCGTCAGGTGCTTGCGCAGATCGCCGTCGCCCTTTGTGTAGGTGACGTCGACCGGCACGTTCACCGACCCGTCGCCGTTCTTCGTGACGCCCTGCGCGTTCTCCGAGCTGACCTGGCTGAACTGTGACCAGTACTTGCGGAACGCCTCCTTGTCGCCGAACCGGCCCTGCGCGTAACTGGAGAGCATCCCCCAGCGCCGGTCGACGGCCTGCACGTCGCCGTAGTAGTCGATCACCAGCTGGCCGGCCGAGCTGAACGGGATCTCGCCCTTGGCCGGGATCGGCTTCTGCGGCGCCTGCGTGGCCGGCGGCTGCGAGGACTCGGACTGCTCGGCGGGCGGCGACTGCTGCTGGGTCGTCGGCGTGTCCACGCTGCCCTGGGCGACGCCGTCGGAGGGCTGCTTGTCGTTGTTCAGCAACAGGATCGCGGTCACCACGCCGGCCACGACGAGCAGCGCGGCCACGGCGACCAGCACCAGGTTCCGCCGGTTGGGGTCCGCGCCGCGCGGTGGCTCGGGCGGGGGTGTGTGCGGCAGCGCGGTCGTCGGCAGGTCCGGCTGGGGGAGGACGGCCACCGTCCGCGGCGGCGTCTGCGGGACGGGTTTGGTCGCGACCTGGACGGTCGGCGCGGCCGCCAGGGCCGGGTTCGTGAGCGCGTTGGCGGCGTCGTCCATGGTCGGGCGGGTGGCCGGGTCGGGCCGCATGAGGTTCGACAGCGTGTCGGCGAGCGGGCCGGCGTTGCGCGGCGGGGGTGCGTTGCCGGAGGCGACCGCGTGCAGCAGGGCCAGCGGGTTGGTGTTCGTGCCGAACGGCGGCTTGCCCTCGACCGCGTGGTAGAGCGTGGAGCCGAGGGAGAACACGTCGGAGGCGCGGCTCGGGTCCTCGCCGCGGGCGATCTCCGGCGCGAGGTACGCGGGCGTGCCGGCGATGCCGGTCTGGGTGGTCACCGTGCCGTCGTCGAGGGCCTTGGAGATGCCGAAGTCGGTGATCTTCACCGTGCCGTTGTCGGCGAGCAGGATGTTGCCCGGCTTGACGTCGCGGTGCACGATGCCGACCGCGTGCGCGGCGGCGAGGGCGGACGCGACCTGCGCGCCGATCTCCGCGACCTCGCCGGGCGGCAGCGAGCCGCGCTCGGCCAGGACGGCGGACAGGCTCCGGGAGGGCAGGAACTCCATCACGAGGCAGGGGTCGCCGTCGTGCTCGGCGACGTCGAACATCGCGATCGCGTTGCGGTGCTGCAGGCGGGCGGCGATGCGCGCCTCGCGCATGGCACGCCGCTGTGTCTCCTCCGACTTCGCTTCCGATACCGCGTAGCGGACCAGCAGGCGCTTGATGGCGACGGTGCGGCCAAGGCGCTCGTCCTCCGCCTTCCACACCACGCCCATCGCGCCGCTGCCGACCTGCTCCACCAACCGATACCGGCCAGCGATCAGTGCACCCTTCTCGATGACCAGGTCTCCTCGCGTGCGTTGTCTGTGGGGCCCCGACCCGGCACTGAGAATATCGAACCGGCCCGAACGAGCGACGCGCTAGTCAACCAAGCAACTGTTTGGTTGAATCGCGGTATGCGGTTGACCGACGACCAGCTGTCGCTGCGGGACACGGTTCGCCGGCTCCTGGCGAAGGAGCCCGACTGCTGGCCGCCGCTGACCGGGCTCGGCGCGCCCGCCCTGCTCGTGCCGGCCGCGGCCGGTGGCCTGGGCGCGGGGCTCGCCGAGGTGTTCGTCGTGCAGTACGAGCTGGGCCGCACGCTCGCCGCCACGCCGCTGCTGGGCTCGGTCCTCGCCGCGTGCGCGCTGGACTCGGCCGGCTCCTCGGCCGAGCTGCCGGCGCGGGTCGCGGCCGGTGAGGTCGTCGCGCTGGCCTGGGCGTCGGCCGGCGGCTGGTCGGCGCCGGCGTGCGCGGCGCACGGCGATGCGGTGTCCGGGTCCGCGGCGTACGTGCTGGACGGCGACACGGCCGGCATGCTGCTGGTGATCGCCCGCACGGCGGACGGCGCGGCACTGTTCGAGGTCGACCCGGCCCTGGCCGTCCGCGAGCACACCCCGACGATGGACGAGACCCGCCGGCTCGCGACCGTCGACCTGGCCGACGTGCCGGCGCGCCGCATCGGCCCGGTGGACCTCGCCCGGCTGCGCGACGTGGCGTGCACCGCGCTGGCGGCCGAGCAGGCGGGGACCGCGGCGCGCTGCCTCGAGCTGACCGTCTCCCATGCGGGCCAGCGGCAGCAGTTCGGCCGGCCGATCGGCTCGTTCCAGGCGCTGAAGCACCGGATGGCGGACATGCACGTGCTGGTGGAGACGGCGGAGTCCGCCGCGCTGGCCGCGGCACTGGCCCCGCCCGCGGAACTACCCCTGCGCGCCGCGGTCGCGAAGGCCCACTGCGGGCAGGCCCTGCACCAGGTGGCGGGCGAGATGATCCAGCTGCACGGCGGCATCGCGATCACCTGGGAACACGACGCGCACCGCTACTTCAAACGCGCCCACGCGGGCCTGCACCTGTTCGGCTCCCCGGCCACCCACGTCGACCGCCTCGCCGAGCTCACCGGCATCTAGCCCAGGCGGTCCTCGAGCCAGTCGAACATCCGCTGCTCCACGCGCAGGCGCGCGAGGGGCTCGCAGTGCGCGTTCGCCCCGTCGGCCGCGGCGAACGAGACCAGCTCCGTGTCCATGACGAGCCTGGCGAGCCGGCGGGACTGGCCCGGCCAGAACGACTCGTCCTCCGGGTCCGTGATCAGCAGCGGCGTGCGGATGGCGGCCGCCTCCTCCTCGCCGAGGCGGTAGCTCAGCACGGTCCGGAACAGGTCGTACAGGTTGTCCTGACGGTACGGCCGGCCGCGGAAGGCCAGCGTCCGGCGCAGGCCCGGCACGTACCCGGCGACGCGCATGCGCTTGAGGAACCCCTCGCGGTCACCCGACTTCAACCGCCCGACCAGGCCCGCCGGCAGGTGGCGCAGCCACGACTCCGACACGTCGACCACGCCCGGGTCGACCACCGCGGCCCGCAGCCGGTACTCGAACACCAGCGCCCGCGGCAGCCAGAAGCCGCCCTGGCTGATGCCGTACCCGGTCAGGCCGTCGGCGTCCACGTCCTCGCGCGCGACGAGGGCGTCGAGCACCGGGGTGAGCACGGCCTCCCAGTCCGGCCGGAACGGCACGTCGTGCTCGAACAGCATCGACTGCTGGCCGGGCCCGTCGAAGACGAACGCGTTCCACCCGCGCTCCAGCGCCGCGGCCACGCCGCTGCTCCACAGGTCCGCCAGCGACCCGTCGCTGCCGTTGGTGACGACGAACGTGGGCCGGGCCCGGCCGGAGTCGTCGGGGCGCAGGAGGTAGCCGGGCAGCGTGGTGTCCTCGTACGGGACCGGCACCCGCACGTACGCACCCGCCGAACAGTCGACGAACGCGTCCCAGCAGTGCCGGTGGCGCCGGAAGGTCGGCAGCAGCGCGCTGAGGTCACCGAGGCTGTCGACGCCGTCGAGCGCGGCGGCCCAGTACGTGGCCGCGCGCAGGTAGCCGCTGGCCGCGCTGATCCGGCGGCCGTCTTCGCGGGCCGCGGCCGCGCCGGTCTCCGTCGCCTCGGCGGTCGCGGACCACTCGCGGAACCAGTCACGGCGCCACCGCACCCGGCCGATCGTGGCCAGGACCTCGCCGGGGTCGCTCGCGCCGTGCACCGCCCGGCCGAGCAAGCCGCGCGTCTGGAAGTCGAGCGAGCGATCCCGGAAGAACCCGTCCGCGAGCACCTTGTTGTGGCTGCGTAACGCACCCGCGAACCTCGCCATGCCGCTCTCCCTCGGTCCTTTCCTGTGAATCGGTGCGGACCGCGGGATATAACCCAGCGGCTAGTCCAGCTCGGCGGCGACGCGCCTGGGGGCGCGGACCCGCCACGCGTCGGTGAGCAGCTCGGTCAGCTCGTCGACGTCCACCGCGGCGAGGCGGACCAGGACCGTCGGGTGGCCGTCGTAGTGCGGGATCGTGAAGAACTTCGCCGGCTCGGCCGCGATCAGCTCCTGCTTCTCGACCTCGCCGGCGACCCACACCACCAGCACGTCGCCCTCCTCGCGGATGCGGGCGAACAGCTTGTCCTTGACCCGGAAGCCCGGCGTCCCGTACGAGGGCTTCTCCGTGGTGTGTGGCAGCGACAGGGCTACCCGCCGCACGTCGTCGTCGGTCACCATGGAGCCATGGTGCCAGCAGACGAGCAGCTCACAAGGCTCGCGTTCCTGCTCGGCGCGCCCGGCCCGGCGCCGGAGACCGATCTCGGGACGTTCGTCCGCGAGTGGCTGGCCGATCCCCGCCCGCAAGCGGGCGAGGAGCTCGCCGAGCCCGAGGCCGAGCAGCTGCGCCGCGGGCTCGGCGCGCTCGCGCCCCGGCAGCGGGCGGCCGTCGTGCTGCGCTACTGGTCCGCCCTGCCCGTCGCGGGGGTGGCCACGATCCTCGAGACACCCGAGGACACCGTCGAGCTCGAGAGCGACGCCGCCCTGGACGTGCTGGCCACCGACGAGGAGTGGCTGGTCGCGGGCCTCGCGCGGCTCGCCGGGTACGCGCCGGTCGACGAGCCCGAACCCGAGCGGCGGCGGTGGCGCTCGGCCGGCGTCTCCGCCGGCGCCCTCGTCGTCGCCGGCGTGCTCGCCGCGCTGCTCGGCCTCGGCGACACGGGCTCCCGGACCGCGGACGACGAGTGGTCGGCGCCGCCGACGGTCCCGGCCACGATGCAGCCCATGCCGGCCCCGGCCGTGGACGACCCGGCGCCGTCGTTCGACAACCGCTCCCGCCGGCTCACCGCGCAGCTCGCCGCCGCCCGGGCGCGGGTGCTCTTCGGGTTCGAGGAGATCGAGCCGGCCGCGGTCAACGGCCCGGGCGGCCAGGTGCTGTGGGCGCCGCTGGTCTTCCACGTCGCCGGCGACACGCCGGACCTCTACCTGGCCATGGCGACGCTGGGCAGCGGCCGGGACGCGACCGTGCTGAAGATCGACGTCGGCTACCGGAACCCGGGCGCATACCCGCGGTACGCGCCGTGCCCGCAGTTCCAGCAGGTGTGCTCCTACCGCCGGTTCGCGGACGGCACGTACGGCTCGGTCGTCGTGTTCGACGAGCCGGTCTCCGACCAGGCGATCAACCGCCTGACAGTGATGCGCCCGGACGGCACGTACCTGCACGTGTCGAACTTCTACCGCGAGCGGCGCAGCGATCCGCCGCCGCTGGGCACCGCCGAGCTGTTCCGCTTCGCGACGGTGTTCACGTACTGAACCACTCGAGCACCAGCCGGGCGATCTCGTCCGGCCGGTCCAGGTGCATGAAGTGCCCGGCGCCGGCCACGACCTCGACGCGCGAGCCGGGGGCGAGCCCGCGTTCCGCGTCCGCGAAGTGCACGGGCGCTATGCAGCCGTCGTCCGCCCCCGCCACCATCAGCAGGGGGATCGCCGCCGGTGCCTCGGTCCGCTCGCCCAGCGCCGCGAGCGCCGGGTCGTGCAGCGACGTGTCGAAGTTGGCGCGGTACATCCGCAGGGCGTTGGCCGCGAGCGCCGGGTCGCCGTAGAGGGCGTGCACCCGCTCGCGGTGCGCACCGATCGAAAGGCCCGGTGACCAGGTCGCCCACAGGTAGTCGATCAGGTCGCGGTTCGCCGCCAGCACGGCCTCGGCGATGTTCGGTACCTGGAACAGGAAGAGGTAGAAGAACCGCTTGAGCTGCTCCGGATCGGCCAGCACGCCGGCGAGCGTCGCGGGCGGCGGCACGGCCATCGAGACGCCCCGGCGCAGCCGCTCCGGCCACGCCGCGGCCAGCCGGGCGACGACGCCGGCGCCGATGTCGTGGCCGATCATGTCGACCGGCTCGCCGTCCGCCAGGGCCTCGGCCACCGCGGCCGCGTCGGCGGCCAGAGTGATCCCGTCGGCATAGGTCATCGCGTCCGCGGTGGCCGGGTGGTGGCCACGAAGGAACGGCGCCACCACCCGCCGGCCGGCCGCGACGAGGTGCTCGGCGAGCCGCTCGAACGTCGCCGGGTGATCAGGAAACCCGTGCCAGCACACAACGGCCGGGCCCTCGCCCGCGGTCAGGGCGGGAAACGCGAGCCGGTCGGTCTCGATGACGATCTGCCGGAACTCCACGCCACTGACCCTAGATCCAGTCATCGTGGCGGGACCAGGTGATCAGGTTGTCGAGGATGCCCGGCGTCGGTTCCGCGGGCTCGGTGACCGTGTACGCGCCGCGGTAGAACAGCAGCGGGCGTTCGTCGCGCTGGTCGCCGAGCGTGGTGACGCGGCCGGTGACGACGTAGTGGTCGCCGGCCTCGTGCACGTCCTCGATCACGCAGTCGAGCCAGGTCAGCGCGCCTGCGAGAATCGGCGCGCCGGACGGGGCGGGCGCCCACGGCACGCCGGAGAACTTGTCCGCGCCCGCCGTGCCGAACGTGGCGGACACCCGCTGCTGCGCGTGGCTCAGCACGTTGACGCAGAAGTGCCCGAACGTCTCGATGAGCGGCCAGGTCCGCGAGTCGCGCCCGGGGCAGAACAGCACCAGCGGCGGGTCGAGCGACAGCGCGGCGAACGACTGGCAGGCGAACCCGACCGGCTCCGCGTCGCGCCTGGCCGTCACGACCGTGACGCCGGTGCAGAAGTTGCCGAGCGCCTTGCGGTACCGGGCCTGGCTGATCACCGCGCGCCGATCGAGAAGTCGTGGCCCCACAACGACACCGCGGTGCTCTCCCGCGCGATCCACGCGTCGTCGTCGACCTGCCGGCCCTCGCAGCCGAACTCGACGTCGAACCCGCCGGGTGCCTTCATGTAGAACGACAGCATCAGGTCGTTGACGTGCCGGCCGAGCGTGGCCGACATCGGCACCTTGCGGCGCAGCGCGCGGTCGTGGCACAGGCCGACGTCGTCGGTGCTCGCCACCTCGACCATCAGGTGCACGATCCCCGACGGCGTCGGCATCGGCAGGAACGCGAGGCTGTGGTGGCGCGGGTTGCAGCCGAAGAACCGCAGCCACGCGGGTTCCCCGCCCGCCGGGCGGCCGACGAGCTGTGGCGGCAGGCGCATCGAGTCGCGCAGCCGGAAGCCCAGCACGTCCCGGTAGAAGTGCAGCGCCTCCGCATCGTCCCGTGTGGACAGCACGACGTGGCCGAGGCCCTGCTCGCCGGTGACGAACCGGTGCCCGTACGGGCTGACCACGCGCCGGTGCTGCAGGGCGACGCCGTGGAAGACCTCCAGCGTGTTGCCCGACGGGTCCTCGAACGTGATCAGCTGGTCGACCCGCCGGTCCGCGCACTGCTCGCGGGTGCCCTCCTTGTACGGCACGCCGGCGGCCTCGAGCCGCCCGCAGACCTCACCGAGCTCGGCGACGTTCGCGACCTCCCAGCCGGACGCGGCCAGCCGGTCGTTCTCGCCGGGCACGATCACCAGGCGCGCGGGGAAGTCGTCCATCCGCAGGTACAACGCGTTCTCGCGGGCGCCCTTGCCTTCCACCATGCCGAGCACCTTGAGCCCGAACTCGCGCCAGGCCGGCACGTCGGTGGCCTCGATGCGCAGGTAGCCAAGCGAACGGATGCCCATCACTCGCTCCCGATGAAGTCCATGGTGAGCCGGTTGAACTCGGCGAAGCGCTCCAGCTGCGCCCAGTGTCCACACCGGCCGAACACGTGCAGCTGCGCGCGCGGGATGACCTTCAGCGCGACGAGCGCGCCGTCGAGCGGGTTCACCCGGTCCTCGCGGCCCCATACCAGCAGCACCCGCTGGCGGAGCCGGTGCGCCTCGCGCCAGAGCATGCCCGCCTCGGGATCCCTGGCGAACGACGCGCCCATGGATGCCATGGCGCGCAAGGCATCCGGCTCGCTCGCGGCCGCGTACCGCTCGTCGACCAGCTCGTCGGTGACCAGCGACTGGTCGTACACGAGGGTCCGCAGGAAGCTCGCGAGCTTCTCCTTGCCCGGCCCGGGCGGCGCGCCGAACTGGTAGAGCTTCTTGATGCCCTCGGTCGGGTCCGGAGCGAACACGTTGAGCCCGAGGCCGCCCGGGGCCATGAGCACGAGGCGGCCGGCGCGCGTGGGGTGGTCGAGCGCGAGGCGGACCGCGGTGCCGCCGCCGAGCGAGTTGCCGACGAGGTGTGCGCGCTCGATGCCGAGCTCGTCGAGCAGGTTCCGCAGGGCGCCGGCGGCGAAAGTGAAGTACTGGCTCGTGATCTCCGGCTTGTCGGACCCGCCGAAACCGGGCTGGTCGACGAGCACCGTACGGAACCGCTTGGCGAATACGGGAAGGTTCGCCCCGAAGTTGCTCCACGCGGACGCGCCCGGCCCGCCGCCGTGCAGCATGACGACGGCCTCGCCGGTGCCCGCCTCGTAGTAGTGGAGGCCGGCCTTGGCGTCCTCAGTGGTCATCGCGGTGGTCAGATCCACGCGTCGGTCACCTTCAGCCCGAGCTGTGCCTGGCCGTACATGGCGAGTGCCTTCTCCGGGTCGTTGATCGCGTGCACCCGGCCGGCGTGCGCGTCGCGCCAGAAGCGCTGGATGGGTGTGCCGACCTTGAGCGCCCGGCCGCCCGCGCTCTCGAAGAGCCGGTCCACCGCGGCGATCGCGGAGCTGGTGGCGTTGACCTGGTCGCGGCGCGTCTGCACGCGCAGCGGGAACGGGATCTTCTCGCCGGCGGTCGCGTGCCGCATCTGCTCGTCGAGGTCCCGCTCGATCTGCAGCATCGCGGCGTCGATGTCGCAGGCCGCCTCGGCGATGCGGACCTGGTTGAAGGAGTCCTCGGCCGCGCGGCCGCCGGTGGAGGCGCGCACGCGTTCGCGGGTGTGGGTCACGTAGGCGTCGTACGCGCCCGTCGCCATGCCCACGACGGGTACCGCGATCGAGCAGGAGAACACGGACGCGAACGGCAGCTTGTAGAGCGGCCCGGTGTTGACCTCCTGGCCGGGGCCGTGGCACCTGCCGGTGTCCAGGAAGCTGAGCGTGCGGTACTCGGGGACGAACACGGGCTCGACGATGATGTCGTTGCTGCCGGTGCCACGCAGCCCGATCGTGTCCCAGACGTCGTCGATCTCGTAGTCCGCGCGCGGCAGGAGAAAGGTCCGGAAGTCGGTCGGCGCGCCGTCCTCGCCGAGGACGAGGCCGCCGAGGAAGACCCACGTGGCGTGGTCGCAGCCGGAGGAGAAGCTCCAGCGGCCGGAGAACTCGAACCCGCGGCCTCGGACGTCGTCGACGGGCTTGGCCCGGCCCATCGGTGCGTAGGAGCTGGAGACGAGGGTGTCGTCGTCCTCGCCCCAGACCTCCCGCTGGGCGCGGTCGTCGAAGAGCCCGAGTTGCCAGGGATGGCAGCCGAGCACGCTTGCCACCCACCCGGTTGACCCGCAGGCGCCGGCGATGGCGCGCACGGCACGGTAGAACTCGTTGGGGTGGCGTTCGAGGCCGCCGTAGCGGGTGGGCTGGAGGAGCTTGAAGAACCCGGTCTGCCGCACCGCCTTGATCGACTCGTCGGAGACGCGGCGCGCGTCCTCGGTGTCCTGCGCACGCTCCCGCAGCACCGGCAGCAGTTCGCGAACGGCGTCGATCACCTGGTCGCCCATGCGCCAAGACTAGAACACGTTCTTGTTTCTGTCACTCCCGTTGCCCTGTGGACAAGTGGATAGACCCTGTGGACAACCGTTTGGCGAGCCGCGGCCGCTCCGGCAATCTGGAGCTAGGCTTCGACGATGCGAGAGGGGAACCGATGAGCGAGCCGGAGGAGATCGGCGACCGCGTTACCCGGCTGGAGCACGAGGTGGCGCGGGCGCGGGACGACGCCGCGGCCGCACGGGTGCTGGCCGGCGGTGCGGACCGTGATGTGTCCGCGATGCAGGGTGAGCTGCGGGCGCATACCCGAAGCCTCAATGCGCTGCGCGAGACCCAGCTCGAACACGGCGCCGCAATCCTCGGACTGCGGGGCGACGTGGGCGAGCTGCGGGGCGACGTGGGCGAGCTGCGGGGTGACGTGGGCGGGCTGCGGGGCGACGTGGGCGGACTGCGGGGCGACGTGGACGAGCTGCGGGGCGACGTGGGCGGGCTGCGGGTTGACGTGGGCGGACTGCGGGGCGACGTGGACGAGCTGCGGGGCGACGTGGGCGGACTGCGGGGCGAGATGCGCGAGGGGTTCTCGAAGCTCGCAGTGAGCCAGGCGCGGATCACGGCCTTGCTGTCGGCTCACCTCGGCGACTCGGGTGACCCCTCCAGCGACTGAGCCGCCGCGTGCTTGCCTGCCCGGCGGCCGGAGAAGACGCAGTCCGCCAGGGACAGGCCGCTGACGTAGGAGTTCGAGCAGATGCCCACGGCGTTGCGGCCGGCCGCGTACAGGCCCGGCACGGGTGCACCATCCGCCGCGAGCACCTGGCCCGTCGGCTCGTCGACCACCAGCCCACCCAACGTCAGCATGGGGCAGGGGTAGCCGAGGCGCGGGCCATAGGAACAGTCGATCAGCGTGTACGGAGGCGTCGACAGCGGGGCGACCAGGTCCGGGTGCTTGCCGAAGGCGTCCGGCGTCGTGCCGTACTGCGACACCGTCGCCGCCAGGCCCGCCGGGGAGATGCCGGCCCGGCGGGCCACGTCCTCCACTGACCCGCCGCGGACCCGCGACCAGCCCAGCAGGTACCACGCCTGCAGCCGCTGGAACCACAGCGTCTCCGACCGCAGCCGGCGCCGCGCGTCCGCCGCGATCGAAGAGTCCACCAGCAGCCACGCCCGGCCCCCGCCGGCCACGAGCCGCGCGCCGATCGCCGCCCCGTACGAGGACTCGTCCACGAACCGCGAACCGGACGAGTCCACCAGCGCCCCACGCAGCAGCGCGCTCGGCGGCGTCAGGAACCGCCACGCGGACACCGTCGACATCCGGGCCACCGCGCCGCCCGCCGCGACGCCGAGCGCGATGCCGCTGCCGTCGTCGCCCTGCGTGCCGAGCGGGAGGCCGCCGCGGTAGGCGGGCGCGTGCTCGCGCATCATCGCGCGGTTGTTCACGAACCCGCCCGCCGACAGCACGACCCCGCGCCCGGCCGCGACGAAGAACGGCCGGCCCCACCGCGACTCCAGGGCCGACAGCCGCCGGTGGAGCCGGCGGGCCAGCGCCGGCACGTACAACCCCGGCCGCACCGACAGCCGGTGCAGCCGCGCGAACCGTCGCCGCACCCGCGCCGGAGCGCCGGCCAGCGAACGGCACTCCACCCCGACGACCCGCCCGGAGTCGACCACGAGCCGGACGGCCGAGGTCAGCGGGCGCACGCGCGCCCCGGCGGCCCGGGCCGCGGACGACAACGCGCCGAACAGCACCCGGCCGGACGTGCCGCGCCCGTGGGCCCGGTGCCCGCGCGCGGCCGGCCGCGCCGCGGACCGGAAAGGCCAGGCGGCCTCGCTTCCCGACTGGTACAGGTAGTACGCGTCCGGCGGGTAGGACGTCTTGAACGGGCAGGGCGACGGATCGAACGGCACGCCGAGACCCGCCAGCCAGTCGATCATCGCGGGGGACGAGTCGACAAAGGAACGCAGCGTGGCGGCGGAGACGACGTCACCGACCTCCTGCGCCAGGTAGCCGAGCATCGCGTCCGGCGAGTCCGGGACGCCCGCCGCGCGCTGCACCGACGTCCCGCCGCCCGCGTACACCACGCCGCCCGACACCGCGGTCGCACCGCCGCCGGTGAACCGGTCCAGCGCCAGCACGTCCGCGCCCGCGCGGGCGGCCTCGATCGCGGCACACGCCCCGGCGCCACCGAAACCCACCACGACGACGTCCGCGTGCTCATCCCACTCGACGGGCATGAGAAAAACTATCACCTGTTCTAGTATGAGCCCCATGGAGTCAGCTGACGTCGTCGTGGTCGGGGCCGGCGCCGCGGGCATGACCGCCGCCCTCGCCGCCGGCCGGCACGGCCTCGACACCGTCCTGATCGAGAAGGCCGACCGCTTCGGCGGCTCCACCGCACGCTCCGGCGGCGGAGTCTGGGTGCCGAACAACGACGTCCTGAAGCGGGCCGGTGTCGCGGACACCCCGCAGGACGCGGCGGCCTACCTCGCGCACATCACGGGGCCGGACGTCGACGACGACCTGCGCCGCGCGTTTCTCGACCACGGGCCGCGGATGGTCCGCTTCGTGCTCGCGAACACCCCGCTCGAGATGCGCTGGGTCGCCGGCTACTCCGACTACTACCCCGAGGCCCCCGGTGGCAGGCCGCAGGGCAGGTCGATCGAGCCGCGGCCCATGGACGCCCGCGTGCTCGGCGACGACATCGGCACGCTCGCCGAGCCGTACCTGCGCGCGCCGACCGGCATGTCCGTCACCCAGGCCGACTACCGCTGGATGAACCTCATGGCCCGCCACCCGCGCGGCCTCGCCCGCGCCGGCCGGGTCACCGCGCGCCGGCTCGTCTCGCTCGCGAGGCGACGCCGGCTGCTGACCATGGGCCAGGCGCTCGCCGCGGGCCTGCGGGCCGGACTGCGTGCGGCGGACGTCGCGGTGCGGCTGAGCACGCCGCTCACCGCTCTGTCCATGACGGACGGACGCGTCACCGGCGTCGACACGCCGGCGGGCACGATCCACGCACGACGCGGGGTCATCCTCGCCAGCGGCGGCTTCGAGCACAACGAGCGGATGCGCAAGGAGTACCAGCGGGCACCGATCGGTACCGAGTGGACGGTCGGCGCGGCGGGCAACACCGGCGACGGCATCGACGCGGGCCTGCGCCTCGGCGCCGCCACCGCGGTCATGGACGACGCCTGGTGGGGGCCGTCGATCGTGCTGCCGCGCGGGCCGTACTTCTGCCTCGCCGAGCGGACGCTGCCCGGCTGCATGCTGGTCAACCAGGCGGGCGAGCGGTTCGTCAACGAGGCGGCGCCGTACGTCGACGCCGTGCATGCCATGTACGACAACCACTCCGAGACTCGGGCGGGCGGCGTGAGCCACATCCCGTCCTGGCTGATCGCCGACCAGCGCTACCGCAACCGCTACATCTTCGCCGGTCTCGGCCCCCGCCAGCCGTTCCCGGGCCGCTGGTACGAGTGCGGCGCCGTGCACCGGGCCGGCACGCTCGAGGAGCTCGCCGAGCGGATCGGCGTGCCGCGCGCGGCCCTGCGGACGACCGCCGCACGGTTCAACGGGTTCGCGACGGGCGGCGTGGACGAGGACTTCCGCCGCGGCGAGAGCGCGTACGACCGCTACTACGGCGACCCGCGCAACAAGCCCAACCCCTGCCTCGCCCCGCTCGACAAGCCGCCCTACTACGCGATCCGCATCGTCCCCGGCGACCTCGGCACCAAGGGCGGCCTGCGCACCGACACGCGGGCGCGCGTGCTGCGCGAGGACGGCACTCCCATCCCCGGCCTGTACGCCGCGGGCAACGCGGCCGCCCCCGTGATGGGCCGGACCTATGCGGGCCCGGGCGCGACGCTCGGCCCGGCGATGACCTTCGGCTACCTGGCCGCCCTCGACCTCGCGGGAGAGAACGAATGACCACCAGCGTGCGCACGATCGACGTGGGCACCCCACGGACCCGCTTCGCCCGTGGCTGGCACTGCCTGGGCCTCGCGGACACCTATCGCGACGGCAAGCCGCACGCGGTCGAGGCCTTCGGCACCAAGCTCGTCGTGTTCGCCACCGACGACGGCACGCTCAACGTGCTCGACGCGTACTGCCGGCACATGGGCGGCGACCTGTCGCAGGGCACGATCAAGGGGGCGGCGATCGCCTGCCCGTTCCACGACTGGCGCTGGGGTGGCAACGGCCGCTGCGTCGGGATCCCTTACGCCAAGCGGATCCCGCTGCGCGCGCGGACGCGGTCGTGGCTCACGCTCGAGCGGAACAAGCAGCTGTTCGTCTGGCACGACCCGGAGGGCAACCCGCCACCGGAGCACGTCGTGATCCCGGAGACGCGCGGCGCGTCGGGTCCGGAGTGGAGCGACTGGACCTGGGACACGGTCCGCATCGACGGCGCCAACTGCCGCGAGATCATCGACAACATGGTCGACATGGCCCACTTCTTCTACATCCACTTCGCGTTCCCGACCTACTTCAAGAACGTGTTCGAGGGCCACATCGCCACGCAGTACCTGCACTCCCGCGGGCGGCCGGACGTCGCGAGCGGGTCGAGCTACTCCGCGGCGGACGTGACGCTCAAGTCCGAGGCGTCCTACTACGGACCGTCCTACATGATCAACGACCTGTGGCAGGACTACCACGGCACGACCATCGAGACCGTGCTGATCAACTGCCACTACCCGGTCACGGCGGACTCGTTCGTGCTGCAGTGGGGGGTGAGCGTGAAGAAGCTGCCCGGGCTGGCGAAGGAGAAGGCGGACAAGGTGGCCGGCAAGCTCGCGAAGAGCTTCGGCGTCGGGTTCCTGCAGGACGTGGAGATCTGGCGGAACAAGACCCGCATCGACAACCCGCTGCTGTGCGAGGAGGACGGCCCGGTCTACCAGCTGCGCCGCTGGTACGAGCAGTTCTATGTGGACGTCGACGACGTCGCCGAGGAGATGACCAACCGGTTCGAGTTCGAGGTCGACACCACGCGCGCCAACGAGGTCTGGGAGAAGGAGGTCGCGGAGAACCTCGCGCGGCGGGAAGCCGAGGTGACGTGACCGACCTTGCGAGGGAACCATGACGCCGGCGAGCTGGGCCAAGGCACCGGACCACCACGACGCGGCCGCGGTCGAGGCGAACACCCGGGAGTTCCTCGACAGCGGGCTGACCCCGGTGCGCTGCCACGCCTGCGCCACCGAGGTGCGCGTGCGCAAGGCGAGCGAGCTGCAGACCAGCGTGCAGTGGTCGGCCGATCCCGCCTCGACCTGCCCCGAGTTCGCCGCGCGCGTCGCGGCCGGCGAGCTGAGCGCGCGCATCGACACCTGCCCGAAGCTGCGGGCGAGCATCGAGGACGCGGTCGCCGCCGGGCGGCTGGCGGTGCCCGATGCGTGAGCAGCGGTCCCACCGGCTGCGAGTGGTCCGGGTGATCGAGGAGACCGCGCAGGCCTGCTCCATCGAGTTCGATGTGGACGATCGGAACGCCTTCGCCTACCGGCCCGGGCAGTTCCTCACCGTGCGGGTCCCGAGCGAGCGGTGCGGCTCGGTGGCCCGGTGCTACTCGCTGTCCAGCTCGCCGCACACCGACGACCGGCTCAAGGTTACGGTCAAGCGAACCACCGACGGGTACGGCTCCAACTGGCTCTGCGACTCGCTGGCGGCGGGCGACGAGCTCGAGGCGCTGCCGCCGGCCGGGGTGTTCACGCCGCGCTCGTTCGACGCCGACCTGCTGCTGTTCGCCGCGGGCAGCGGGATCACGCCGGTCATCTCGATCGTGAAGTCGGCGCTCGCCACCGGGGCCGGCCGGGTCGTGCTCGTGTACGCCAACCGCGACGACCGCGCCGTGATCTTCGCCGGCGAGCTGGCCGCGCTCGCCCGGCGGCACCCGGACCGGTTCGTCGTGGTCCACTGGCTGGAGTCCGTGCAGGGGCTGCCGAACGCCGCCGGGCTCGCCGCGCTGGCCGCACCGTACGCGGGCTTCGACGCGTTCGTCTGCGGGCCCAAGCCGTACATGTCGGCCGTGCGCGAGGCGCTGACCTCGCTCGGCGTGCCCAAGGACCGGGTGAAGCTCGAGCGGTTCTCCTCGCTCGGCGCGAACCCGTTCGAGAGGGCCACGCCCGCGCCGCCGGCACAGACCCGCGGCGCCGCGTCTGTCGAGGTCACGCTGGACGGCGTGCGCCGCAAGCTCGACTGGCCCGCCGAGGTGAAGCTGCTGGACCTGTTGCTGGACAACGACATCGAAGCGCCGTACTCGTGCCGGGAGGGCGCGTGCAGCGCGTGTGCGTGCCGGCTGGTGGCCGGCGAGGTGAAGATGCTGAACAATGACGTGCTGGAGGACGAGGACATCTCCGACGGCATCATCCTTGCCTGCCAGTCCCTTCCGGTGACCGATGCCGTCGAGGTCAGCTACGAGTGAGGTCGCATGCCCATCGACCCGGACGTCGCCATCGGCGCCGATCTCGGCGAGACGAGGTTCTCGTGGACGAGCACGGACGTGCTGCTCTACCACCTCGCGCTGGGCGCCGGCGCGTCGCCGACCGACCCGGCCGAGCTGGCGTACGTACTGGAGGACCGGCTGCGCGTGCTGCCGACGTTCGGCGTCGTGGCACCCGGCTTCCGCACCTTCGAGCCGCCCGCGGTGCGCTTTCCCGGCATCGACGTCGACCTGTCGAAGGTGCTGCACGGCACCCAGTCGATCACCGTGACCGGGCCGATCCCCACCTCGGGCGAGGCCGTGGCACGGGCGCGCATCGCGGACGTGTGGGACAAGGAGAAGGCAGCGGTCATCATCCAGGAGGCCACGGTCGCCTCGGCCGCCGGAGATCCACTCTGGACGACGAGCTCGGCGATCTTCGCGCGCGGCGAGGGCGGGTTCGGCGGGCACCGCGGTCCGTCCACCGCGGCCGAGCTGCCCGACCGCGAGCCGGACCGGCTGCTGGAGGTTCCGGTGCTGCCGCAGCAGGCGTTGCTGTACCGGCTGTGCGGCGACCGCAACCCGCTGCACGCGGATCCGGAGTTCGCCGCACGGGCCGGCTTCGAGCAGCCGATCCTGCACGGGCTGTGCACCTATGGGATGGTGTGCAAGTCCGTTGTGGACAGCGAGCTCGACGGTGACGTGACCAGGGTGGCCTCATTCGCGACTAAGTTCGCCGGGGTCGTGTTCCCGGGCGAGACTCTGCGGGTCCGCGTGTGGCGCACGCCCACCGGTCACGTGGTGACCGCGTCGGCGGCGGAGCGCGGCGACGCGCCGGTGCTGGCCGACACCGTGCTCACGCTCGCCTAGAGCAGGGCCCGGTTCACCTCGCGGGCCGCGCCGGCCAGGCCGGGTAGCTCGACGACCTCGACGCCCGCCGCCGTCAGCTGCTCGGCGCCCTGCCCGTCGACGAACGTGGGCGGCTCGCGGAGGGCGAACACGACGCGGGGGATGCCGGCGGCGAGGATGAGCTCGGTGCAGGTGCGGGGCCGGGAGGCGCGGCGGCCGCACGGTTCGAGCGAGCTGTAGACGGTGGCGCCGCGCAGGCGCGGGTCGTCGGGGTCGAGCTTCGCGAGGGCGGACTCCTCGGCGTGCTCGGTGCCGCCGGACTCGCGGGAGTAGCCGCGGGCGAGCTCGTCGCCGTCCGCGTCGACGACGATCGCGCCGACCGCGAAGGCGGTGCTGGAGGGCGGGCAGTTCCTCGACAGCTCGACCGCCCGTCGCAGCCAGTGTTTGTCTACTTCGGACCGGCTGAGCAGGTACCGGTGGAAGGCGACGTTGCCGATCGCGCGGACCTCGGCGAGCGTGGCCCGGTGCGTGGCGTCCCAGGGGAACCGTCCGTCGCCGACGAAGCGGGGTGCCGCGCTGTCGCCGACGAAGAACGGCGCGACGACCACGTGCAGCTCGTCGGCGAGGCCGGCGGTGAGGAACGCGGTGTGCATGCTCGAGCCGCCCTCGACCATGAGCCTGCGTACACCCCGCTCGTAAAGGTCGGCGAGGACGGTGCCGAGGTCGACCCGCGCACCCGTGGGCACGGTCTCGCCGGGGGTGTCGACGCCGCTCGGCGCGTAGACGACCTGCTCGCCGGTGGCGAAGAAGGCGGCGGCCGGGTCGAGGTCGCCGGTGGCGGTGATCGTGACCTTGAGGGGGTTCTCCGGCTTGCCCGCTGCCGTGCGTGCGGCGCGGCGGCCGGCGTCGCGGACGAGCAGGCGCGGGTTGTCGCGGCGGATCGTGTTGGCGCCGACGAGGATGGCGTCGCAGCTCGCGCGGACCTCGTCGACGCGATCCCAGTCCGCGTCGTTGGACAGCACGAGGCGGCGGTCGGCGGCGTCGTCGAGGTAGCCGTCGAGGGACAACGCGCAGCTCAAGAGGACGTAGGGCCGGTGGGTCATGGCCGTACCGAGAGTCCGGGCCATCAGAACCACCGTTCCAGAACCTGCGCCACCCCCGTCCTCGGAGTTCGGCGCCGTCACCTCGTCCGCCGCAGCGAGCACGGCCTCGTGGGCGTTGGCCATGGCCACCCCCTGCCCGGACCACCGCAGCATCTATCGTGGCAGAGATCCGCGGCCTGGGGAGGGTGACGTGTCCTACGTCGGCGATTCGGGTGAGATCAGCGCGACCTACCGGCCGATCGGGGAGGTCGAGACGCTGCGCCGGCCGAACGTGGACAACGCCTTCGTGGCGACGGGTTCGGTGACGAACGGCCAGTTCGGACTGTTCCAGTACACGATGCGGCCGCACGCGGGCGGCCCGGACGCGCACTTCCACAAGACGTTCTCGGAGTCGTTCTACATCGTCGAGGGCACGGTCCGCCTGTTCAACGGCGACAAGTGGGTGGACACCACCGCGGGTGACTTCCTGTACGTGCCCGAGGGCGGCATCCACGCCTTCCGCAACGACAGCGACGCGGTCGCGCAGATGCTGATCCTCTTCGCCCCGGCCCCGCCCCGGGAGAACTACTTCCGCGAGCTGGCGGAGCTGATCGACACGGGCCGGCGCGGCGAGATGAGCGAGGAGGAGTACGCCGCCTTCCTCGCCCGCCACGACCAGTACATGGCGTAGCCGCCTCCCCGGACCTAGCCGGCCGTGCGGCGGATGCGGCCCGCGTAGCGGGCCTCCAGCTCCAGGTTTCGCTCGTGGCCGCCGGGGACGTTGTTCGACACGTACACGGGGGGCATCGTGCCCGACTCCAGCAGGAGGCGGACCGTCTCGGCCACCACCATCTGCACCAGCAGTGCCGCGGACAGCGACGAGACCGCGCCCGCGGACGTGCCGTCCGGCAGGGCCAGCAGCGTGTCGCCGAACGGGGCGCCGTTGTCCAGGGTCACGTCGGCCAGGTCGGCCAGGCGCTTGCCCGACTCGTGCCGCGGCTCGACGCGCGTCGAGTGCTCCACCGACGTGATCGCCACCAGCTTGTGGCCGTGCGCCTTCACCACGTGGGCCATCTCGACCACCGCGGCGTTCACGCCCGAGCTCGACGCGATCACGAACAGGTCCTGCGGCGCGGGCGCCGCCAGGTCGTAGAGCCGCGCGGCCACGTCGCCGCGCCGCTCCAGCATCGGATCGGCCAGCACCGACGGATCCTCGCCGCCGAACTGGACCAGATCGCTCAGCGCGATGCGGTTCGTGGGAATCAGCCCGCCCGCCCGGCCGGCGACCTCCAGGGCCGTGCCCTGCGAGTGGCCGGTGCCGAACGCCTGGATGACGCCGTCGGCGGCCACGCACGAGGCGAACAGGGACGCGGCTTCGGACACCGTCGGGGACGAGGACGCGGCCACATCGGACAACCGGCGCAGCAGCTCCGCCGCGCTCGTCGACGCGCCGACGGACGTCGAGGTCACGGGGCCGTCACCGCCGCGGTCGCGATGCGGACGATCTCCTCGATCACGTCGTCCAGCGAGCGCTTGCCGCCGCTCAGCGACCAGTGGTGCACCAGCTCGTTCACCGCCCCGATCAGCGCCACCGCGCTCAGGTCGAACGGCCGGGCGCCGGCCTCGCCGCGGTGGACCGCGCGCGCCGCCTCGGACACGAGGAACTCCGCCCACCGCTCACGCCACGCGATCCGGTGCCTCTCGACCGCGTTGCTGACGCCGATGATCTCCACATAGGTCAGCCGGGCCCAGCGCGGATCGCTCGCCGTGGTCGTGATGAACGCGCGGACCGCGCGGGTGCAGCGTTCGCGTAACGGGGTGTGGTCGGCGTCCTCGAGCGCGGTCCGCACGGCCTGGAACGCCTGCTCGATGATCCGGTCGTGCAGGGCGATCAGCAGGTCCTCCCGGCTGTTGAACTCCTCGTAGAAGTTCCGGGTGGACACTCCGGCCTCGGTGCACAGCTTCTCGATCGACGACGCCGCGTAGCCCTCGCTGCCGAACAGCTCCAGACCGGCCCGCAGCAACCGTTCCCTGCGTTCGGCGCGTCGCTCGTGGGCGGAAAGCCCGCCGTAGGTGCGGCGCGCCACGGCACCGGTTCCCGCCATCCGCCAAACCCCCAATCGGTTCGATTCAGGTTACTCAGGGGCGGCGGACGGAGTGAAGCCCTACCCGGGGGAGCCGGGCCCGTCACTGCCTGTTGGTACGCAACCCTTCCGCGAGTGCCTCGAGGGCGGGCAGCGCGTCCACCAGAGCCGCGCTGGCGTCCGGTGGGAGGCCGTCGAGGATCTTCGCGACGGTCTGGGTGCGCGCGGCGAGGATCCGCTCGTGCATCCGCCGGCCCTCGTCGGTCGCCTCGAGCTGGATCGCGCGCTGGTCGGCCGGGTCGGGCCGGCGGCGCACCAGGCTCTCGCCGCCGAGCTTCGACACCACCCGCGAGACCATCGTCGGGTTGAGGCCCTCCAGCTCGGTCAGCTCGGCGAGGCCGATCGGGCCGCGGTTCGCCACGAGCCCGAGTACCGAGGCCTGGGTCGGGGTGAGACCCTCGCTCGCCGACGTCGCGTTGAACATGCGCGCCAGCCGGCTGATGACCCGCCGCAGCCTGGTCAGTGTCTCGGCATCCACGGCTGCCTCCTGTCGGACAGATCACCGGGCAAACCCTTTGATTGCTTGCCGGCAAGCAAATAATATCGACGCCATGCGGACCCGAAGCGTACGAGCAGCCCCGGTGTCCGCCGTACCGGCAGAGGTACCCGGTCCGGAGCCGTTGCCCCGCCGGCACGTCGTGTTCGCGGTGGTCGCCATCGCGCTGTTCATGGCCTCGATCGACCAGACGATCGTCGCCACCGCGCTGAACGCCATCCAGGCCGACCTCGGCGCCGAGCTGACCTGGAGCGGCTGGACGATCACCGTCTACTCGCTCGGTCAGATCATCGCGATGCCGATGGCCGGCAAGCTGGGCGACCACTTCGGCCGCAAGCGGGTGTTCATCGTCGGCATCTGTGTGTTCGTCCTGGCGTCGCTGGCCTGCGGGTTCGCCGACAACATCTACCTGCTGGTGGCCTTGCGCGCGGTGCAGGCGTTCGGCGGCGGCGCGTTCATGCCGTCGGCCACGGGCATCGTCGCCGAGCACTTCGGCAGGCACCGCGACCGCGCGGTCGGCATGTTCACGAGCATCTTCCCGATCGGTGGCATCGTCGGGCCGATCCTCGGCGGCGTCATCGTCACCTACTTCGGCTGGCGGACGATCTTCCTCGTCAACGTGCCGATCGGCGTGCTGCTCCTCGTCCTGTCGTACCTGCTGATCGCGGAGTCGCCGCGGCGGCCGGCCGGGCGGATCGACTTCGCCGGGCTGGCCCTGCTGGCGAGCCTCATGCTCGCCACGATGTACGGCCTGACCAACCTCGGCCGGGGGCTCACGAGCCCGTGGTTCCTGGTGCCGGAGCTGGTCGCGATCGGGGCGGCGTACCTGTTCGTGCGCCACACCGTGCGCCATCGTGCGCCGTTCATCCCGATGCGGCTGCTCGCGGGCCGCGGCTTCGGCGCGATGAACCTGCTGAACATCCTGTTCGGCGGCGCCGCGATCGGGTTCGCCGCGCTGGTGCCGCTGTACGCGCAGATGCGGTTCCACCTCGACCCGCTCGCGGCCGGCACGCTGCTGACCGCGCGCGGCATCGGGATGATCTGCATCGCGGCGATGGCGGTGCTGACGCTGCGGCGGCTCGGGCACCGGATCCCGATGATCGTGGGGTTCGGGACGCTGATCGCCGGCCTGGTGCTGATGGCCGTGCCGCCGCCCGGGGTGTCGGGGTACCTGTGGCTGTCGATCTCGGCGGGCATCACGGGGATCGGCATGGGCATGGCGGTGCCCGCGTCGAACAACGCCGGGCTGCAGCTGGCGCCCGACCAGATCGCGGCGATCGCGGGCCTGCGCGGCATGTTCCGCCAGAGCGGCGCGATCATCGCGGTGTCGATCACCACGGCGGTGCTGGCGAACAGCGCCGACCCGGGCATCGCGCAGGCACACGCGTTCGTCGTGCTGGCGGCGTTGTTGCTGGCCGCGATCCCGCTCGTCCTCACCATCCCCGACCACCGCGGCAGCTGGTAGCGGTCCTTCGGGCGGCTGGTCAACGCAGGTCGTAGACCGTCTGGCCGCCGACCGTCGTCGACTCGTAGTTCGCCGCGACCCGCTGGGCGATCTCCGAGTTCCCGCCGCCCGGACCGGCCATGCCGCCACCCGCGACGTAGTACGCGATCCGGCCGGCCGCCACGTACGACTTGAACTCCGCGAGCGCCGGCGCGGGGTCGCCGCCGTTCCAGCCACCGATCGCGATCACCGACTTGCCGCTCGCCAGCTCGAGGTCCCGCGGCCACCGCGGCCATGGTCACCGAGCAGGGTCAGGGCATGCGGCCGCCGCGGCGGGACGGCCAGAACGGCCAGTCCGCTCCGCCGAACGGCGGCGGGGGCAGCTGAGGGCACCCGGCCGGGGGAGCGGGACGGCCCATCCCGCCGTGGTTTACGGCGAGCACAGGTGGCCGGGAGTTAGAGTGCAGGCTGTGAAGATCGCCATCGTCGGCGAGACGAGGCCTGGGGAACGGCGGGTCGCGCTGGTGCCCGGGCTCGTGTCCCGCCTGACCGACGTGGGCCAGGAAGTCGCGGTCGAGCCGGGCGCCGGCAAGGCCGCCGGCTTCACCGACGACGACTACCGCGACGCGGGCGCCAACGTGGCGAGCGACGCGCTGGACGGCGCGGGCGCGGCACTGTCGGTCCAGCCGCTCGCCCCGTCCCAGGCCCGCCGGCTCGCCCCGGGTGCGATCACGGTGTCGTTCCTGCCGACCGCCCAGGAGCTCGACCTCGTCCGGGTGCTGCGCGACGCGGGGCTCACCACGCTCGCCATGGAGCTCGTGCCGCGCATCTCCCGCGCGCAGGCCATGGACGCACTGTCCTCGCAGGCGTTCGTCGCCGGCTACCGCGCCGCGCTGGTCGCCGCCGAGCGGCTGCCCCGGTTCTTCCCCCTCTCCATGACCGCCTCCGGCACGGTCCCGCCCGCGAAGGTGCTGGTGCTCGGCGCGGGCGTGGCCGGGTTGCAGGCGATCGCCACCGCCCGCCGGCTCGGCGCGGTCGTGCGTGCCTACGACGTGCGGGCCGCGTCCGCCGAGGAGGTGCGCAGCCTCGGCGCCGAGTTCATCGAGCTGGACCTGCCGACGCTCGAGGGCGCGGGCGGGTACGCGCGCGAGATGACCGAGGAGCGCTCCGCGAAACAGCGCGAGCTGCTCGCCCCGCACGTCGCCGACGCGGACGTGCTGATCACGACCGCGGCGGTGCCCGGCCGGACCGCGCCGCTGCTCGTCACCGAGCAGATGGTCGCCGCCATGAAGCCCGGCTCGGTCGTCGTCGACCTCGCGGCCGAGTCCGGCGGCAACGTCGAGGGTGCGCGGCCGGGCGAGGAGATCACCATCGGCGGCGCGTCCGTCTGGGGTGGACTCAACGTGCCGAGCCAGCTGGCCGCGCAGGCGAGCCAGCTCTACGGCACGAACGTGGTGAACCTGTTGCTGCTCATGCACTCCGACGGCGAGTTCGCCCCGAACTTCGACGACGAGATCGTCGCGGGCGCCTGCGTCACGCATGCCGGCGAGGTCCGGCACGCGCCTACCCGGGAGCTGCTCGGCGAAGACTCCGCCTGAGCGCCACCGCGGTCACGGCCGTGGCGACCGTGCCGAGCCCGCCCGCGAGCAGCAGCGTCGCCGGCGCCGACGTCCGGTCCAGCAGCACGCTACCGCCCACATAGGACAGTGCGGCCGCGACGCCGATCGCGCCGTACATGTTGCCGAACACCCGGCCCAGCATGTCCGCCGGCACCAGCCGCGGCAGCAGCGTGTTCGTGGCCACGTCCATCCCCGCGATGCCCAGCCCGCGCACGGCCTGCACGGCGAACGCCGCGGCCACCGCCCACGCGAGCCCGGTCAGCAGGTTGCCCACGCTGCTCACCGCGAACCCGGCGATCAGCAGCACCGCCATCGGCACGCGCGCGGAGTACGCCGCGAGCAGTACGTACCCGGCGAACAGCCCGATGCCGACCGCGGCGAGCAGCAGGGCGACCGCCGCGTCGCCCGCGTGGAACGTGTCCCGGGCGAGGAACACCAGCGCCACGTCGTCGACCCCGTTGCACGCCACCACCGCGCAGAAGCCGAGCACGACCACCCGCACCGGCCCGCGTGCCCAGATGAACCGCAGGCCCGACCGCGCGGCTCGCAGCAGCGGTTCGTGCCCTTCCTCGCGTGGGCGCAGCGACGGCACGGCGAGCAGCAGCGCCGCGGAGACCCCGAACGAGGCGGCGTCCACCAGCAGCACGCCGGGGACACCGATCGCACCGACCAGGGCCGCCGCGAGGAGCGGGCCGAGCACCTCGCCCGCGTTCGCGCCGAAGCCGACGACCGAGTTCGCCGCGGGCAGGTCGGCGTCGGCCACGAGTGCGGGCACCGCGGCGCGGGATGCCGGCAGGAAGACCTGCCCGGCGGTCGCGCGCAGCCCGACGAGCACGAGCAGCACCGGCAGCGGCGGCAGGGTCAGCGCGATCGCGACGATCAGTCCACCTTGGACCAACTCGCTCGCGACCATGACCCGCCGCAGGTCGAACCGGTCCGACAGCGCGCCGGCGAGCGGGCTCAGCAACGAGGGCGCGAAGTCGCCGACGAGCAACAGCAACGCCACCGCGAGTGCCCGGCCCGCGGTGTCCGCCGTGTACAGCATCAGCGCCACGAGGCTGAGCGCGTCGCCGGTCAGCGAGACGACCCGGGCGGCCGCGAGCGCGGCGAACGCGCGGTTCGTGCGCAGCAGCGTGCGGGGTCGGCTCGACACCCGTGAACCATACCCCGCGGCCCACACCCTAGCGGGAAAGCGCTTTCTCAGGTACTTTCCGGATGAGGGCAGCGAGGACGGGAAGGTAGCGATGAACCCGACCAGACGAAGAGTCCTGCGACTTCTCGGCACGGGCGCGGCCGTCACGGCGGCCGGTGTCGGCCTTCCGGGAGTCGCGGCCGGCGAGTCGCGCAGGCGGATCCCGCCCCCCGGCATCGGCATGCATCTCTATACGGTGCGCGACATCCTGGCCGCCGACCCGCTCGGCACGCTCGAGGCGCTCGCGCGGATCGGCTACCGCTGCGTCGGGGTAAGCGCATTCCCGCGGCCGGCCGCCGAGATCCGCGACATGTGCGCAGCCGCGGCGCTGCGGCCGGTGATCCTGCACGTCGGGCACGGCGACATCGTCGGCGACTGGGCGGCGAAGCTGGCCGAGGCGTCGACGATCGGCGTGCGTTGGCTAGTGCTGTCGTCGTTCCCCGGTGACATGTACACCGCCGAGGGCATCCGGCTGGGCGCGCGGCAGCTCAACGAGGCGGGCGCGGCCGCCCGCGAGCTCGGCATGGGCATGCTGCACCACAACCACGACATGGAGTTCCGCGTCGTCGACGGGCAGGTCCTCTATGACGTCCTGCTCGGCGAGACCGACCCGCACCTGGTCGACTTCGAGCTCGACATCGGCTGGGCGCACCGCGCGGGCGCCGACGCCGGCCGGCTCTTCGCCGACCACCCGGGCCGCTTCCCGGTGCTGCACGTGAAGGACCACGACAGCGCGAACGCGTGGACCGACGTCGGCGCCGGCGTGGTCGACTTCGGCCGCATCTTCCGGACCGCGGACCGGGGCGGCGTGCGCTACTGGCTCGTCGAGCGCGACGACCAGCCCGCGCCGCTGGACACGGCGCGTAACAGCTTTGCTTTTCTGGAACGGGTCCGGTTTTGACGGGGTGGCATCAGGGGCTGTAAAACCCCGCCGGGCCGGTGTATGCAGTTCGCATGGCAACTAATCCCGAGCAATCAAGAGCATCACGGCGAACGTTCCTGGCGGCTTCGGTCGTGGCCGGCGGTGTGTCACTCGCCGGGGTTCCGGGCGTCGCGAGCGGCGATCCCGCTCAGGGGCACAGCGGTCACGACCGCCCGCCGCTCGCCCAGAAGCCGAGCCGCGAGCTTGCGAAGATCCTGCGAGAGGTCGACCAGAAGCGGATCGAGGCGACGGTCCGCAAGCTCGTGTCGTTCGGCACCCGGCACACGCTGTCGGCGCAGGACGACCCGGCACGGGGCATCGGTGCCGCACGGGACTGGATGTTCGCCGAGCTGTCGAAGTACGCGGCGGACTCCGGCGGCCGCATGACGGTCGAGCTCCAGTCCTACATCCAGGAGCCGGACGGGGCCCGGATCCCGGTGCCGACGAAGATCACGAACGTGGTCGCGACCCTGCGCGGCTCGGTGGCGCCGAACCGCGTGTACGTGATCACCGGGCACTACGACTCGCGGGTCAGCGACGTCATGAACGCCACCGACGACGCGCCCGGCGCGGACGACGACGCATCGGGCGTGGCCGTCGTGATGGAGGCGGCGCGTGTGCTGTCCAAGCACGACTCGGCGGCGACGGTCATCTTCGCGCCGGTGGCCGGCGAGGAGCAGGGTCTCTACGGCTCCGCGCACCTGGCGCAGGTGCTGAAGGCGGCGGGCGCGGACGTGCAGGCCATGTTCACCAACGACATCGTCGGCAGCAGCACGGCCGACGACGGCACCCGTGACCCGCGCACGATCCGCCTGTTCACCGAGGGCGTGCCGACCTCCGAGACGCCGGAAGAGGCGAACATCCGCCGCGCGGTCGGCGGCGAGAACGACTCGCCCGCCCGCCAGCTCGGCCGGTTCGTCCGGGACGTGGCCGACAACGACGCGACCGGCATGCACGTGCGTGTCATCTACCGGCGCGACCGCTACCTGCGCGGCGGTGACCACATCAGCTTCCTTGAGCAGGGCTACCCGGCCGCCCGGTTCACCGAGCCGAACGAGAACTTCGCCCACCAGCACCAGGACATCCGGGTGGAGAACGGCGTGCAGTTCGGCGACCTGATCGAGTTCGTCGACTTCGCGTTCATGGCGCGGGTCTGCCGGGTCAACGTGGCGACCATGTGGTCGGCCGCCAACGCGCCCGGCACGCCGAAGAACGTCCGCATCCTCACCGCGCAGCTCACCAACAACACCGACCTCGCGTGGGACCGGGGCACCGAGCCCGACCTGGCCGGCTACGAGGTGGTCTGGCGGGAGACGACCGCTCCGGAATGGACACACGCGATCCCGGTCGGCGACGTGACGTCGACGAGCATCGACATGTCGAAGGACAACGTGTTCTTCGGCGTGCGGGCGGTCGACCGGGCCGGCAGGCACAGCCCGGTCGCCTTCCCGAAGCCGCAGTCCTAGCCGCCCAGGCCCGCCACGGCCGCCTGGATCTCCTCCGGAGTGACGTCGCGGTCGTGGCGGGCGACGCACCAGCGCACGCCGAACGGGTCCCGCAGCGTGCCGAGCCGGTCGCCGGAGAACACGTCGGTGACGGGGGAGAGCTCGGTCCCGCCGGCGGCCAGCGCGCGGGCGAACACGCCGTCCACGTCGTCCGTCCAGAAGGTCATCGTGAAGGCGTTGCCGGTCTCCGGCGGCCCGACGATGCCGATCGCCGGCGACGGGTCGCCGATCTGGAAGACCGAGTCGCCGAGGCGCATCTCGGCGTGCGCGACGGTGCCGTCCGGACCGTCGAAGCGGACGGTCGTCTCCGCGCCGAACGCGGTGGCGTAGAAGTCGAGCGCCTTGGCGGCGTCGTCGACGGCGAAGAAGGTGGTGAGCTGGTGGCTGCCGGCCGGCGCGGGCGAGGAATTGTCGGTCATGTGCGTCATCCTTGAGCCATGACGGACGGCCGCCTTGGACAAACGCGACAGGCCACGACGAGCGAGTACGGGGTGCTGGGCGTGCGCGACGTCGACTTCCGGGTGGACCGCGCGCCGGCGTCGGACGACCTGTCGGCTCTGGTCGAGCGGCACTGGCTGGTGAGCTGGGACCTGCCGCCGGGCCGTCGTGCGTCGGTGACCCTGCTGCCGCACCCGTGCGTCAACGTCGTGCACGACCGCGGCATGGTCGCGATCGCGGGCGTGGGCAGCGACCGGTTCACCTACGCCTACTCCGGGCGTGGCCGGGTGTTCGGCGTGAAGTTCCGGCCGGGCGCCTTCCGGCCCATGTACGGGCGCGCGGTGTCGGAGCTGACCGACCAGACCGTGCCGCTCTCGACCTTGTGGGGTGCGGACGCCGACACCTTCGCCGCCGAGCTCTCCGCCGCCCCCGACCTGGACGCGCTGGTCGTCGTGGCCGAGCGGCACCTACGGGCGCACTGGCCGGCGCCGGACCCGGAGGTGGCGGTCATCGGCGGGATCGTGCACGCGCTGCTGTACGACCGGACGATCACCCGGGTCGAGGAGGTGTGCGAGCGGTTCGACATGCGGCCGCGGACGTTGCAGCGGTTGTTCCAGCGGTACGTCGGGGTGAGCCCGAAGTGGGTGCTGCGCCGGTACCGGCTGCACGAGGCGGCGGCGCGGCTGGCGGAGGGGACGGACACGACCTGGGCCGACGTGGCCGCGGACCTCGGCTACTTCGACCAGTCGCACTTCATCCGCGACTTCACCCGGGCGATCGGCATGACCCCGGTGGCGTACGCGGAGGCGTGCCGGCGGCAGGTGGCGCCGGTGTCGGCCTAGTCCCTGTCTTCCCGCACGGACTCGATCACGATCGGCGGCCGCTGCTCTTCGTGCACGACCTCCGAGTCGACGACGATCACCTGCGGTGGCCGCCGTCGCTGGGCCCGGCCGACGAGCCGGCGCCGCACGATCGCCCGGGTCGGCGGGAACAGCAGGAAGAGGGCGAGCAGGTCGGAGACGAAGCCGGGGAAGAGCACCAGGCCCGCGGCGACGCCGACGAGCATGCCGTCGGCCATCTCGGGCTGCGGATCGCGGCGGCTGCGCACGGCGTCGCCGAAGGCCGCGAGGGTGCGCATGCCCTGCCGGCGCAGCATCGCCACGCCGACCACCGACACGGCGATGAGCAGCAGGATCGTCACGAGCACACCGATGGCCTGTCCGACCGCGACGATGACCGCGATCTCGACGAGCATCATGACCAGCAGGACCAGGAACACGGGCACGGGGTGCCTCCCTCTCTTCTGCCCGTTCAACGAACGAGGGCGCCGGATTGCTCCCGGGCACCCCTCGCGCCGCGAGGGGGCCGGCGCGACCAGCGGAACCCGCGTCGGCAACCGCGCGATCGCCGCCGGCTCCACCCGCGGCTACGAGACATGCACCGGCCGTACCGGTCATGGCCTCCGGCCCCCGGATTTCAAGCCTGTTCGGGCGCACCGATGAATTCGGCCGTCGTCGAATGGCTGTGGACAACTCCGCACCCGTGGCGCACACCCGTCGATCTTCTACACAACCTTGACGAGCGCCAGCGCTGTTGTAGAGGATAGAGGGCACCCACCACGAGGAGGGTCGGAGATGGTGTCCTTCGACGCGCATCCGGACAGTTACCGGCACTGGCGTCTGCGGATCGAGGGTGACATCGCCTGGCTCGAGCTCGACGTCGACGAGCAGGGCGGCATCGCGCCGGGTTACGAGCTCAAGCTCAACTCCTACGACCTCGGCGTCGACATCGAGCTCTACGACGCCACCCAGCGGCTGCGCTTCGAGCATCCCGAGGTCCGCACCGTGGTGCTCACCAGCGCCAAGGACAAGGTCTTCTGCGCCGGCGCGAACATCCGCATGCTGGCCTCGAGCTCGCACGAGTGGAAGGTCAACTTCTGCAAGTTCACCAACGAGACCCGCAACGGCATGGAGGACGCCAGCGCCAACGGCCAGACCTACCTCGCCGCCGTCAACGGGTCCTGCGCGGGCGGCGGCTACGAGCTGGCCCTGGCCTGCGAGCACATCGTCCTCGTCGACGACAACTCCTCCACCGTGGCGCTGCCCGAGGTGCCGCTCCTCGGCGTGCTGCCCGGCACCGGCGGGCTCACCCGTGTTGTCGACAAGCGGGGCACCCGCAAGGATCTCGCCGACGTGTTCGCCACCCGGCCCGACGGTGTCAAGGGCCGCACCGCGGTCGAGTGGCGGCTGGTCGACGAGCTCGCCCCGCCCCGCCGCTTCACCGAGACCGTCGAGGAACGCGCGCGCGAGCTGGCTAAACGCTCGAAACGGCACGGCGAGCACGGCATCGAGCTCACCCCGCTGCAGCGCGACCGCTGGGTCACCGCCGACCTCGACCGCGACGCGGGCACGGTCGCCATCACGGTCAAGGTTCCCGAGCGGGCCGGCGAGTTCGCGGAGAACGCCGAGTTCTGGCCGCTCGCCATGACCCGCGAGCTCGACGACCTCATCCTCCGCCTGCGCATCGACGAACCCGAGCTCGGCACCTGGCTCCTCCGCACCGAGGGCGACCCGGGCGTGGTCGAGGCCTACGAGCGCCTGCTCGCGACCGGCCACTGGCTCGCGAACGAGATCGTCCACTACTGGAAGCGCACGCTGAAGCGCCTCGACGTGACCAGCCGCAGCCTCATCGCGCTCGTCGAGCCGGGCTCGTGCTTCGCCGGCCTGCTCGCCGAGCTGGCGTTCGCCTGCGACCGGCAGTACGTGCTCGACGACCAGGAGGCCGGCGTCGCGGGCACCCTCACGCTGACCGAGGCGAACTTCGGCACCTACCCGATGGGGAACGGGATCTCCCGCCTGGAGTCCCGCTTCTGGGCCGACCGCTCCCATGTGGACACGCTGCGCAAGGAGATCGGCAACCGGCTGTCGCCGGCGGAGGCCGCCGACCTGGGCCTGGTCACCGACGCCCTGGACGACATCGACTGGGCGGACGAGATCCGCATCGTCGTGGAAGGGCGCACGGCCCTGAGCCCCGATGCGTGCACGGGCATGGAGGCCAACAACCGGTTCGTCGGCCCGGAGACGATCGAGACCAAGATCTTCGGCCGGCTCTCCGCGTGGCAGAACTGGATCTTCAACCGCCCGAACGCGTCCGGTGCGGACGGAGCGCTCCGCCGCTACGGCACCGGGCGAAAACCCGCCTTCGACAGAAAGCGGGTGTAGCAATGGCTCCGCGGTACTCGCCAACCGCACCTGAGGGGAACGGGACGCAAACCAGCCACAGGTATGCGCCTGAGCCGAACGTGATCGACCCAAGGCGACCAGCAGGGACAAGGCCGGGGAGGCGGAACTGGTGACGACCTCGATCAACTACGAGGACAAGATCCCCAACAACGTCGACCTCTCCTCGGACCGGCGGCTGCAGCGAGCGCTGGAGGGCTGGCAGCCGAAGTTCATGAACTGGTGGGGCGAGATGGGGCCGGCGCTGGAGACGCACGGCGTCTACCTGCGCACCGCGGTCAGCGTCGGCCGCGACGGCTGGGCGCACTTCGACCACGTCCACGTCCCCGACTACCGCTGGGGGATCTTCCTCGCCGAACGAGACCACGATCGCAAGATCGCGTTCGGCGAGCACATGGGCGAGCCCGCGTGGCAGCAGGTGCCCGGCGAGTATCGCGCCGACCTGCAGCGGCTGATCGTGATCCAGGGCGACACCGAGCCCGCGTCCGTCGAGCAGCAGAAGCTGCTCGGCCTGAGCGCGCCGTCGCTGTACGACCTGCGCAACCTGTTCCAGGTCAACGTGGAGGAGGGCCGCCACCTGTGGGCGATGGTGTACCTGCTGCACGCGTACTTCGGCAAGGAGGGCCGCGAGGAGGCGGAGGGCCTGCTGCTGCGCAACTCCGGCAGCCCGGACTCGCCACGCATCCTCGGCGCCTTCAACGAGGAGACCGCGGACTGGCTAGCGTTCTTCATGTTCACCTACTTCACCGACCGGGACGGCAAGTACCAGCTCGGCACGCTGAAGGAGTCCGCCTTCGACCCGCTGTCGCGCACCTGCGAGTTCATGCTCAAGGAAGAGGCGCACCACATGATGGTCGGCACGACCGGTGTCGACCGGGTCGTACAGCGCACCGCCGAGCTCATGCGCGACTACGACACCGAAGAGGTCGCCGCGCAGGGTGGCATCCCCCTGGACATGATCCAGAAGTACCTCAACTTCCACTATACGGTTTCGCTCGACCTGTTCGGCGGCGAACGATCCACGAACGTCGCGAACTACTACACCGCCGGGCTCAAGGGCCGGTGGAACGAGCAGCGCCGCAAGGACGACCAC
>NZ_DATBKY010000085.1:0-3661 GCF_036555685.1 Actinophytocola sp. | reverse complement strand
TGACCCTGTACTACTTCGAGAACCTGACGCTCGCCGAGATCGGCCGGGTCCTCGGGGTCACCGAGTCGCGCGTCTGCCAGCTGCACACGCGCGCGGTGCTGCGGCTGCGCGCGAAGCTGCTCGAGAAGTCCGAGGTCTAGGGCTCCTCCTCCCATGGGAGCAGCCGGACGTGGCCCGTGGCCACGAGGCTCAGCGGATCCAGGTACTCCTCGCCGCGGCGTACGCCCCAGTGCAGGCACGCGCCCGGGCAGCCGCCGTGGCCGGGCCGCAGGTGGCCGACGACGGCGCCCGCCGCCACCCGCCTGCCGGGCTCGACCGCCGGCGCGACCGGCTCGTACGTGGTCCGCAGGCCGTTCGGATGATCGATCGACACGACGCCCCGCCCGGCCAGCTGACCGGCGAACACGACCACGCCCGCACCGGCCGCGAGCACCGGCGCACCGGCGGCCCCGCCCAGATCGACGCCGCGATGACCAGGGCCGTATGGAGACGACGGCGCGGAGAACGGCCGCACCACCGGATGCGGCGCCGCCAACGGCCAGCCGAAGGCGGGCCCGGCCCTGGGCAGCTCCGGCCCGGTGGCCGGCGCCGCCGACGCAGCGCCGACCACGCCGGGCGCGACCAGCCCGACCACCAGGAACAGCAGAACCCCGGCCACCCACGAACGCCGCCGCGAAGAGGGCGGGATGGCAAGCGGTGAGATCGCGGCCCGAGGTGAAGCAGGAAGCGGCGCGGGCGCCCCACGCGAGTGGCGGGATGGCTGGGAGGACGGGGGTGTGGCCATGTCTCCACGTTCCCTGCGGGGCGGGTGCCGGGGACTGGCGCGGCGGGAATCTGTGGACAGCCGCGCCGGTTGTGGACAACCGGTCAACGCCGGAGGTGGCCTGGTCGAAGGCCGTCTCCGCGACCGCGTAGACTGCTAGCCGCGGTCCGTGGCAACACGGATCGACTTCGCGTGCCGCTGCACCAGCTTCGGCGAAACGGCATCCGGCGGTCCCGAATCACGACACGAAAGCGAGATGCGGGTCCGGCTGCCGGCACCGGCACCAGGGCGACCTCTGACCGAGCAGGGGAAGCGACAACCGACATCGCGCCGCGGCGGACACCCGGCGCGCAGACAGAAGAAGGTGCGAACCAGGCCATGGCCGTCGTCACCATGAAGCAGCTGCTGGACTCCGGCGTGCATTTCGGGCACCAGACCCGGCGCTGGAACCCCAAGATGAAGCGCTACATCCTGACCGAGCGCAACGGCATCTACATCATCGACCTCGAGCAGACCCTGTCCTACATCGGACGCGCGTACGAGTTCATCAAGGAGACCGTCGCGCACGGTGGCTCGATCCTCTTCGTGGGCACCAAGAAGCAGGCGCAGGAGGCCATCGCCAACGAGGCGCTGCGGGTCGGCATGCCGTTCGTCAACCAGCGGTGGCTGGGCGGGATGCTCACGAACTTCTCCACCGTCCACAAGCGCCTCCAGCGCCTCAAGGAGCTCGAGTCGATGGAGCAGACGGGCGGCTTCCAGGGTCTCACCAAGAAGGAGATCCTGATGCTGACCCGCGAGAAGGACAAGCTGGAGCGCACGCTCGGCGGCATCCGCGACATGGCGAAGGTCCCGTCCGCGGTGTGGATCGTCGACACCAAGAAGGAGCACATCGCCGTCGGGGAGGCGCGCAAGCTCAACATCCCGGTCGTCGCGATCCTCGACACCAACTGCGACCCGGACGAGGTCGACTACCCGATCCCCGGCAACGACGACGCGATCCGCTCCGCCGCGCTGCTGACCAAGGTCGTCGCCGAGGCCGCGGCCGCCGGCCTGATGGCCCGCGCCGGCACCCGCAACGGCGTGCCCGACGGTGAGGACAAGCCGGCCGTCGCCACCGACGAGCCGCTGCCCGAGTGGGAGCAGGAGCTCCTCGTGGGCCAGAACGCGCCCGCCGGCGGCGAGTCGAAGCCGGCCGAGGCTCCCAGCGAGTCCTGAGCGGAACCCGAGCCAGCACAGCGAAAGAAGGATGGACAGAGCCAAGATGGCGAACTACACCACGGCCGACGTCAAGCGGATCCGTGAGCTCACCGGCGCCGGCATGATGGCCTGCAAGAAGGCCCTCGACGACGCCGACGGCGACTTCGACAAGGCCGTCGAGCTCCTGCGCATCAAGGGCGCCAAGGACGTCGGCAAGCGGGCCGAGCGCACGACGGCCAACGGCCTCGTCGCGGCGGACGGCGGCGTCATGGTCGAGCTGAACTGCGAGACCGACTTCGTCGCGAAGAACGCCGAGTTCCAGGAGCTCGCGAACCGGATCGTCAGCGTCGCGAGGAGCGCGCAGCCGGCCGACGCCGAGGCGCTGGCCAAGGCCGACCTCGACGGCAAGACGGTCGCGGACGCGGTGCAGGACCTGTCCGCCAAGATCGGCGAGAAGCTGGAGCTGCGCCGGGTCGTCGTGTTCGACGGCACGGTGGCGACCTACCTGCACCGCCGCGACCCCGACCTGCCGCCGTCGGTCGGCGTGCTGGTCGAGTACACCGGCGCCGACGGCGACGCCGCCCGCGGTGCCGCCATGCAGATCGCCGCGATGAAGCCGCGCTACGTCACCCGGGACGAGATCCCCGAGGACGTCATCGCGACCGAGCGGCGCATCGCCGAGGAGACCGCTCGCGAGGAGGGCAAGCCGGAGCAGGCGCTGCCCAAGATCGTCGAGGGCCGCGTCAACGGCTTCTACAAGGACGCCGTCCTGACCGAGCAGGCCTCCGTGCAGGACTCCAAGAAGACCGTCAAGGCCGTGCTCGACGCGGCCGGCGTGACGGTCACCCGGTTCGCCCGCTTCGAGATCGGCCAGTCCTGACCGGAGCGGACCTGGATCAAGGCGGTGCCCCGCCCTCACACACCGTTGAGGGCGGGGCACAGTCGCACGCGAGGGAGGACGGCATGGAAGGCCGGGGACACGGTTTCCGAAGAGTGCTGCTCAAGCTGGGCGGCGAGATGTTCGGCGGCGGTGAGGTGGGCGTCGACCCGGACGTGGTGCAGGCCGTCGCCCGCCAGATCGCGGACGTCGTCAGCAAGGGCGTGCAGGTGTCCGTCGTCATCGGCGGCGGCAACTTCTTCCGCGGCGCGGAGCTCTCCCAGCGCGGCATGGACCGCGACCGCGCCGACTACATGGCCATGCTGGGTACCGTGATGAACTGCCTGGCCCTGCAGGACTTCCTGGAGAAGGAGGGCCTGCCGACCCGCGTGCAGACGGCGATCACCATGGGCCAGGTCGCCGAGCCCTACATCCCGCGCCGCGCCGAGCGGCACCTGGAGAAGGGCCGCGTGGTCATCTTCGGCGCCGGGGTCGGCATGCCGTACTTCTCCACCGACACCGCTGCGGCGCAGCGGGCACTGGAGATCGGCTGTGAGGTCGTGCTGATGGCCAAGTCGGTCGACGGCGTCTACACCGCGGACCCGAAGACCACCCCGGACGCCAAGATGTTCGAGCACATCACCCATCGCGAGGTACTCGAACAAGGGCTCGCGGTCGCGGACGCCACCGCGTTCAGCCTGTGCATGGACAACCAGATGCCGATCATGGTGTTCAACCTGCTCACCGAGGGGAACATCGCGCGTGCGGTCTCCGGTGAGAAGATCGGAACGCTGGTGAGGTCGTGACCAGCACCACCACCCGAA
>NZ_DATBKY010000084.1:0-10345 GCF_036555685.1 Actinophytocola sp. | reverse complement strand
GCCTGCTGCTCGCCGCGGCGGCTCTGATCGGAGTCGCGGGGCTCGGTACCCGCCGCTGAACGAACCCGTGCTCGGCCCGAAGGTAGCGATGGGTCCTGCTACATCCCCACGGTCTGCCGCTCGGGCTCGATGAGCGCGACGACCCGCTCCTCGTCCCGTGAGTAGGGGCCGCCGATGTACTTCGTCGCGATCCGGTCGACGATCTCCCACGCGGCGTCGCCCTCGAGCCACTCGACGACCCTGCCGCGGATCGTGACCGGCTGGAACGGGTTGTCGGCCGGCGTCAGGGAGAGCGCGACGCGCGGGTCGCGCCGCAGGTTGCGGGCCTTGCGGGTGCCGGGGCCGGTGAGGATCGTGACGTGGTCGCCGTGCGTGCCGACCCAGACCGGCACGGAGTGCGGAGCGCCGTCGGGGAGGACGCTGGCGAGGTGGGCGATCGAGGTGCCGTCGAGGACCTGTCGCACGTCGTGGTTGAGCATCTTCGTCATCTCCTAGCGGGTTCGGTGTGGGTCAGCGCTCGATCGCGTAGTGGAGGTGGGTGACGCCGGGCGCGGGGACGGCCTCGACGAGGCGGAGTCGCACCTGCTCGGGAAGTGTCTGGAAGAACGGGCGGCCGCCGCCGAGCAGGATCGGCACCTGGTGGAGGACCACCTCGTCGACGAGCCCGGCCCGCAGCGCCTCGGTCGCGACGCCGCCGCCCATGAGGCCGACGTCGAGGTCGCCGGCGATCTCGCGAGCCGCCGCGATCGCGTCTTCGATCCCGGTGGTGACCAGCGTCTGCCGCTCGGTGATCTCCGGTGCCGCCCGGTGACTGAGGACGACCAGCCGGGCGTTGGGGTGGGGGCTGCCGCCGCCGAAACGGTCGGAGTCCTCGTAGGTGTTTCGGCCGGCCACCACCGCGCCCACCCGTCCGGCGAGGGCGTCGAAGACGCGGGCGCTCGGCTCGCTCAGCTTGAACCCGTCGAAGACCTGGCTGGGTGTGTCGCCGTCGAAGTACCAGTCGAAGAGCATCGGCGCGTCGCCGAGTCCACGCCCCGCGCCGGGATCGCGCCCCGTGATGTACCCGTCGACCGACACCGCGTGGGAGGTGAAGACCTTGCTCATCGTACGATCCTTTCGGAGTTCCTTGAAGAGACTCTGGAACCGTAGCATTGAAAGTTCCCTAAGGGAACCCCAATTGCTAGACTGGTTTCATGCAACGCACGAACTTCGGCGAGATGGTGTGCTCGATCGCCCGCACGGTCGACGTCTTCGGGGAGCCCTGGACGCCGTTGATCCTGCGGGACGTGTGGGTCGGGCTCAGCCGTTTCGAGCAGCTCCAGGCCGACCTCGGCATCTCGCGCAAGGTCCTCACCGAGCGGCTGCACTACCTCGTCGAGCACGGCGTGCTCGATCGCCGGCCGTATGACCGGCGGCCGCGGTACGAGTACGTCCTGACCGAGAAGGGTGCCGGACTCGTCGACGTGCTGATGGTCATGACCGCCTGGGGTGACAAGTGGCTCGCCGGCGAGGCCGGCCCGCCGGTGCATTACCGCCATCACGCCTGTGGTGAGATCAGCGGTGTCGAGCTGCGCTGCGCCCACTGTGGCGAACCGATGCGCGCGTATGACGTCGATCCACTGCCGGGTCCCGGCTCAGCCGCGTGATCGAGCCAGATCCTCGACGCGATGTGCCCGCAGCAGGGCGATCAAGTTGAAAGCGCGCGGAGATGTGAGGGCTTTGGGCTGACGCGGTGCGGTTGGCTCGGTGGTGGGTCGGGGGTTGGGCGGGCATGGGGACGGACAGCGCGTGGGGGTGGGGTCAGGCGCGCAGGCGTAAGCCCTTCGGTGTGGCGCGGAATCCGACGTCTCTCAGGATGTCGGCCAGGTTGGACGTCAGGGCCACCTCGCCATCGGCCTTCTGTACTGCCAGCTGGCCCAGCCAGCCTTCGCGGACGGCGCGGGACAGGGCCTCGGCTGCTGCGCGCAGTGGTGCTTCCGCCTCGGTGAAGGACAGGAGCGAGCGGCCGCCGCGTTCCACGTACAGGACCGGGCGTCCGTCCACCAGCACCGCCAGGGCGCCGGCTTTCCGTGCCGGGCGGTGTTTTCCGTCGCCTGCCGGCTCGGGCCAGGGGAGGGCCGCGCCGTACGGCTGGGCCGGATCGGCCGCGGCCAGAACCCGGGACTCCACGTCCGCCGGGGACGGCTCACCGTCCGAACGGGACAGCGCACGCAGCCGGTCGACCGCACCGCGGGCGGCGAACTGGGACGCACCCAGGCCCTCGACCACGTAGCCCCGCACGATCTGGCCCGACTCCTCCATCGCGCGCAACACCTTGTACACGCCCGAGAAGCCGCCCGTCACCCGCTCGGTGTCCAGCGCGCCCCGCGTCAGCACGCCGTGCCGCTCCAGGAACGCCTCCGCCCGCGCGTGTGCCCTTCGCGTCGGATCCGGCTCCCGAGCGGCGACCAGCGACCAGCGGCCGGCGGCCGTGGGTGGGCCCGTCCGGCTCGGCATCGTCGGCCGGGCGCCGCGCAGGCGGGCGTACCGGCCGCGCGGCGTGGAGCTGCGTGGCTTGTGTGCCGCACCGCGACCTGACACCAGCGCCCGCAACGGCGCGATCGTGTCGTTCGTGACCAGGCCCGCCCACACCAGATCCCACAGCGCCACAACGACGTCCCCGTCCGGCGGTGCCTCCGCGCCACCGTCGAGCAGCGTCGCGGCCGTACGATCGGCCAGCTGCCGGAAGAACAGCGCGCCACCGTCCATTGCGGACAGAATGGCCGTGTGCAGCGGCGTGTCCGGCACGACCTCCTCCACGTCGGGCAGCAGCAGGTCGGCGACATCGGCCGGGGCCACGGCGATCCAACCGTCGCCACCCGCCAGCGAACCCGTGCCACACCACGTGACCTCGCCCGCCGTCGTCAGCTCGTCGAGCAACGCCGGCGAGTATCCGGGCAGCCGTGACGGCAGGATCAACGACTCCAGCCCGCTCGCCGGTAACGGCGCGCCCGCCAGCTGCTCCACCACCGACAGCACGTCGTCCGCGGTCGGCGCCGTGCGCAACCGCTTGCCGACGCCGTGCCACGCCGGCAGGAACCGGCCCAGCGCCTCGGGTTCGACCGGTTCCACCTCGGCGCGCAGCTTCGCAAGCGACGCCCGCCGCAGCCGCCGCAACACGTCCGCGTCGCAGTACTCGATGTGCGTCCCGCCCGGACGCAGCTCGCCGCGCACCAGCCGGCCCGTGCCGACCATCCGGTCGAGCACGCCCGCGACCACCGCGACGCCCAGCCCGAACCGCGACGCCACCTCGCCCGCGGGGAACGGCCCGTGCGTGCGTGCATACCGGGACAGCAGGTCCCCGAGCGGATCGTCGACCGGCTCGGTGAACGCCTCCGGCACCCCCACGGGTAACGCCGTGCCCAGCGCGTCGCGCACCCGGCCGGCGTCCTCGATGATCACGTAGCGCTCCGAGCCGGCGATCCGCACGCGGATCACCCGGCGCTGGCGCTCCAGCTCGTCCAGCCACGACGCCTGGACACCACGGAGCGCGGCCTCGTCCGCGGTCAGGTCGCCCAGGAACCGCAACAGGTCGACCGCGTCCTCCTCGTGCCTTGCCGCCCGCTCCGGATCCAGCCGCTGCAGCGACCGCTCCACCTCGGCTACCACGTCCGCGTCCAGCAGCTCGCGGATCGCCTCCGAGCCGAGCAGCTCCGCGAGCAGCGAGCTGTCCAGCGACAGCGCCGCCGCGCGCCGCTCGGCCAGCGGCTGGTCGGCGTCGTAGAGGAACATGCCCGCGTACCCGAACAGCATGCTGCGGGCGAACGGCGACGCGGACGGCGTCTCCACCTCCACCACGCGCATCCGCCGGGACCGCACGTCCGACATCACCTCGCGCAGGCCGGCCACGTCGTACACGTCCTGCAGGCACTCCCGCATGGCCTCCAGCACCACCGGGAACTGCTCGTACTTGGCCGCCACCGACAGCAGCTGCGCCGACCGCTGCCGCTGGCGCCACAGCGGCGTGCGCTTGCGCGGGTCCCGCCGCGGCAGCAGCAACGAGCGCGCCGCGCACTCGCGGAACCGGGAGGCGAACAGCGCCGAGCCGCCCACCTCCGCGACCACGATCTGCTCCACCTCCTCGGGGTCGAGCAGGATGTCCTCCGCGGCGGCGTGGATCTCCTTGCCGTCCACGTCGACCGCGTCCGGCAGCTGGATCACGATGCCGTCGTCGGAATGCGCCACCCGCGCCTCGACCCCGCGCCGCTCCCGCAACCGCGCGCCGATCGCCAGCGCCCACGGCGCGTTGACCTGCGCCCCGAACGGCGAGTGCACGACCAGCCGCCAGTCGCCGAGCTCGTCGCGGAACCGCTCCACCAGGAGCGTCCGGTCGTCCGGGATGTGGCGCGTGGCCTCCTTCTGTTCCGCCAGGTACGCGATGAGGTTGTTGGCCGCGAGCACGTCCAGCCCGGCCGACGTCGCGCGCTCGCGCGCCGCCGGCTCCGGCATGCCCGACACCTCACGTAAGAACCTGCCGAGCGCGCGGCCCAGCTCGAGCGGCCGGCCAGGCGCGTCGCCCTTCCAGAACGGCATCCGGGCCGGCTCACCCGGGGCGGGTGTCGCGATGACGCGGTCGGCGGTGATGTCCTCGATCCGCCACGACGACGTGCCCAACAGGAACGTGTCGCCGACGCGGGACTCGTACACCATCTCCTCGTCCAGCTCGCCCACCCGCGAGCCCGCACCCGACTCCGACGCCGGCGTCATCACCGTGAACAGCCCGCGGTCGGGAATCGTGCCGCCCGAGGTGACCGCGAGCCGCTGCGCGCCCGGACGCCCGCGCAGCTCGCCGTTGATCCGGTCCCACGTGATGCGCGGCCGCAGCTCGCCGAACTCCTCGCTCGGATAGCGGCCCGCCAGCATGTCCAGCACCGACGACAGGGCGGACTGCGGCAGCGCGGCGAACGGCGCCGCCCGCCGCACGACCGAGGCGAGGTGATCGACCGGCCACGGCTCGAGTGCCACCATCGCCACGATGTGCTGCGCCAGGACGTCGAGCGGGTTGCGCGGGTAGTGCATGGACTCGATCGCGCCTTCGCCCATCCGCTCCGCGACCACCGCACACGAGACCAGGTCGCCCCGGAACTTCGGGAACATCACGCCCCGCGACACGGCTCCGACCTGGTGGCCCGCACGGCCGATGCGCTGCATGCCCGACGAGACCGACGGTGGCGCCTCGATCTGGATCACCAGGTCGACCGCGCCCATGTCGATCCCCAGCTCCAGCGACGACGTCGCCACCACGCACGGCAGCCGCCCGGACTTGAGCGCCTCCTCCACGGAGCTGCGCTGCTCCTTGGACATCGACCCGTGGTGCGCCCGCGCGATCGTCGGACTCTCGACCCCGGCCGCCCAGCCGGACTCGGCGATCGCCTCCGCGGGGAAGCGGCCGACGTCGGACGGGTACACCGGCCGCTCCGCCGCCAGCTCGTTGAGCCGCGACGTGAGCCGCTCGGCCAGCCGCCGCGAGTTCGTGAAGACGATCGTGGACCGGTGCTCGCGGATCAGCTCCAGCACCCGCTCCTCGACCGCCGGCCAGATCGACGGCCTTCGGGTGCCGCCGACCTCGCCGGTCATCTCCTCGAGGGTGCCGATGCCGCTCGGCAGCGACGGTGGTGCGTCGGGATCCGGCGTGACCGGGCCCTCGAGCGGCGGTGGGCCGTCGAGCTCGGTCATGTCCTCGACCGGGACCACGACCGTCATCTCGATGGTCTTGCCGATCTTCGGCGCGACCACCCGGACCGGCCTGGTGCCGCCGAGGAACGCGCTCACCTCGTCGACCGGCCGGACCGTGGCCGACAACCCGATCCGCTGGGCGGGCTTGGGCAGCAGCTCGTCGAGCCGTTCCAACGACAGCGCCAGGTGCGCGCCGCGTTTCGTGCCCGCGACCGCGTGGACCTCGTCGACGATGACCGTCTCGACCCCGCGCAGCGACTCGCGGGCCGCGGAGGTCAGCAGCAGGAAAAGCGACTCGGGCGTGGTGACCAGGATGTCCGGCGGGGTGCGGGCGAACGTGCGGCGCTCGTCGGCCGGGGTGTCGCCGGTGCGCATGCCGACCGTGATGTCCGGGTCGCTCAGCCCGAGCCGGCGCGACGCCTGGCTGATGCCGGCCAGCGGTGCGCGCAGGTTGCGCTGCACGTCGACGGCCAGGGCCTTGAGCGGGGACACGTACAGGACCCGGCAGCGCTGCGTGCGCTCGGCGGGCTTGGGGGAGGTGGCCAGGCGGTCGAGCGCCCAGAGGAACGCGGCCAGCGTCTTGCCGGACCCCGTCGGGGCCACCACGAGCGCGTGCTCACCCGCCGCGGCGGCCGACCACGCGCCGGCCTGCGCATCGGTGGGCTCGGCGAACGCGCCGGCGAACCACTGTCTGGTCGCCGGCGAGAACCGCTCGAGCACGTCGGTTGAACTCATGAACCCATGTTGACTCAAGGCACCGACAATTTCCGGCGCCGGTCGCCGTCACCCGATGTAGTACACCCGCGACGGACAGGTGGATGTGTGGGACCCGTCCCACGGTGACCATCACACATGGCAGCATTCGGGCTGCAAAGTGGGCACCGTCCGGGCGGTCGCGCGGGAGGCGGGGTCGGACGAGGGGAGAGTCGTGAACGTCCTGTCGGTGGATCTCGGCACGTCCAACACGGTTGCCGTGCTGGCCGCGCACGGCAGGCCGCCGCGGGTGGTCGACGTGGACGGGGCGTCGATGATGCCGTCCGCGGTGTTCGCCGCGGAGGACGGGAACCTCGTCGTCGGCCGGGACGCCGAACGCCGTGCCCGGCTGGACCCGGCCCGCTTCGAGCCCAACCCCAAGCGCCGCGTCGACGAGGGCACGCTGCTGCTCGGCGACCAGGTCGTGCCGGTCACCGACGCCCTCGCGGGCGTGCTGCGGCGCGTGGTGGACGAGACGTCCCGCCAGCTCGGTGGCGCGAAGCCGGACGAGGTGCGGCTGACCCACCCCGCGCAGTGGGGCCCGGTGCGGCGCAACGTGTTGCTGTCCGCCGCCCGCCAGGCCGGCATGGGCGCCAACCTCGTCCTCGTGCCCGAACCGGTGGCCGCCGCCGCGCACTTCGCCTCCTTTCCCGGCCAGACGCTCGCGCCCAACCAGGCCCTGGCCGTCTACGACCTCGGCGCCGGCACGTTCGACGTGGCGATCGTCGGCGCGACCCAGAAGGGGTTCGTCGTGCTGGCCGAGGCGGGCCTGCCGGACCTCGGCGGGCTGGACGTCGACCAGGCGCTGCTCGAGCACGTCGGCCGGCAGGTGTCGCACCGCGAGCCCGGCCGGTGGCAGTCGCTGCTGCGGCCGGTGTCGACCGCCGACCGGCGCGCGCAGCGGGCGCTCCGCGAGGACGTCAAGGCCGCCAAGGAGTCGCTGTCCCGCCACCCGCAGACCGAGGTCCCGCTGCCCGAGCCGTTCGACGACGTGCTGGTCACCCGCGTCGAGCTCGAGGCGCTGATCCGGCCCGGCCTGCTGCGCAGCGTCGAGCTGCTGGCGGGCACGATCCGCTCGACCGGCATGACGCCCGACCGGCTCGTCGGCATCTACCTGGTCGGTGGTTCGAGCCGCATCCCGCTGATCGCGACGCTGATCGCCGAGCAGCTGCGGGTCGTGCCGACGAGCCTCGACCAGCCCGAGACCGCGGTCGCCCTCGGCGCGCACCACGTGCCGCAGGAGGGCATCACGATGCGCACCAGCGACATCAGCAACACGATCGAGGACGTACAGCGCACGCAGCAGGTCGTGGCGCCCCGCAGCGGCGGGTTCGTGGCCGCGGTCGCCCCGCCCGCCGCGGCCACCCCGGCGCCCAGCGCCTTCCCGAGCAGCGGCCCGCAGCGCGTCTCGCCACCGGGACCGCCGCCGGGTCCGCCTTCCGGCCCGCACACCGGTCCACCCACCGGCCCACCTTCCGGGCCGCCCGCCGGCCCGCAGTCCACTCCGACCCCGGTGCCCGCCATGGCGTCCGGTCCCCAGTTCGGCCCGCCCCCGCCGCCGGCCGCGCCGGCCAAGTCCAACCGTGGCTGGTACATCGCGACCGCCGTCGTCGCGGTCCTGGTGATCGCCGTCGTCAGCATCATCATCGCCACGTCCGGCAGCGGCGGCGGCACCGCGGGCGGGGCGGACTGCGGCAACCACGACGTCGACGGCAAGGGTTTCACCGAGTGCATGCGCAAGCTCGCGGGCGCGGTCCCGGAGCACAACGACTGCAACAAGGGCGCCACGAACCCGCTCGGCGGTGAGGCGATCGAGACGCCGGGCGCGACCACCGCGTCGTGCACGATGTCCGACGACTTCACGGTCATGTACATGCACTTCGACAAGGGCGACGACGCGAAGACGTACGTGGACGCGATCAAGCAGCAGTTCGAGAACCTCGGCACCACGACCGGCTCCCCCAAGGAGGGCGACTGGGACGGGGACGGCATGTCCGGGACCTACTTCGCCATCGACCTCGGCTACGGCAACGGCGTGCTGGTATTCCAGCTCAACGACTCGCCCGTGGCCGGCGTGCTCATGCACATCAGCACCGACCCCTCGGCCGGTGACTCGGCCATGAAGGACTACTTCGACCAGCACGTGAAGCCGGGCAGCGACGGTGGCGCGTAGTGGCGCGTAGCACCGGCAGGGAGAGCAGTGACCGTCCTCTCGGTTGATCTCGGGACGTCCAACACCGTCGCCGTGCTCGCCGCCCACGGGCTGCCGCCGCGGGTGGTCGAGGTGGACGGCGCCGCGACGATGCCGTCCGCGCTCTTCGCCGCCGAGGACGGCGGGCTCGTCGTCGGGCGCGACGCCGAACGGCGGGCACGGCTGGATCCCGCGCGGTTCGAGCCGAACCCCAAGCGCCGGGTCGACGAGGGCACGCTGCTGCTCGGCGACGTCGTCGTGCCGGTCACCGACGCGCTCTCGGCCGTGCTGAGCCGGGTCGACGAGGAGACGGCCCGCCAGCTCGGCGGCGGGCGGCCCGACGAGGTCCGGCTGACCCACCCCGCGCAATGGGGACCCGCGCGCCGCAACGTGCTGCTCGCGTCCGCGCGGCTCGCCGGCATGGGCCCGAACCTGGTACTCGTGCCCGAGCCGGTCGCCGCGGCCGCGCACTTCGCCTCCTTCCCCGGCCAGCACCTGCCGCCGGGCCGGGCGCTGGCCGTGTACGACCTGGGCGCGGGCACGTTCGACGTGGCGGTGGTGGGTGCCACGCAGCACGGGTTCACCGTGCTCGCCGAGGCCGGCCTGCCCGACCTCGGCGGCATGGACGTCGACCAGGCGCTGCTCGAGCACGTCGGCCGCGAGGTGTCCGCCCGCGATCCCGCGCAGTGGCAGCGCATGCTGCGCCCGGAGTCGACCGCCGACCGCCGCGCCCGCCGCGCGATGGCCGAGGACGTCAAGGCCGCGAAGGAGTCGCTGTCCCGGCACCCGCAGACGGAGGTGCCGCTGCCCGAGCCGTTCCCGGACGTGCTGGTCACGCGGGTCGAACTCGAGGCGCTCATCCGGCCCAGCCTGCTGCGCAGCGTCGAGCTGCTGGCCGGCACGATCCGCGCGGCCGGCCTGACCCCGGACCGGCTCGCCGGCATCTACCTGGTCGGCGGCTCCAGCCGGATCCCGCTGATCGCCACGCTGATCGCCGAGCAGCTGCGGGTCGTGCCGACGAGCCTCGACCAGCCGGAGACGGCCGTCGCGCTGGGCGCGCACCACGTTTCGGCGGACGGCATCAGCATGCGCACGCGGGATCTCACCGGAGTCCCCCAACATCCGCCTACCGGTCCGCGCCCCGCGGCCGTCCCGCCGGCCGGGCCGCCGATGGGGCCACCGCCCATGACCGGTGGCATGTCCGGTCCCATGCCCGGTCCGCCCATGCACGTGCCGCCGCCGTACCAGCAGGCGAAGCCGAGTGGCCGGAAGAAGGCGTGGCTGGGCATCGCCGGCGTGGTGCTGCTCGCGATCGTGGCCGTCGGCGCGGTGTTCCTGTTCCGGCCGTCCAGCGACCTGCCGACCGCCGAGGACTGCCAGCAGAAGGGCGAGACGGACGGCAAGGGGTTCAGCCAGTGCCTGCGCCAGCTCGCCGGCACGGTGGCCGACTCCGACGAGTGCGCGCCCGCCGAGCGGGGTTCGGGCGCGGACGTCACCTGTGCCCTGCAGGACAACTACCAGGTGAGCTACGCGCACGTGGCCTCGGTCGACGACGCCAAGGAGGCCGCGGACACGCAGCTGGGCAACATGACCGAGGGCACCCACGTGGAGGCGGACTGGCGCGGCAACGGCCTCGACGGGCGCTATCGGGCCGGCGTCAGCGGCGGCACGGGGATGCTCGTGTTC
>NZ_DATBKY010000083.1:0-10681 GCF_036555685.1 Actinophytocola sp. | reverse complement strand
GCCGGCGCGGACGGCAGCCGGAACAGGTCGACGAAGGTGGGCAGCAGCGCCTCGTCACCGGTCACCACCACCTGCCCGGTGGCGACCGCGTCGGAGACGCTGACCGCGCCGGTGAGAATGCCCTTGAGCACGGTCCCCAGCTCGATGGTGGCGTCGGCGCCCGGCAGCGGACCCGCGTTGGCCGTGAGAGTGCCGTTGTCCACCCGGGCGTGGATCACGATCCCGTCGACGTGCAGCTCGAAGCCGACGTCGAGATCGCGCGCCGCCTCGGGGCGGAACGTCGAGCGCAACGCCATCACCACCGAGTCCTCGGTGAGGATGTCCTCGGGGCGCGGGGTGGCCAGCGCCATCGCGCCCCACCGGCTCAGCGCCAGCAGGACGTCCTCGACCGACCGGCCGTACTCGGTGAGCTCGTAGACTGCCTGGTCCCCGTCCCCAACGGGGTCCTGCCGGCGGATAACGCCGCTGTACTCCATTTCCCGCAACCGGGTGTCGAGCACGTTGGCCGAGATCCGCGGGAGGCCGACACGCAGGTCGGTCGCAGTCTTCGGGCCCACCAGGAGATCCCGCAGAATCAACAGGCTCCAGCGTTCCCCGATCATCTCGGCGGCCCGGGAAAGGCCACAGTACTGCCCGTACGTCCCGTGCATGATGTTCTGCAGCTCGGTTACCACGGTCTCCAACTGGGTCGGCTCCGTGGATTTGGTGGTGAGTTGGAAGAGGTCACTCGAAATGGTGACACCGTCGGAGTTCATGACAACTTTCCAGCCGTTGTCAGCCATGCGGGCCCTCCTGTCTGCTTGTCCCACCATGGTCCAACACGACCGGTACTGGACGCACCTTCTGGTTTGCCGTGCTTGATCTCCCGGCGCCACGATCAATCGTGTAGTACGCGCATCCACAGGTGCGTCGATTTCTCGCCCTCGACGACCCTGGACCGCTCAAGCCGGATCCGCCGTTCACCGAGGTCGGCGAACAACTTGGCGCCGGCACCGAGCAGCACCGGTTCGATATGCAGGATGAGCTCGTCAACCAGTCCGGCCCGCAGCGCCTGGTTGGCGGTGTTCGCGCCACCCATGAGATAGACGTTCCGGTCGCCGGCGGCTTCCTTCGCCATCGCGACCGCCGTCACCACGTCCGGCACGAACGTGAAGGTTGTCGCACCGGCCACCCGAACCTCGCGTGGCCGGTGGGTCGGCACGAACACCGGGACCTTGAACGGTGGATCGTCGCCCCACCCGTCGGTGTGGTCATAGACCGTACGACCGGCGACGACCGAGCCCATGGCGTTCACCGTCTCGTCGCCCATCCAGCGCTCGCCACCCGGGCGGATCACGTCGGCGGCATCGCCGAGCGGGTGCTCCGGGGTCGGATCCTTACCGGTGATAAACCCGTCCAACGACATTGACAAAGCGATCTGCACCGAGCCGCTCATACCTGCCTCCCTCTCGCAAACGGCTTCACTCGCCACCACACACTAGCGGCGGACACTCCGGGAGCAGCCGGCAGAGGGACCCGCGGGTCGAACACCGCAACCTCGAAGATGTCGCGTCGTCCATCTCCTATCGACAATGTGAGGTGCGAAACGGCCGGCTGTCGCGGCGTGTCACGCCGTGGGGCGTGGCCAGCCAGACAGCCGCGCGGTTGACAGGCGTGATTTCGACCGGCGTTGCGATCTAGGAGGCATTGTGAGCGAGACTGAGATCAATCCCATCGATCAGGGCCCGTTGCCGGGAGTGGTCGCCGGAACGTGGGTGATCGATCCCGCTCACTCGTCCGTTGGGTTCTCCGTGCGGCACCTGATGAGCCGAGTGCGGGGCAGGTTCACCGATTTCGCCGGCGAGATCACCATCGCGGATACGCCGGAGCAGTCCTCGGCGACCGTCTCCATCGAACTGGCGTCGGTGCACACGGGAAACGAGATCCGTGACAACCAGCTGCGCAGCAACGACTTCTTCGACGTCGAGCGGACCCCGAAGATGACGTTCTCCAGTACGGGTGTGCGCTCGGTCGGCGGTTCCTGGGTGCTCACCGGGGATCTGACGATCCGCGACGTGACCAAGGGCGTGGAGATCGAACTGGAATTCCTCGGCGTGGACCCGACGGGCCTTCAGGGTGAGCAGCGAGTCGGTTTCGACGGCCGCACGTCGATCCGGCGCAGCGACTTCGGGGTCAGCTTCGGGCTGCCCATCGAGGGCGGCAAGATCGTCATCAGCGACCACGTCGACATCCACCTCGAGATCGAGGCCGCGCTGAGCGCATGACCACGCGCTAGCGCACCAGAGACGATCGTACGAGCTGCCGAGGCGGACTGAGTCAGGCCACGCAGCCGACCATCCACATAAGACCACGGGTGTCCCGGACCGACTCGGCCGGGACACCCGTGGTCTTCCGCGTCCACGCCGTCCCCGGCGAGCGCGGCCGCACGGCGCTACCGCCGGCCTGATAGACCCCGCCGGCAGGCAGCGGCCGGACGCCTGGAGCCGACAGACCACTGGCCGGGCGGAGAAACCACCCGGCCAGTGCCGCCATCAGCTGCATCTCACAATGCCGGAACCTTGTCCGGTTCGTCAGCCCGCGGCGCGCTGTCGAGGACACGCTTCCTCGGGCGACTCCAGTGCTTCATCGCCGGAAGCTCGACGAACTTGTAGAGCAACCAGCCGCAGGCCAGGTTCATGACGAACAGTGCGAGGATGAGAAGGATGCCGCCGACCGTGCCGTACTCGGCGTCGCCGAACACCGCGGGCCGGATCGCGAACACGACGACCGCCTGGGCCATGAAGAACCCGAACGACACCTTGCCCAGCCACACCATCGGCCTGGTACCCAGGAAGGTACGGTTGCCGCTCAGGTTGGCCGACGCGAGCGACCCGATCGTCAGCGCGATCGGTACCAACGTGACGAGCGCGATGTTGTACGGGTACGGCACGACGAGCGTGAGCACGAGGCCGCCCACGGCCACCACCCCCACCAGCGAGAGGGGGATCCTCGGCCACCGGCCACTGAGCACGATGCGTGCGACGATCATGCCGATGGCGAACTCGAACAAGCGCATCGGCGGGAAGAAGTAGACGAACCAGAACTGCGGGATCGACACGTTCTGCCACGGCGGGGTGTCCGGGAGGACCGATCGCGAGATGACGGTGGCGGCGACGAGCATTGCCGCCAGGATGCCCGCCCACAGCCACAGCTTGTTCTCGGGGATCCGCTTGATCGGGATCAACATGAACGGGAAGACGGCGTAGAACAGCATCTCCCCGTTCAGCGACCAGGCCGGACCGTTCGCGCCACCCCAGAAGCTCGGGTCGGTGAACCACGTGTCGATGAAGAACAGGTTCAGGATGCCGTGGTTCGTGGTGAACACGCCGGCGAAAAGGAGCATGCACAGGGCCCAGGTCACGACGTGGCTCGGAAAGACCTTCACCACGCGCCGCCGCCAGAAAGACGTCAACCGGTCACCGGGTTTGGCGGACCAGGTGATGACGAATCCGCTGAGCAGGAAGAAGCACGACACGGCAACGATACCGAGCCGGAAACCGTTGTCGCCGAGGACCTTTACGAGGCCGTCGTCGCGAAACGGCGCCGCCAGATTGGGGTTGCCTGGGTTCTGCGGTTTCGAGACGTGGGTGAAGAACACCAGCAGTGCGGCGACGAACCGCAAACCGGTCAGCGCGGGTAAGTCCCGTCGGCGTGTGTTCGACGATTTCACGTCGACCAGCGGCGTGTTGGCGGACAATGTCAACTCCTCTATCTTAATCTGGCCGAGACCAGGGATAAAAGCCGTGTTGGCGAGGTCGTCGCTAAACGCATTACCTACCCTTTCTGTATTCGCGATCGACGACCTTAGAATAGCGTCCGACCAGGGGATACAATTATCGACCGTTGCGCACCACGCCATTGTGGACATGTCATTTCCAGGAAAAGCGCCGAACCGGGACGGGCGGCAACGCCGCCCGCCCCGGTTCGTAATCGGGGTTCAGTGCTCAGGCCAGGGCTCGCTCAGCGCCGGGATCCGGCACGCCGGCCGGCGCGGACCCGGCATGGGATCCGGACGGATACCGGGTGCCGACAGACCACTGGCCGGGCGGAGGAACCGCCCGGCCAGTGCCGCCATCAGCTGGATCTCACAATGCCGGAACCTTGTCCGGTTCGTCCGTCCGCGGCGCGTTGTCGGCGACACGCTTCTTGGCGCGACTCCAGTGCTTCATCGCCGGAAGTTCGACGCCGATGTGGAGCAGCCAGCCGCAGACCAGGTTGGTGGCGAACAGACCGAGGATGAGCAGGATGGCCCCGACCGTACCGAACTCGGCGTCGCCGAACACCGCGTACCGCAGCGCGAGCAGGACGGCCGCCTGTGTCATGTAGAACCCGAACGACACCTTGCCGAGCCACATCATCGGCCCGGTGCCGAGCACGGTTCGGCGACCGCGCAGATTCGCCGACGCGAGCGAGCCGATCGCAAGCGCGAGCGGGACGAGCGCGACGAGCGCGATCCGGTATGCGAACGGCACGACGAAGATGAGCGCGTAGCTTCCCACGAGCAGTGTGCCCACCACGGAGAACGGAATTCGTGGCCACCTGCCGCTCATCACGATGCGCGCCACGAACACGCCGAGGAGGAACTCGAACAGCCGCATCGGCGGGAAGAAGTAGACGAACCAGAACTGCGGAATCGAATACGCGCCGTTGTACGTCGGGGTTTCCGAGATGACCGTCACCGTGAAGAGGCAGGCACCGGCGTAGGCCAGCACGACGCCGCCCGCCCACCGCCACAACCTGTTCTCGGGGATCCGCCTGATCGGGATCAGCAGCAGCGGGATGAGGAAGTAGAACAGCATTTCGGCGTTGAGCGACCAGGCCGGACCGTTCGCGCCACCCCAGAAGGTCAGTTCGTTGAACCAGGTGTCGATGAAGAACAGGTTCAGGATGCCGTGGTTCGTCGTATACACGCCCGCGAAAAGGAGCATGCAGAGGGCCCAGGTCACGGCGTGGCTCGGGAAGATCTTCACGACCCGCCGCCGCCAGAAGGCCCGCATCCGGTCACCGGGCTTGAAGGACCAGGTGATGACGAATCCGCTGAGCATGAAGAAGCACGTCATCGCCATGTAGGTCGCGGGGGCGCCGAGGGTGGCGAGCACCTCGGTGACGCCGTGATCGCGGAACGGCTCCGCGAGATTGGCGTTACCGGGATGGATCGGGTCAACCACGTGACCGAAGAACACCACCAGTGCGGCGATGAACCGCAACCCGGTCAGTGCCGGCAGGTCCCCTCGGCGTGTGTTCGACGACTTCACGTCGACCAGCGGTGTGTTGGCGGACAATATCAACTCCTCTACCTCAACTGGCCGAGACCAGGGATAAGCGCGGTATTGGCGAGGTCGCCGCTAGACGCATTGCCTATCGTTTCTGTATTCGCGATCGACGACCTCAGAATAGCGTCTGCCAACCGGATTTGATTATCGACGGTTGCGCATCACGCCGCCTTGGGACATGTCATGTCCGCAAAACGCCGAAACGGGACGGGCGGTAATTCCGCCCGTCCCGGTTCTGGTTTCGGTTCAGCGCTCAGGCCACGGCCCGCTCGGCATCGGTATCCGGTTCCCCGCCCGCGTCGGCGTCGGCCGGTGGCGCGTCTTGTCCGGCGCCGAACGGCTGGACGTGCCCCATCCCGCGCCACGCCACCGTGGCGACGACGAGGTAACCGATCGCGGCGATCACCGCGACGGTGACCAGCCCGGTGTTGAACGCCCCGTGTGCCAGGTCGAGCAACGCGTTCCCCTGGGCCTGCGGCAACGTGCGCGCGACGGCCACCGCACCGGTGATGCCATCGCTCGCCGCCGCCGCGGCGTCCGCCGGCACGCCGGCCGGCACGGTGATGCTGCCCTGGTACACGGCGGTCGCCACGCTGCCCATCGCCGCGACACCGATCGCGACACCGAGCTCGCCGCCGGTCGCGATCATGCCACCGACCGCACCCGCCTTCTCCGGTGGCACGTTCGACATGACCACATGGTTGGTCACCGGGCCGATCGGGCTGGCCCCGATCATCACCAGGGTCATGCCGACTACCACGATCACGACCCCGCCGATAGACGCGACCAGCGTCAACGTCAACGCGCCCAACGCCGCGATCGCAAGCCCGGCGGCAACCACGCGAGCAGGCCGGAACACGTTGGCGAACTTGGGCGCGATCATGTTGCAGACCATCCCGATGAACGCCGCGGGCAGCATCACCAGACCCGCGACCAGTACCGACTTCTGCTCGACCAGCTGCAGGTACAGGGCGATGACCAGGGAGAGCGCGCCGGACCACAGACCACCGGTGATGAACACCGACATCCCGGAGCGGACCATCCTGTCCTTGAACAACCTCAGGTCGATCAACGGGTTCGGGATGCGCGTCTGCCGCCGCACGAACAGGGCGATCCCGAGGGCACCGAGCGCCAGGAACCCCGCGTCCCGCAGGCTGAACCCGGACCGCGTGGTCTCCTTCAGGGCCGCGACCAGCGGCAGGATCGCCACCAGGAACAGCGCGACGCTGCGCAGGTCGATCGAGCCGCCGTCCGGGTTACGCGACTCCTTCAGCACGACCGGCCCGGCCAGCAGGACGACCGCCATGATCGGGATCGCGATAAGGAAGACCGAGCCCCACCAGAACGAGTGCAGCAGGATCCCACCCACCGGCGGACCGAGCACGACGCCACCCGCGAGGGCGCTGGCCCAGATACCGAGCGCGAAGCCCATCTGCTTCGGGTTCTGGAAAGTGGCGACGATGATCGCCAGGGTCAGCGGCGCGATCGCCGCACCGGCCGCGCCGAGCACCGCGCGGGAGATGATCAGCATCGGCACCGAGGTCGAGAACGCGCACACCAACGAGGCGACCACGAACACCGACGAACTGATCAGCAGGATCTTTCGCCGGCCGAACCGGTCACCGACATGTCCCATGGTGACCGTCAGGCCGGCCACGATGAACGCGTAGATGTCTGTGATCCACAGCTGCTCGACCGGGCCTGCCTGCAGGTCGTTGGCGATATGCGGCAGTGCCAGCAGAAGGACGTTCAAATCCATCGTGACCAGCAGCGTGGGCAAGACCAGGACGGCAAGAACCAGCCATTCTCGGCGCCCCGCCTTCGGCGGCGAGTTTTCGACGGTCACGTTCTTGTCCCTTCCGTTGGCAACACGTCGGGCACCTTCGCCACGGACCCCAGTAATCCCACCCTGGACACCGCGGGCGGTGTCTCGTATCTCGAATGCTGACGCTGACACGCCGATCATCGGTTCGCATCTTCCAGCGTGCGCCCTTTCGCCCCTGACCACCATCTTTTCACCTCGCCCGGCACCCGCCAATCCGGCACTCCGCGATAACAGGGAGACATCGCACCGCTGTTACCGTCGAGCCCAAACCGGGAAAGGAAACACGATGAACTCGATGGCCAGGAAGCGCGCGGTCGTCCTCGGTGGAGCAATGGCAGGCACCCTCGCCGCGCGGGTGCTCTCCGAGTCCTTTTCGGACGTTGTCGTCATCGACCGGGACGACCTCGTCGGCGTGCGGGAAACCCGACGCGGCACCCCCCACGCGCACCACGCGCACGGTCTGCACTCGCGCGGCCATCACATCGTCGAGGAGCTGTTCCCCGGCCTGTCCGAGGAGCTCCGCGAGGCGGGTTGCCTGGCGTCGGACATCGGGCGGATTCGCTGGCACTTCAACGCGCGGCCCATCGCACCGACCGACGTGGGCCTGACGATGCTGGCCCCGTCGCGGCCGGTCCTCGAGTACCACGTGCGGCGCCGCGTGGCCGCGCTGCCGAACGTCCGATACCTGGAGCGGCACGACATCCTCCGCCCGCTGACCACCCCGAGCCGCGAGCGGGTCAACGGTGTCCTGGTGCGCAGGCAGTCCGACGGCGAGGAGCTCGAGCTCGAGGCGGACCTCGTGGTCGACGCCACCGGTCGCGGCTCGCGCCTGCCCGCGTGGCTGGAGGACCTGGGTTACGAGCGGCCGGCGGAGGATCGCATCAAGATCGGTCTCACCTACACCTCCCGGCACTACAAGGTGGACCCGAAGTGGTTCGAGGGCGCGCAGTCGATCGTCTTCATCGCCTCCCCCGCGCACCCGCGGGGCGCGTTCTTCGGCCACCTCGGTGACGGCATCTGCGTGCTGTCGTTGACCGGCATCCTCGGCGACGTGCCGCCGACCGACCCCGACGGCTTCCTCGAGTTCGCGCGGACGCTGCCGGGCTCGGTGATCTACGACGCGATCCGCGAGTCGGAGCCGCTCGAGGACGCGGTCAGCTTCCGCTTCCCGGCGAGCGTCCGGCGCCGGTACGAGCAGCTGGACCGGCTCCCGGACGGGCTGCTGGTGCTCGGCGACGCCGCCGCGAGCTTCAACCCGTTGTACGGCCAGGGCATGAGCGTCGCCGCGATCGAGGCGTACGAGCTGCGCAAGCTGCTGCGCAAGACGGCCGGCCGCATCGACCCGAAGAAGTTCGCCAAGGTGGTGGCGAAGGTCGTCCAGACGCCGTGGGACATGAACGCGGGCGGGGACCTCGCGTTCCCCGGGGTGCCGGGTGAGCGCACGGCCCGCGTCCGGTTCGCCAACGCGTACATGGCGCGCCTGCAGTACGCCGTGAGCAAGGACCCGAAGGTCACCAGGGCGTTCATGCGGGTGGCCGGCATGATCAACCGGCCGGAGTCGTTGTTCAAGCCGACCCTGGCGGCCAGGGTGCTGCGGCTCGCCCCGCGCATCCCGGAGCCCGGTCCATCCTGGTTGGACGCCGAGAACGCGAGCAACGCACCGGACACCGATCTGCCGAAGGCCGCTTGACACACACCGAAAGCTGGGGCGGACATCCGTTGTCCGCCCCAGCTTTTCGTTGCCCCATCAGGCGACCTTGCGACCCCGCTCGTCGGTGATGGCGGAGACCGTCGCGCTCCGGCGCGGCCTGCCGAGCAACAGCGCGGCGAGCACGCCGAGCACCGTGAACCCGATGGACGCGGCGTAGGCGATCGAGAAGCCGGTGGTCGCCGCGGTGCGCGGGTCGGGACCCGAGGCCGCCGCCACGGCGACCGTCGACACGATCGCGATGCCCAGTGCGCCGCCGATGTGGAACGCGGCGTTGTTCACCCCGGACCCGACACCGGCGTCGCGGGCGGGCACCCCGGCCAGACCGGCGACGGAACCCGCGACGAACGCGAGCCCGAGGCCGGGACCGAACAGCAGCATGCCGGGCAGCATGTCGGCGACGAAGGTGCCGTGCGGCGAGATTCCGGTCAGGACGAGGGAACTGAAACCGGTCAGCAGAAGGCCGGCGAGCGCGACGGGCCGCGGGCCGTACCGGTGCACCAGCGGGCCGCCCGCGAGCGTCGAGCCGAGGATCGTCATGACCGTCATGCAGGCGAACATCAGTCCGTACTGGACCGGCGAGTAGCCGAGGACGACCTGAGCGTACTGCGTCATGATCATGCCCAGGGCACCGTGCACCGCCATGCCGACGGCGAAGATCACGAGGTTGCCCCCGACGAAACCCTTGCTGCGGAAGTAGTACAACGGCAGCAGGGGCGACGCGGAGCGGCGCTCGACGAACACGAACGCGACCAGCAGCACGGCGACGGTGACGAACAGCCCGATGGTCCGCGTGCTCCCCCAGCCGGCCGTGGGCGCGTCGACGATCGCGTACACGAGCAGCACCATGGCCACCGTGCTGGTGAAGGCGCCCGCCAGGTCGAAGCTCCGGGCGCGGTCGCGGTCGAAGCTCTCCTTGAGCACCAACGGGCTCAGCACGACCATGAGCACGGCGACCGGGATGTTGACGTAGAAGATCCAGCTCCAGCCGGGCCCGGTGGTGAGCGGCCCGCCGAGCAGCGAGCCGACCGTGCCGCCGACACCACCCGCCGAGCTCCAGATGCCGAGCGCCATGTTGCGTTCGCGGCCCTCGGGGAACATCGTCATGAGGATCGACAGCGCGGTCGGCGTCATGATCGCCGCGGCGAAGCCCTCCAGCACCCGCGCGGTGATCAGCACCTCGACCGACCACGCGAGCCCGCAGAACAGCGCGGACACGGCGAGAAGTCCCGTGCCGAGCATGAACATCCGCCGCCTGCCGGCGAGATCGGCGATGCGGCCACCGAGCAGCAGCAGCCCACCGAAGCTGAGCAGGTAGGAGCTCAGCATCCACTGCACGGCGCCGGGTGAGAGCCCGAGATCCACGGTCATCGAGGGAACCGCGACGAACACGATGGAACCGTCGAGAATGATGATGAAGGTCGCCGCGCACAGCACGGCCAACGCCGCCCACCGCCGCGCACCGAGGCGCGCCGGCCCGGAGATGGCCGATACGGCCGCGCGACTGCTGACACCGTCCATGAACACCGTCCCAGTCCAGCCCCGCCGGACAACGACAGGGCGACACCACTTTCGAAAACGAGGCGTCACCCTGCCGGACGCTCGCGATTCGATTGTGGCAGCGGGGATTCCGGCGACGTTCTTCGCGGATGCGGTTGCGCTCCCTCGGCTCCGATCCGCCGTCCACCCGACGAAGTCGGGTGGCCTCAGCCTGCCAGAAGAGCCTCCGGCGTCGACGGCGGGTCGCCGAGGCATGCGGCGTTGTAGCGGTCGAGGCATGCCTGCGCTTCCCGGGTCGCCACGAGAAAACGGGCGGCCGGGTCGGCACGAGTCGTC
>NZ_DATBKY010000082.1:0-19869 GCF_036555685.1 Actinophytocola sp. | reverse complement strand
CGGCAGGTCGGCCGCCTGCGCGTGGTTGATGGCCTCCACCGTCTGCGGCATGACGCCGTCGTCGGCGGCGACCACGATCACCGCGATGTCCGTGGAGTTCGCACCGCGGGCACGCATGGCGGTGAACGCCTCGTGACCCGGCGTGTCGATGAAGGTGATCAGCCGTTCCTGGCTGTCGACCTCGACCTTGACCTGGTAGGCACCGATGTGCTGGGTGATGCCGCCGGCCTCGCCCTCGTGGACGTTGGCCTTGCGGATCGTGTCCAGCAGGCGGGTCTTACCGTGGTCGACGTGACCCATGACGGTCACGACCGGCGGCCGCGACTGGAGATCGGTCTCGTCGCCCGCGTCCTCGCCGAACGTGATGTCGAACGAGTCGAGCAGCTCGCGGTCCTCCTCCTCCGGGGAGACGACCTGCACCTTGTAGTTCATCTCGGTGCCGAGGAGCTCGAGCACGTCGTCGGAGACCGACTGGGTCGCCGTGACCATCTCGCCGAGGTGGAACAGCACCTGCACCAGCGAGGCCGGGTTGGCGTTGATCTTCTCCGCGAAGTCGGTCAGCGAGGCACCGCGCGGCAGCCGGATGTTCTCGCCGTTGCCCTTGGGCAGGCGAACACCGCCGACGCTGGGCGCCTGCATGTTCTCCATGTACTCCTGGCGCTTCTGCCGCTTCGACTTGCGGCCACGCCGGGACGGCCCGCCGGGCCGGCCGAACGCACCCGCGGCACCGCCGCGACCGCCACCGGAACCCGGGCGGCCACCGCCACCGCGGAAACCGCCACCGGCCGGCGCGCCACCGGGACCGCCGCGGTAGCCGCCGCCACCGCCGCCGCCACCACCGCCGCCACCGGGACCGCCGCGGAAGCCGCCACCGCCGCCGCCACCGCGCGGCCCGCCGGGACCGCCACGCGCGCCGCCACCCGGGCCACCGGGACCGCCACGCGCGCCGCCACCGGGACCGCCACGACCGCCACCGGCCGGACGAGCCGGACGCGGCGGCATCATGCCGGGGTTCGGGCGCGGGGGCATCTGCCCGGGCGAGGGCCGCGGACCGGCGGGCGCGTTGCCGCCACCCCGCGGACCGGGCGCCGGGCGCCCCTCACCGGGACGCGCGGCACGCTCGCCGCCGGGGCCACCTCCGGGCCGCGGCGCGGACGGACGCGGCGACGGAGCACCGGCACCCACACCGAACGGGTTGTTGCCGACCCGCGGCGCCCGCGGACCGGGCTTGGGCGACTGCGGCCGCGGCGGCACGACCTGGCCACCCGCCTGCCCGCCACCCTGAGGTTGCTGCTGCTGCGGAGCCGGGCCGGGCTTCACGGCCGGCTTCGGCGCCGCCTCCGTCTCGACCTTGGCCGCGGCCGGCTGGGGCGCGGCGGGCTCGGCCGGACTGGGCTTCGCGGCCGGCTTGGGTGCCGGCCTCGCGGGAGCCGGCGCTGCCGGCGCGGCCGCCTGCGGCTCGGCCACCGGTGCGGCGGCCTGCTGGCGTGCGGCCGGCTTCGGGCGCGCGGCGCTCTTGGCACCACCGCTGTTCTTCGCGGCGGCGCCATCCGTCTTGGGGTACGCGTCCCGCAACCGGCGGGCCACCGGGGCCTCCACCGTGGAGGACGCGGACTTCACGAACTCGCCGAGCTCCTTCAACTTGGCGAGAACATCCTTGCTGGTTACACCGAGCTCTTTGGCGAGCTCATGTACTCGGGCCTTGCCTGCCACTGCTCTCCTCGTCCGAGTGAGGCCGGCGGCAACGGTCCCGCGCGACCTCGTCCTATCGTCTGGCGTTCATGGCTTCAGCTTCACGGCTGACTCATGACGGGTCGACCTGCTTTCGTTCATCCAGCCCGGGCCGGGAAGATCCCGATCCGGTAACGCGGTGGGCCAGCTGCTCCAGATCACTCCGGAGCGCACCGGCGTCGAGCGGGCCCGGCACGCGCAGCGCTCTCGCGAACGCACGCCGCCGCTCGGCCTTGTCCAGGCAACTCAACTCGGGATGTAGCCATGCCCCCCGACCGGCGGCTCGGCGCCGTAGATCGAGAGCCAGGTCTCCATCCACGAGCACGACCCGGAGCAACTCACCGGTCTCCGCCCTGACCCGGCAGCCGACGCAGGTACGTACCGGATTGGTACGCGGAAGACGTGCGGACGCCGGTCCAGAACGTTGAACCACTGATGAGTCTATCCCGTCGGCCTTACTCGGCCGAACCCGATGTCGGTGTGACGCTCGGCGCGCCCGCGGCCGGTATGCCGTGCGCCGGCGTGGGCGCCGCGGCGTCGCTGCGGATGTCGATGCGCCAACCAGTCAACCTGGCCGCCAGCCTGGCGTTCTGGCCCTCCTTGCCGATCGCCAGGGACAGCTGGAAGTCCGGCACCACGACTCGAGCGGTCTTCGCCCGTTCGTCGACCACGCGGACAGAGATGACCTTGGCGGGCGAGAGGGCGTTGCCCACGAACGTCGCCGGGTCCTCCGAGTAGTCGATGATGTCGATCTTCTCCCCCAGCAGCTCGCTCATCACGTTGCGCACCCGTGCCCCCATCGGCCCGATGCAGGCGCCCTTGGCGTTGACTCCGGGGACGGTCGAGCGGACCGCGATCTTCGACCGGTGCCCCGCCTCGCGGGCCACCGCCGGGATCTCCACGGTGCCGTCGGCGATCTCCGGGACCTCGAGCGCGAACAGGCGCCGGACGAGGTTGGGGTGCGTACGGGACAACGTGATCTGGGGTCCCCTTGTTCCCCGGCTCACACCGAGCACGAAGCACTTGATCCGGGTGCCGTGCTCGTACCGCTCGCCGGGCACCTGCTCGGCCGCGGGCAGCACGCCCTCGGTGTCGCCGACCTGGACCACGACCATGCCGCGGGAGTTCGCGCGCGCGTCGCGCTGCACGACGCCGGCGACGATCTCGCCCTCCTTCGCGGAGAACTCGCCGAACGTCTTCTCGTTCTCGGCGTCCCGCAGCCGCTGCAGGATGACCTGCCGCGCGGTGGTGGCGGCGATGCGGCCGAAGCCCTCGGGCGTGTCGTCCCATTCCTGGACCGGCTCGCCCTCGGCACCGAGCTCATAGGCGATCACCCGGACGATGCCGGTGCGCCGGTCGATGTCGATCTTGGCGTGCGGCTGGTGGCCCTCGGTGTGCTTGTACGCGGTGAGCAGCGCGGTCTCGATCGCCTCGATCACCGTGTCGAAGGGGATGTCCTTGTCCCGCTCGATGGCGCGCAGCGCCGCGATGTCGACATTCACCTCGACCCCTCCTCGTGCTCGAGCAGCGCGACCTCGTCGGCCGGCGGCTCGCGGAACTCGACCTCGACGACGGCGTGCTCGATGTCGGCGTACCGGACGTGCCGGACGTTCTTGCCGACCAGCAACCGGACGCCATGCTCGTCCGCGTCGCCGACGCGCGCGGTGTAGCTGTCCTCGCCCTGGCGCACGGCGACCTTGCGCAGTCGGGCGCGCCGCCAGTGGCGCGGCTTGGTCAGCGGCCGGTCGAGGCCCGGGCTCGTCACCTCGAGCGTGTAGGAGCCACCGAGCACGCTGCCGGCGGTACGGCTGTCCTCCAGCGCGTCGAGCGCCGCGGACACGGCGCGGCTGACCTCCGCGACCTGGTCCAGGCCGATGCCACCCGCCCCGGTGCCGTCGTCCTCGCGGTCGACGACCACCTTCACCAGCTGCCGCCGGCCGGCCTGCTGGACGTGCAGCGTCTCGAGGTCGTAGCCCGCCCGGGCGACGGCGTCGGCGACCACCGGCTCCAGCGTCTCGCCGGCGCCGTTGATGCGTTGTCGCTGACCTGGCACGTGGCCACTCCCCTGCCTCGAGTCTTGTCTCGGATCGTGTCGCAGTCGTGTCGCGGGATTGCGTCTCGTGTGCCACTCACCGACCGTGGTTGCCAAGCGTATCTCGTCACGGCCCGCGAGTCGGCTTAGAGCAGGCACGGTGCGTCCGACCGGGTGGCACGCTCGCCTGGCAGTATGACCGCCCGTGATGAACATCGGGCACCGGATCGGGCGCCGGGACGTGCTACGCGCCGGGGCGCTGCTGCTACCCCTCGCGGCGGCGGTCTCCTGCACGGAGCCGGCGCAACCACCCCCACCGGACCCGCTCGCGGCCATGGCCGCGCGGGCACGCGCCGACGCGGCGAGCGCCGCGGCCGTGGCGAGGGCGGTGCCGGCGCTCGCGGCCCAGGCCAAGGCCGTGTCCGACGCGCGCGGCGAGCACGCGACCGCGCTGCAGAAGGAGGTCGACCGGGCGCGCCCGCCCGTCTCCTCCACCAAGCCCGCGCCGCCGGACGCGGAGAAGCCGCCGGCCGGTGCGGCGGCGGCGAAGAAGTCCCTGCTCGACGCGCTGACGGCGGCGGAGCAGGAGGCCGCGAAGCTGGTGCCGAGCGTGGCGCGCTACCGGGCGGGGCTGGTCGGCTCGGTGGCCGCCGCGTGCGCGAGCCTGCGGGAGGTGCTGGCCTGATGCGACAGCCCGACTCGTCCGGCGGTGGGCAGCTGCCGGCCGACTCCGTCGAGGCGGTCCAGTCCGCGCTCGGCTCCGAGCACGCCGCGCTGTGGGTGTACGGCCTGGTCAGCGCGTTCCTGCCGGACTCGTACAACGCGGCCGTCACCGAGGGCACCACCGCGCACCGCGCCCGCCGCGACGCCACCGAGCGGTTGCTGGCCGACGCCGGCCAGACCCCGCGGCCGGCCGAGCCCGCCTACGTGCCGCCGCAGCCCGTCGCCGACCAGAAGTCGGCGATCGCCGTGCTCGTGCTGGCCGAGGCGGACACGACCGTCGCCTGGCGTGCCGTGCTGGAGCGCACCGACGACAAGAACGTGCGCCGCGCCGCGCTGGAGGCGTTGACGGCCGCCGCGGTGCGGGCGACCCGCTGGCGCCGCGCGGCGGGCCAGTCGCCGGCCGCGCCCGCGTTCCCGGGCGAGCCGGCGAAGTAGCCGCTCAGCCGCCGTTCGAGGTGATGTCGCCGCCGAGCCGGATCGCGTCCTTGCAGACGTCGTCCAGCTCGTCCTCCGAGCCGCCCTCGCCCGCCTGCGGGTCGTAGTCGGCCTCGACGATCGTGACCTGGTCGCCCTGCCGCGCGGAGGCGTAGCCACCGCCCTTGCTGAGCTGCTTGAGCCCGCCGGCCTCCACCTCGCCCTCACGGACAAGGTCGCTGACGTTGCCGGAGCCGTCGGTGTCGGTGACGTTCTGCAGCTGCGTGGCCTTGTCCTCGTCCGGCATCTCCACGACCGAGACCGACGTGTAGATCGTGCGGCCGTCGACTCTCGTGGTGAAGACCGACCGGGTCAGCCGGTCGCACGGGCTGTCCTTGAAGAAGCGCTCGGTGTCGCCGTACGCGTGGTCGTCGCACGTGTCGTCGACCCGCGGCGTGCTGAGCTCGTCGGTGAAGTCGTACTTGCCGGAGCTCTGCTGCTGGGTCGCCGAGCCGCCGTAACCCGTCGGGTCGCCGTCCGAGCCCTCCTGGTGGATGTACCACCAGACGACGCCCGAGAGCACCGCGACGAGGACCAGCCCGAGGATGCGCAGCGTCCAGGCGAGCGCCTGGTTGCTCCGCGGCCCGTCCTGCTCCGGCTGGAACTGGAGCGGCGGCGGCCGGTCCGGGCGCTGCGACTGGTTGTCGGGCCACGGCGCTTGGCCCGGGCGATAGGGAGCCGACACGGCCGACACGGTAACCGCACGAACGGTGGTTAACCAGGTGAGGTCCGTGTTGCGGCGCGTTCAGCACGTGCTAGCGAGGACCAGGTCCACGTCCTCGCGGGAGTTGTACAGATGGAAGGACAACCGCGTCCGACCTGCGCGAATGGCGCCGATGACGCCCGCGTCGGTGAGCCGCCGGGCCTGCTCGCCCGACAGGTCGACGGAGATCACGGCGGAGCCCTGCGGCGGGCGGCCGAGGCCGGAGAGCGTCGCGTCGGCGAGTCCCACGCAGTGGTCCCGGACCGCGGCGAGGTCCAGCCCGGCGAGCCACGGCAGCGTCGCGGCGGCACCGATCTGGGCGAACCAGACCGGCGAGAGGTCGAACCGGCGGGCGTCCCCGGCCAGGCGCAGCGGCAGCCCGTAGATGCCCTGCCACGGGTCCTCGGCGGCGTACCAGTTCGCGGCGTGCGGAGTGATCCGCTCCAGCGCGTCGGGCCGGCCGCCGAGCCACGCGGTGCCGCGCGGGGCCAGCAGCCACTTGTACCCGGCGCCGACGACCCAGTCCGCCCAGTCCAGCCGCAGTGGCAGCCAGCCGGCCGCCTGGGTGGCGTCGAGGAGCACGGGCTTGCCGGCGGCCCGCAGCCCGTCGAGGTCGGCGACCCGCCCGTCGGCGGACTGGACCACGCTGACCGCCACCAGGTCATGGTCGTCCACGTGGGACAGCAGGTCGGCGTGCGGCACCTCGGTCACCGGCATCCCGTGCGCGGCAAAGGGAAACGTGACGCTGGTGAACTCGCCCCCGACGGCCAGGACCCGCGTAGTGGCCGGCAGGCTCGCGGCCACGAGCGCGACGAGCTGCGACACGCTCGCGCCGGTCGCCACGTTCGCCACGTCGAGCCCGACGAGCCGCGCCCAGGCCGCGCGGGCGGTCGCCACGTGCTCGTCGAAGTCCGGCGGCCGCGCGGCACCCCGCCGCCACCGCACGACCGCGTCGGCGAGCACGTCGGCCGCCGAGACGGGCGGCACGCCGATGCTCGCCGTGTTGAGGTAGCCGGCCGGCACTTCGAACTGCTGTCCCCAGGCGCTTCGCACCCCTCAACTAATACCGTGTCGACCATGCGCACCACGGAGATCGAGGTGGAGACCGGGCACCGCGAGGTCGTCCACGACCTCACCGACGCCTGCCACTGGTTCCTCGCCGACGCCGGCGCGGGCGACGGGCTGCTGAACGTGTGGGTGCCGCACGCGACGGCCGGCATCGCCGTCCTCGAGACCGGCGCCGGCAGCGACGAGGACCTGCTCGCCGCGCTGCGGGAGCTGCTGCCGAAGGACGGCCGCTGGCGGCACACGCACGGCTCGCCCGGCCACGGGCGGGACCACGTGCTCCCCGCACTGGTCCCGCCCTACGCGAACATCCCCGTTCTCTCCGGCGAGCTGGCCCTCGGCACCTGGCAGTCGGTCTGCCTGGTGGACACCAACATCGACAACCCGGTCCGGAAGGTCCGCTTCAGCTACCTGCCGGGCTAGGCATCGGCCAGCACCGGCTCGCGGGTGCCGGTCTCGGCCCGTGGCTCGACCCGATTCCGGATCGGCCAGAGGATCACGATCAGGCCGGCCAGTGCCATCGCGCCGAGCACGATGAGGCCGTTGGTCACGTCCGGGGCGTCGGGCGTGCCGAGCAGCAGGCTGCGGATGCCCTCGGTGGAGAAGCGGAACGGCGTCCACGACCACAGCAGCGCGCGGTAGGCCGGGTTGAGCATCTCCGGTACCTGGCCGGCCACCGCGGGCGCGATCAGGTACAGCGGGCCGAGGATCGCCACCGCGCCCAGGTTCAGCACGCGCAGCAGCGCGCCCTGCACGGCGGCGAACGCCACGGCGGTCAGGAACATGTAGCCGAGCAGGTCCCAGGACAGCGTCAGCGACGAGTCCCACAGCTTGAAGAACCCGGCGACGACCGCCGTGGCGGCGACGCTGATCGTGAGCAGCAGCGTGACGCGCGAGAGCGGGCCGCGCCGCAGCCCCCGGCGCCTGATCACCAGGCCGTAGCCGAGCGTGGCCACGAGCCCGCCGAGCCACAGCAGGGCGCTCGCGGCCAGCGGCGCTATCCGGCCGGCGACGCTCGCCGGGTGGACGGTCTCCAGATGTGGCGGCGCGACGTCGACGCCCTGCTGGGCGAGAGCGGCGGTGAGGCCCTGGGCCGCGCCGGTCAGCACCTGTGTGGCGCTCTGCGTGCCCTGCGGGTTGACGGCACCGGAGTTGACGACCGTGAGCTGGACGCCCTGCGGCCCGCCGGCCAGCTCGAGAATGCCGTAGACCTCCTTGTCGTCCAGCATCTGCCGGGCCTGGGCCGGGTCGGTGACGTGCCACTCGACGGCGTCGCCGCCCTGCTGGGCGACACGCTCGGCGGCCTGGCGGAGCTGTCCCGGCGGGCTGGCGACGGCCAGCGGGACGTCGTGCGGCGCGACCGTGGCCTGCGCGCCGAAGGTGAGAAAGCCGAGCACCGTGGCGACCACGGCGCCGGCTACGCCCAGCAGCACGGCGAGCAGCGCCGGCCGGTGGGTGGCTGTGGCTGCCATTTGTTCCTCCCGTGGAGTTCATCAGACGTTGAATTTCGAGTTCAAACTACGCCCGGCCGCTCGGGCAAGTCAACCGTTGTTGAAATAAGGTCCCAGCACGCGGACGTGTCGGTGGGCCATGTCACGATGGCTGGGTGGACACGCTGGTTCTCTGGGACATCGACCTGACCCTCGTCGACTACACGGGCATCGGCCGGAAGTGGTACGCCGAGGCGCTCGCCAAAGTCGTCGGCAAGGAGCTGGCGCACCTGCCCACGTTCCCCGGCCGCACCGAGCGCTCGCTCGCGAAGGAGCTGCTCAAGGAGCACGGCGAGGCACACGACGACGAGCACGTGGAGCGGATCCTCGCCGAGCTGGAGGCCATCGGGCTGGCCGCGCGCCCGGCATTGCCGACGCTGGGCCGGGCGCTCGACGGGGCGCCGGAGATCCTGGCGGCCCTGGGCTCGCGGGAGGGCGTCGTGCAGTCGCTGGTGACCGGCAACCTGGCGTCGCTCGCGGACTGCAAGCTGGCGGCGTTCGACCTGGCCCGCCACGTCGACCTGTCGATCGGCGGCTACGGGGCGATCTCCGAGCACCGGCACGACCTCGTCGAGGCCGCGATGGCCCAGGCGTCGGCCAAGCACGGCGTCACGTTCGCGCCGAAGTCTGTCGTGGTCATCGGCGACACCCCGATGGACGTGGCCGCCGGCCGCCACCACGGGACGGTCACGGTAGGCGTGGCCACGGGCCGCCACAGCGCCGACCAGCTGGCCGACTCCGGCGCGGACGTGGTCCTGCCGAACCTCGCCGACACCCCGGCCGTGCTGGCGGCGCTACTGCGCTGACAGGCGGTTGGCGGACGGGGGATTCCGGAGGCCGGGCACGTTCGAGTGAATCGCTCCCTGGTCGCGAACGCGCCCGGGCGACGGAACGGCTGTGCCCGTCGCCCGGCCGCGCCGCGTCAACTCCGCACGAGTGCGGTCAGGTGTGCGACCGCCTCGTCGACCGGGACCTCGGTTCGCTCGCCGGTCGCGCGGTCCTTGACCTCCACCACGCCCTTCGCGAGGCCGCGGCCCACCACGACGATCGTCGGCACGCCGACAAGCTCCGCGTCCGCGAACTTCACGCCCGGCGTCGACGTGCGGTCGTCCAGCAGCACCGACAGGCCCGCGTCGGACAGCTGCCCGGCCAGCCGCTCGCCGCCCTCGCGGACGGAGTCGTCCTTGCCGGCGATGACCACGTGCAGGTCGTACGGCGCGATCGCGCGTGGCCAGACCAGGCCCAGCTCGTCGTGGTACTGCTCGGCGACCACGGCGACCAGCCGGGACACGCCGACCCCGTAGGAGCCCATCGTGATCCGGATCGGCTTGCTGTCCGCGCCGAGCGCGTCGAGCTGGAACGCGTCGGCGTACTTGCGGCCCAGCTGGAAGATGTGCCCGATCTCGATGCCCCGCGCCGCGACCAGCGTGCCCTGCCCGTCCGGCGAGGGGTCGCCTTCGCGGACCTCGGCGGCCTCGATCGTGCCGTCCGGGGTGAAGTCCCGTCCGACCACCAGGTCGACGACGTGGTGGTCGGCCTTGTCGGCACCGGTGACCCACGCCGTGCCGGCCACCACGCGCGGGTCGACGAGGTAGCGAACACCGTTGTCCTGCAACGCCTTCGGCCCGATGTAGCCCTTCACGAGGAAGGGGTTCGCGGCGAAGTCCGCCTCCTCGAGGATGGCCACGGCCCGGGGCTCGAGCGCGGCCTCGAGGCGCTTGGTGTCGACCTCGCGGTCGCCGGGCACGCCGACGGCCAGCAGCTCCCACTTGTCCGCACCGGGCGCGCGCGTCTTGAGCAGGACGTTCTTCAGCGTGTCCGCGGCGGTGAAATCGCGGCCGAGGTTCGCGTTGTTGAGGAAGTCGACCAGCGTCTCGATGGTCGGCGTGTCCGGGGTGTGGTGCACCTGCGCGGCTGGCTTGTCCTCAATGGACTGTGCGGGCGGCGCGGGCGTGACGACGGCCTCCACGTTGGCCGCGAAGCCCGACTCGGTGCTGCGCACGTACGTGTCCTCGCCGGTCTCGGCCTCGGCCAGGAACTCCTCGGACCGCGAGCCGCCCATCGCGCCGGACATCGCGGACACGATCACGTACTTCAGACCCAGCCGGTCGAAGATCTTGATGTAGGCGTCGCGGTGCTTCTGGTAGCTGTTCGCGAGCCCGTCGTCGTCGAGGTCGAACGAGTACGAGTCCTTCATGAGGAACTCGCGGCCGCGCAGGATGCCCGCGCGGGGCCGCGCCTCGTCCCGGTACTTCGTCTGGATCTGGTAGAGCAGGACCGGGTAGTCCTTGTACGAGCTGTACTCCCCCTTCACGGTGAGCGTGAACAGCTCCTCGTGCGTGGGGCCGAGCAGGTAGTCGGCCTGCTTGCGGTCCTTGAGGCGGAACAGGTTGTCGCCGTACTCGGTCCAGCGACCGGTCGCCTCGTAGGGCTCGCGGGGCAGCAGCGCGGGGAACTGGATCTCCTGCGCGCCGATCGCGTCCATCTCCTCGCGGACGATGCGCTCGATGCGGCGCAGCACCCGAAGGCCGAGCGGCAGCCAGGAGTAGCCGCCCGGCGCCACGCGGCGGACGTACCCGGCGCGAACCAGCAGCTTGTGGCTCGGCACCTCGGCGTCCGCCGGATCCTCGCGCAACGTGCGCAGGAACAGCGACGACATCCTGGTGATCACGGCACTTCTCCTTGTCAAGAGGCTGCGGCAAGAGTAGTGACCCGTGCTTGCCCGGCTCCAACGGGTTACGCGGGCCGCTCTCCCAACTCCGGCCGCAGGACCCGGTTCTCGGTGACGATCACGGTCACCAGGTCGGCGGGCGTGACGTCGAAGGCGTAGTTGAGCGTCGCCGTGCCCGGCAGCCCGCCGATGGCGAGGACCTCGTCCGGATCGCGGACCTCGATCTCCACCTGGTCACCGCTCACGAGCCCGAGGTCGATCGTCGACTCGGGCGCGGCCACGACGAACGGCCGGCCCGCGCGCTGCGCGGCCAGGGCGAGCGGGTACGTGCCGATCTTGTTCACCACGTCGCCGTTGGCGGTGATCCGGTCGGCGCCGACCACGACGGCGTCCGCGAGCCCGCGGGCGAGGACGGTCGCCGCGGCGGAGTCGACGATGACCGTGTGGTCGATACCCATCTCGGTGAGCTCCCACGACGTCAGCCGGGAGCCCTGGAGCAGCGGGCGGGTCTCGTCGACGTAGACGTGGCCGAGCCGGTCCCGTTCGTGCAGCGAGCGCACGACGCCCAGCGCGGTGCCCCACTCCACGCAGGCCAGCGCGCCGGCGTTGCAATGCGTCTGGACGACGACCGGGCCCTGGACGCGGGTCGCGAGCCAGTCCGCGCCCCGTTCGCCGAGCGCGCGGTTGCGGACCGCGTCGTCGTCGAGGACCCCGATCGCGGCCGCGAGGACGGCGTCGGGGCCGTCGACGTGGCGGGCCATGGCCTGGTCCACGCCCCACGCGAGGTTCACCGCGGTCGGCCGCGCCGTACGCAGGGCGTCGAGCGCCTTGTCGCGGCGTCCGGGGTCGCGCACCGCGATCGCCGCGCCGAGCGCGCCCGCGGCGCCGAGCGCGGGCGCCCCGCGGATGGCCAGCCGCTTGATGGCCTCGACGAGGTCCTCGACGGTGTGGATCTCCATGAGGACCAGCTCGCCGGGCAGCCGGGTCTGGTCGATCGCGACGATGTGGCCGTCCTGCCAGTCGATGCTTCGCACGCTTCCATTTTTGTCGGTGCTCCGTCGTAGCGTGCGGGCATGAAGCTTTCCATGATCACCATCGACTGTGCCGAGCCCCGTTCGCTAGCCGAGTTCTGGACCAAGGCGCTCGACCTCGAGACCGTGTTCGACGCCGAGGGCTGGTTCGTCCAGCTGCGCTCGGCGGCCGATCCCGCGCAGCCCATGCTGGGCCTGCAGAAGGTGCCGGAGGAACGGGCCGGCAAGAACCGGGTGCACATCGACTTCTCCACCGACGACCGGGAGGGCGAGATCACGCGCCTGGTCGGGCTGGGCGCCAGCCGCGGCGAGGACCACTCCGTACCCGGGCTGACCTGGACCGTCTTACAGGACCCGGAGGGCAACGAGTTCTGCGTCGGTGGCACGCATTAATTCGGTTGCACGGGTCGCGGCGGGTAGGGCAGCCTGCTGCGGTCGGATCAAGGCGCCGGTGGACTGCCGGCGGACGCGAGGAGGTGCCCGTGACTAACAAGGTCGCCTGGACGCCGCCTGCCCGCGTCCGCTCGCCCCGCTGAGGTCGCCTGGTCCTCTCTGTCACCACGCGCCGGTGGGGCGCTCACTGAACCTTTAGGAGAACCCACCGTGCGTGTGCACGACATCGATGACTTCATCGACGACGAAGACGCTTTCGACAACCGCAAGCTGCGGGCCCGCAAGCCCAGGAGGTCGGAGCTCGCCCGCTCGTTCGAGGGCGAGTTCGATCAGGGGTCGACCCGTGCGGGCCGGCTGACCGAACACGAGCGCGCCCGCCTCGCCGCCGTGCGGGAGAGCGCGCTCGCGGGCCCGGCGCTGCCGCCGGGCTACGACCGCTGGACCACTTGGGGAGACGGCGAGCAAGGCCCGCGGCCGCGGCCGGGCTGGGTCGTCACCGAGCTGGCCGCGGCCGACAGCGAACTCGGCATGCTGAAGACCGGTAAGGAGGCCGATGTACACCTGATCCGGCGCGAGTTGCCGGACACCAAGCAGGGTTGCCTGCTGGCCGCGAAGCGGTACCGCAGCAACGAGCACCGGATGTTCCATCGCGACGCCGGCTATCTCGAGGGACGGCGGATGCGGCGTAGCCGCGAGATGCGGGCCATTGCCAACCGGACTGCGTTCGGCCGCAACCTGATCGCCGAACAGTGGACCGTCGCGGAGTTCGCCGCGCTGTCTCGGCTGTGGTCGATCGGCGCGCCGGTGCCGTATCCGGTGCAGCGCAGCGGAACCGAGCTGCTGATGGAGTTCGTCGGTGACGCCGACGGCGGTGCCGCGCCGCGCCTGGCGGAGCTCCGTCCGGCCGGCGACGAGCTGGTCGGGCTGTGGCAACAGCTCGTGGCGGCGCTGGAACTGCTGGCGAGCGAGGGCATGACACACGGCGACCTGTCGGCGTACAACGTGCTCGTCCACGACGGACACGTGATGCTGATCGACCTGCCGCAGATCGTGGACGTCGTCGCGAACCCGCGCGGCCCGGAGTTCCTGGCCCGCGATGTGGCGAATGTCATGGGCTGGTTCCAGGCGCGGGGCCTCCCCGTGACCTTCGGCGAGCCGACGGATCTGACGAACGAGCTGCTCAACGTGGCCGGGCTGGGGTAGGGGGTACCGGCACGGACCGTGACGCGCCGCAGGCCCGGGTCGACCCTTCGGGTAGCCTGGACCACGCATCGCGAGCGGTCCGTGCCGCTCCCCCGTCAATCGATGCCAGATCCACGACCACGGCGCCCGAGCGGCGCTGGGCCCGTCCGCGCGAGATTGCTGCCCGCAGAGGCCTCCCGAGACGTGCCACCCCCGGAGAGGAACTCGTGCCGAACAGCACCGCGCGCCGCAATGCGCGCGCCGCCAAGCCGCGCCACAAGCAGGCGCGGACCGCCCACCAGACGTCCCACCGCGGCGATGCCCGCACGGGCCGCCGCACACCCGAGTACGCCGACAACCGTGCCGACCGCCGCGCGCGGCGGTTCGAGGACGGCGGTGACCGCCGCGAGTCCCGGGACCGCGGCTCACGCGCCTTCGACGCGCCGCCCGACCGCAACGGCCGCCGTGGCGATGGCCGCACCGCCAGGTCGAACGACCGCGACCGCACGAACACACGGGAGCGGGACCGCCCCGGCCACCGCACGAACGAGCGGCCGACCGCATGGGATCGCGACGAGCGGCCGGACCGTCGCGGCAAGCAGGACCGCGAACGCCCGGCCACCTGGGACCGCCAAGAACGCCGTGCCCGCCCGGACCGCAGCACCCGCGAGCGCCCATCCGCGTGGGACCGGGGTGATCGGCCGACCCGAACGGGCGGCCAGGACCGCGCCGCCACGCGGGACCGCGGCGAGTACCGCGCCCCCGCACGCGACCGCCGCGACCGTGCCACGTCGCCGGACCGCGGCGAGCGGCCCAACCGCGCCCACCGGTACGACCGCACCAACGCGGCGGGCCGGTTCGAGCGGCCGACCCACGGGGACCGGCGCGAGCGCACCATCCCGGCGGATCGGTTCGAGCAGCCCAGCCGCGAAGACCGGCGCGAGCGCGCCGCCGCCCGTGACCAGGTCACCTCCTCGTGGAACGGCGAGATCGCCGAGGCGCGCCCGGCGCGAAAGACCGTCACCTTCGCCGAGCTGGGCCTGCCCACGCCGCTCCTCGCCGCGCTCGAAGAGGCCGGCATCGAGGAGCCCTTCCCCATCCAGGCGGCCACCCTCCCCGACGCGCTCGCCGGCCGGGACGTGCTCGGCCGCGCGCAGACCGGGTCCGGCAAGACGCTCGCCTTCGGGCTGGCGCTGCTCACCCGCCTGCACAAGGGCAGCGCCCGTCCGGGGCGCCCGCGTGGCCTCGTGCTCGTGCCGACCCGCGAGCTCGCGGTGCAGGTCGCGGACGCGCTGCTGCCGCTGGCGAGGTCGCTGGGTCTCTGGTGCCGCACGGTCGTCGGCGGGCTGTCGTTCAGCCGGCAGGCCGACCAGCTCGAGCGTGGCATCGACCTGCTGATCGCCACGCCGGGCCGGCTGTCCGATCACGTCCGGCAGGGCACCTGCAAGCTCGACGACGTTCGCTTCGTCACACTCGACGAGGCCGACCAGATGGCCGACATGGGCTTCCTACCGCAGGTCCGCGCCATTCTCGACCTCGTGCCGGAGGGCCAGCGGATGCTGTTCTCCGCCACGCTCGACCGGGACGTCGCCGCGCTCGTCGACGAGTACCTCACCGAACCGGTGACGCACTCGGTCTCCCCGCCGACCGCCTCGGTGTCCACAATGGAGCACCACCTGCTGCTGGTGTCCCGTGAGGACAAGCCGGCCGTGGTCGCGGAGATGGCCGCGCGGGACGGGCGCACGATCATGTTCCTGCGCACCAAGCACCACGTCGACCGGCTCACCCGCCAGCTCCGGGCGGTCGGCGTCGAAGCCGGCGCGCTGCACGGCGGCAAGCCGCAGGGCGCGCGCAACCGCGTGCTCGGCGAGTTCAAGGACGGCCGGCTGCCGGTGCTCGTCGCCACCGACGTCGCGGCACGCGGCATCCACGTCGACGGCGTCAGCCTCGTCGTGCACGTCGACCCGCCGGCCGACGCCAAGGGCTACCTGCACCGTGCCGGCCGCACCGCGCGCGCCGGCGAGGCGGGCACGGTCGTCACGCTGGTCACCCACCAGGAGCGGCGCACGGTGTTCCGCATGACCGAGCAGGCGGGCGTCGAGCCGGAGCGCACGAAGGTCCGCCCCGGCGACGCCGACCTGGTCCGGATCACCGGTGCCCGAACCCCGTCCGGTGAGCCGGTGGCCGAGCAGGCACCCCGCCGGCCGTCGCGGCCGTCGAGCGGACCGGCCTTCAGGCGCCACCCAGCTCGTCGGCGAGCGCCGCGACCGGTCCGATGACGATGATGGCGGGTGGCCGGATCCCTTCGGCCACCACGTCGTCGGCCACCTTGTCCAAAGTGGAGGGCACGACGCGCTGACCCCGTGTCGTGCCCTCCTGCACCACGGACACCGGCGTGTCGGCGGGCCGGCCACCCGACACGAGCGCGTCGGCGAACAGCGCGATGCGCTCCACCGCCATCAGCAACACGATCGTTCCGCGAAGCCGGGCCAGCGCCGCCCAGTCCACAAGCGACGACGGGTCCCCCGGCGCCACATGCCCGGAGACCACGACGACCTCGTGGGCCACGCCGCGGTGCGTCACCGGCACGTCGGCCGCCGCAGGCACGGCGAACGCGGAGGTCACACCGGGCACGACGGTGACCGGCACGCCGGCCGCGGCGCACGCGAGCGCCTCCTCGAACCCGCGCCCGAACACGAACGGGTCGCCGCCCTTGAGCCGCACGACGAAGCGGCCCGCCCGGGCGTGCGAGACGAGCAGCTCGTTGATGGCGTCCTGGCTGGCCGCCCGCCCGTAGGGGATCTTCGCGGCGTCGACGACCTCGACGGACGGCGGCAGCTCCTCGAGCAGCTCGGCGGGCGCCAGCCGGTCGGCGATCACCACGTCGGCCCGGGCGAGCAGCCGCCGCCCGCGCACGGTGATGAGGTCCGGGTCGCCCGGCCCGCCGCCGACGAGCGCCACCCCGACCGGCTTGGCGGCATCGTCGAGCGCCACCCCGGACCGCAGCGCGGCGAGCAGGGAGTCCCGCACGGCGGCCGACCGCCGGTGGTCGCCACCGGCGAGCACGCCGACGAGCATCCGGTCGTGGTCGCCGGTCGCCGGCGTGACGGCGGTGCCGGCCGACCCGGCGTCGGCGCGGACGCAGAAGACGCGCAGCCGCTCGGCCTCGGCGGACACGGCGGCGTTGACCTCGGGCGACGAGGTGCAGCAGAGCACGTACCAGGCACCCTCGAGATCGCCGGACGCGTACGGGCGCCGGTGCCAGACGACCGCGCCGGAGTCGACCAGCGTCTGCACGGCGGGCGTCACGGCCGGCGAGACCAGCTCGACGCGGGCCCCGGACCCCACCAAGCGCGGCAGCCGCCGCTGCGCCACGGTCCCCCCGCCGACGACGACCACCCGCCGCCCGGCGAGATCGAGCCCGGCCAGGTAGTGCTGCTCACCCGTCATGCGCACAAGCATGCCCGGCGCGGCCGGTAGGGTCGCGACATGGTGGCCGTCCAATCCACGATGGTTCCGCTCGGCACCGAGGCGCCGCCCTTCGCGCTACCCGATCCGGACGGGACGACCTGGACGTTCGACAAGGTGGCCAGCCAGCGGGGGACGCTCGTGGCGTTCCTGTGCAACCGCTGCCCGTACGTGCGGCACATCGCGGTCCCGCTGGGCGCGGCGGTGGCGGGATGGCGGCGCCGGGGCCTGGGTGTCGTCGGGATCAACAGCAACGACGCGCAGGCCTACCCGGACGAGCTGCCCGCGCGCATGGCCGAGAACGCCGCCGCCTGGCGCTGGACGTTCCCGTACGTCTCCGACCCGGACCAGCGGGCCGCCCGCGGCTACGGGGCCGCGTGCACCCCGGACTTCTTCCTCTTCGACGGCGACCGCCGCCTGGTCTACCGAGGCCGCTTCGACGCGGCCCGCCCCGGCAACGGCGTCCCGGCAACCGGCGACGAACTGGGCGCGGCGGTGGACGCGGTCCTCGCGGGCGAGGAGATCGAGATCGGCCAGCTGCCGAGCATCGGGTGCAACATCAAGTGGAAGCCGGGCAACGAACCACCCTGGTTCGGCTGAACTTCGCGGGAGCGGGCAGGGCGTGGTGAACCGGGTAGACGAAACCGAGGGCCACTCCGCCCCAGCGGAGTGGCCCTCGGCCCAACCAACCCACCAAACTAGCTGTTGATCTGCTCCTGGATCAGGTCCGACATCGCCGCGACGCGGCCGTACACGCCGTAGAAGTTCGGCTCCGCGCAGCCCTGGCCCCAGGACACGATGCCGATCTCCTTCAGGGTGCCGTCGGCGGCCAGGCCGACCAGCGGGCCACCGGAGTCACCCTGGCAGCTGTCCTTGCCACCTTCCTTCAGACCGGCGCACACCATCGTGTTCGGGTCGAACTGGTCCTGGTAGGACGCGGTGCAGTCGGCGTCGGCGGTCACCGGGACGTCGACCTTCTTCAGCACGTCCGAGGTGTTGCCGCTCTCGTCGGTGCCCCAACCCAGGACGGTGCTGTTCGCGCCGGCCGTGTAGAGCGCGGCGTCGTCCGGCGTCGCGATCTGGATCGGCGCGGCGGTCAGATCCTTGTCCAGCGTCAGCACCGAGGAGTCGTTGACCATCGTGTTCTGGTCGAAGTTCGGGTTGACCCAGATGTTGGTCACGTTCGCCGTCTCACCCTGGTCCTGCGACAGCGACGTGCGGCCCGACACGACCACGATGTCCGCCGGCTGCGAGTCCACGGTGCAGTGCGCGGCCGTGAGGATCTTGTGCGGCGCGACGATCGCGCCGCCGCAGAACTGGAACCCGTCCGGCGTGGTCAGCGCGACCATGTACGGGTTCTCCTCGATGGTCGTCTCCGAGCCACCGATGATCTTCGGCGTGACGGTGCCGGACCCCTGCTTGTCCGCCGACTGGTCCGCGTTCGCCATCGTCACCGACGCGGCGACGCCGACCGACGCGAGAACCGCTGCGGCAACCCCGGCCAGGCGGAGAAGGCGCCTTGCCTCAGCCATCTCTCTTCTCCCTTGTTCGGTCCCGCGAGCGAGTGTTCCCACGGGCTGACTCATAGCTACAAGCCGCTCACCAGCAGCCACAACGCCCATTGGTAGTGGTCCGAATGGGTGAATTTGTCCCCAATTGAGTGCCCTACCTGGAGAAACGTGTGGCGGCCAAAGACCCGACTATCGGATGGAATCCGCTGGCCAGACCCGTTCTCGACCGAAAGGCGATCAGCGCGGGGTGCCCCACAGCAGCAGGCTCGACGAGGCCGTGCCGATGACCGCGCCGCCACCGTGCAACCCCTCGACCGGCGCGGTGAGCACCAGCCGTCCGTCCACTGTGTAGCCGGAGTCGACGAGCGCGTCGCGGGCCGGGCCGATGCTGCCGAGCTCGTGCACCTCGACCACGATGCGCGGCGCCCGCACCGCCGCGCAGCCGCGCACGACGTCGGGCTGCGCGGTGCCGAGGTACACCGCGTCCGGCCGCGGCAGGCCGGCGAGCGACTCGGGCACCGGACCGTCGACCAGCCGCACGTCGACGCCGTGCCGCTCGGCGTTCGCCACGATCCGCACGCACAGGCCGGGGTCGTTCTCCACGGCGATCACCGCCGCGCCGAGCCGGGCCGCCTCGACGCCGACGGTGCCGCTACCGGCGGCCACGTCCCAGATCAGCGTGCCCGGCCGCGGCGCGAGCTTCGTCAGCGCCAGTGCCCGCAGTTCCGGTGAGCTGCCCGTGCCCTCCCGGACGGAGAACGCCTCCTGCCCGAGCGCCCATCCGTCGCCCGGCGGCACCGGCGCACCGCCGGCGAGCCAGCTTCCAGGCCCCGGGCGCGCCGGTTCGGCAAGGCACAGCACGACGTTCGGCTCCGGCCAGCGGCGCCCGGCCGCCTCGACGGCGTCCACAATGGACAGATCCGCGGCCGGACCGCCCGCGCCGGTCAGCACGGCGAGTGTCCGCCGCCAGCCCGCGAGCTCCACCGCGAGCTCGGCCGGCCCGGCGCCGGGCGCGGTCAGCACGCCGACCGCGGGCCGGGCCCGGCAGACGTTGACCGCGCTGCGAAACGACGACCCGCGCGCGGTGACGACCGCGATGTCGTCCCACGGCCACTCCAGCATCGCGGCAAGCAGCTGCAACGGAGTCACCGCGGGCCGGCACACGGTCGGCAGGCCCCGCTCGCGAAGCGCCCGCAGCACGCCGAAGTACCCGGGGTCACCGGTGACGAGCACGACCGCGGATTCGTCCGCCTCGACGGCGGCGGCGAGCGCGTCCAGGGCCGCCGCCGGCAGTGGGAGCGGGCCGGGTACCTCGAGAGCGCCGGCGCCGGCGGCCACTCCGGCGGCCGCGCCGGCCGGCTTGAGCGTGCTCGTCGTCGATGTTCAGTCGCTGCT
>NZ_DATBKY010000081.1:0-37469 GCF_036555685.1 Actinophytocola sp. | reverse complement strand
CGCGGAGTCACTGCCGAAGTCGCCCGCGACCCGCGAGACGTCGCCACCGGAGAAGATCGGCTCGAGCGCGGCGGACGACGCGGCCCAGGCAGCCGAAGCCGCCGCGGAGGCCGTCGCGGACGCCGCCGACGCCGAAAGCCCGGCAATAAACGCACACCGTCCCGACAACGCCTGAGCCTCCCGCGAACTCCGCGCTCGTCAGCTCTTTTGTGGCGTCCCGGCTAGTGCTCTAATTCGGCTCATGTCCGAAGAGAACGCCAGCTTGGATGTCGAGCGGTTCGGTTATCGGCAGGAGCTCAAGCGCTCCCTCACGTTCTGGGACCTGTTGATCTACGGTCTCATCTTCATGGTCCCGATCGCACCGTTCGGGATCTTCGGCAGCGTCTTCAACGCCGCCGGCGGCATGGTCGCGCTCGCCTACGCGGTCGGTGCGGTGGGCATGTTGTTCACCGCGCTCTCGTATGCCCAGATGTCCAAGGCGTTCCCGCTCGCAGGCTCGGTCTACGCGTACGCGGGACGCGGGATCGCGCCGCCGTTCGGGTTCATCGCCGGGTGGCAGATCCTGCTGGACTACATCCTCGTCCCCGCGTTGCTGTACATCATCTCCGGCATCGCGATGAACGCCTTCGTGCCCGGGATTCCCGTCGTGGTCTGGGTGATCGGGTTCATCGTCCTCAACACGGTCGTCAACTACTTCGGCATCGAGCTGACGGCGCGAACCAACCGGGTGATGCTCGTCCTCGAGCTCATCGTGCTGGCGATCTTCCTCGTGGTCGGCATCGTCGCGCTCGTGAGCGGCAAGGCCACCGGGGACGGTCTCTCGCCGGTCTACGACTCCGACACGTTCTCCCTCAGCCTGGTCTTCGGCGCGGTCTCCCTGGCGGCGCTGAGCTTCCTCGGCTTCGACGCGATCTCCACGCTCTCGGAGGAGAACCGCGAGGCGGGCAACCAGGTGGCGCGCGCGACCGTGGCGTCCCTCCTCGTCGTCGCCGTGCTGTTCATCGTGCAGACATGGGTCGCCGCGCTCCTCGTGCCCGACCGGCAGAAGCTGCTGACCGAGGGCGACACGTCCGGCACCGCCTTCTACGACGCTGCCCAGCACGCCGGCGGGCACTGGCTGTACGTGCTGACCGCCGTCATGACCGCGATCGCCTGGGGGTTCGCGGACGCCCTCGTCGCCCAGGCGGCGACGTCCCGGCTGCTGTTCTCGATGGCCCGCGACCGTCAGCTACCCCGCTTCCTCGCGAAGGTGGACCCCAGCCACCAGGTTCCCGCGCGGGCGACCTTCCTCGTCGCGCTGATCTCGGTCGCGGTCGGCGCCGGCCTGACGTTGCGGGAGGACAACGGTGTCTCGCTGCTCACGACGCTGGTGAACTTCGGTGCGCTGACGGCGTTCCTGCTGCTGCACCTGTCGGTGATCGTGCACTACCTCATCCGCCGGCGGAGCCGGAACTACCTGCGGCACCTGGTGTTTCCCTTGTGCGGCATCGTCATTCTCGGCTACGTCGTGATCGAGGCGAAGGTCGCCGCGCAGACGGTCGGGCTGATATGGCTCGGCATCGGACTCGTCGTCATGGCGGCACTGATGTTGAGCGGCCGCACGCCGGCGCTGTCCCAACCGACGAGGGAGAACGTGTGAAGGTCATCGAGTACCGTCCCGCCCCCGACGAGTTCGCCTGGACCTTCGGCGGCGTGTCCCCCGTCCGCTCGGTCCAGCCGGGCGAGGCACTCGCGCTGTGGACCGAGGACTGCTACGCCGGCAAGGTCCGCACCGAGCAGGATCTGGTGTCCCAGGTGTGCGAGTTTCCCTTCCTCAACCCGCAAACCGGACCGTTCTATGTGGACGGTGCCGAGCCGGGCGACACGCTCGCGCTGCACTTCGTGTCGATCGAGCCCGCCACCGACGTCGGGGCGGCGACGACCGTGCCGTTCTTCGGCACGCTCACGTCCGACGCCCAGACGGCCACGCTGCAGGACGCCTTGCCGGAACTGGTGTGGCTGTACGAGCTCGACAACGCGAAGCGCACGGTCACCTACCGCGCGAAGAGCGCGGAGCTGACCCTCGAGCTCCCGATGGATCCCATGCACGGCACGGTCGGCGTGGCCCCGGCCGCCCTCGAGGCTCGCTCCTCGCTGGTCCCCGACTCCCACGGCGGCAACCTCGACACCCCGGAGATGCGTGCCGGGGTGACCGCCTACTTCGGCGTCAACGTCGAGGGCGCGCTGTTCTCCCTCGGCGACGGGCACGCGCGCCAGGGCGAGGGCGAGGCGTGCGGGACCGGCGTCGAGGTCGCCATGAACACGGTGGTCATCGTCGACCTCGTGAAGGGGACGCCGACCCCGTGGCCACGGCTGGAGTCCGACGCGCACCTGATGTCCATCGGCGCGGCACGCCCGCTGGAGAACGCGTACCGGGTGGCCCAGGTGGACATGACGGCATGGCTGTCCGAGCTGTGCAAGGTCGACCGCATGGACGCCTACCAGATCGTCGCCCAGGCCGCGCTAACCCCGGTCGCGCAGGTGTGCAACCCGATCTACACCGTCACCAGCAAGATCCCCAAGGCACTCCTGCCCGCCGCCCCCGCGTACGGCGGGATCCACGCGGAGCTGCGCGCGCAGGCGGCCCGGCTGCGCTGAAGGCTACGCGGAGCGACGACGCCACTCCCCACGCCGTGCCTGCTTTGTCCGGCCGGGCTCGGAGTGATATCACCTTGCAGGCCACCGTGCGGGCTTCGCGCCGTGGTTTCGGTGATCGGAAGGTGATCGCACATGCCACAGAGGCGGAGGGTGCTGGCCGCGGGGATGGCCGGCCTGTTCGGAGCGCTTTCCCTGCCGGGCCGCACCGCGGAGGCATCCGTACCGCACGGGAGGCTCGACCAGCTCAGGCTGGTCAACCTGTCGCACGTCAACGACCCGGCCACGACCAACGTCTTCCCCGGCGACCCGGCATTCGAGCTGGAAACCATCGCCACGATCCCCGAGGACGGCTACTACCTGCAGTTCGTCCGCGAGGGCGAACACACCGGCACGCACTGGGGCGCGCCCGGCCACTTCAACGAGGGCGCGTTACTCGCCGACCAGATGGACCCCGCCGATCTGTTCCTGCCCGCGGTGAAGATCGACGTCCGGCACAAGGCGGCCGGCAACGCCGACTACGCCGTCACGATCGCGGACATCAAGGCGTGGGAGCGCCGGCACGGCCGGATTCCGGACGAGTCGATGGTCGTGCTGTGGACCGGTTGGGAGTCCCGCTGGGGCACCCCGGCGTTTCCGAATGTCGACGAGGACGGCGTGCTGCACCAGCCCGGCTTCTCGATCCCGGCCGTGGAGTGGCTGATCGACACCGGCCGGCTCGGGCGCCGCGGCGGCACCGGCACCGACACGTTCAGCCCGGACGTCGGCATCGACGAGACGTACACCGTGTCGAAGCTGGTCTACCAGCGGCACCGGATCAGCCTGGAGATCCTGGCCAACCTGGCCAAGCTGCCCGCCAAGGGCGCCTACGTGCTCGCCGGCGGGCCGATCAACAAGAACGGAGCCGGCTCGACGGCGACGATCTTCGGTCTGCTCCCACCGGGCGTGCACTAGCTCGTCACGGCGAGCTGCAGCGCGGACAGCGGCCCGGGGCGGCCGAACCGGTAGCCCTGGGCCAGGCCGCAGCCTGCCCGCGCGAGCAACGTGGCCTGCTCGGCGGTCTCGATGCCTTCGGCCACGACCACGAAGCCGAGCTCGGCACCCAGGCCGACCAGTGAGCGGCACAGCGCGACGTCCCGCTCCGGGTGCACGCCGGTGGTCAGCGCCCGGTCCAGCTTGATGAGGTCGACCGGCAGCGCGTGCAGCCACGTCAGCGAGCTGTAGCCGGCGCCGAAGTCGTCGAGCGCGACCCGGACGCCGGACGCCTGCAGCCGCCGGATCGCGTCGGCCCCGGCAGTGAGGTCGAGCACCGGCACGGTCTCGGTGATCTCGATGACGAGCCGGTCGGCGGGCAGGTGGTAGCGGGCGAGCGCCGCGGCGATGCTCTGCTCCAGCGTCGCGGCGCCCAGCCGGGTGGCGCAGACGTTGACGTGCACGGTCAGGTCCAGCCCGGCGGCGGCGAGCTCGCGGCACGCCACGTCCAGTGCCAGCGCGTCCATCTCGGCCCCGAGCCCGGCTCCCTCGGCCGCACTGACGAACGTGTGCGGCGGGATCTGCGTGCCGTCCGGCGCGGTCCACCGCGCCAGCGCCTCCACCGCGACCGGCACGTCGTCGCCGAGCCGCACGATCGGCTGGAACTCCATGGTGAAGCCGTCCGGCACACCACCCTGGGCCCGCCGCAGCGCCGCGGTGAAGTCCGGCGGGCCGTTCAGCGACGGCCGGTACACCACGGTGGTGTCCTTGCCCAGCCGCTTGCCCTCGTACATCGACGTGTCCGCGCGGCCGAGCAGGATGTCCGACGTCACGAGCGGTTCGGCCGGGTCGAGCACGACCAGGCCCATGCTGGCGCGGACGGCGACCTGGGTGCCGTGCACCGCGAACGGCCGGCGCAGCGCGCTCCGGATCCGGTCCGCGACCGCCTGCGGCGCGTCGACCTCGCCTTCCAGCAGGACCGCGAACTCGTCGCCGCCGAGCCGGGCCACGGTGTCCGACGACCGCACGCAGCCGAGCAGCCGCTGCCCCACGGCGTGCAGGACGACATCCCCGCCCGCGTGGCCGAACTGGTCGTTGACCTCCTTGAAGTCGTCGAGATCGACGAAGATGAGCACGAGCGAGCCGCCCGTGCCGGCACCCATGGACAACGCGCGGTCGAGCCGGTCGGCGAACAGCGTCCGGTTGGCGAGATTGGTCAGCGGATCGTGGTACGCCTGGTGCGCCAGCTGCTGCTGGCCTTCGTACACCCGGCGCAGCAGCAACCGGTTGTCCAGAAGCGACAGCAGCTGCCGGGCCAGCACGAGGAAGATGACGAAGACGCCGACGGAGACCTCGACCGCGTCCGGCCCCTCGCCGTACAGCAGCTGGATGCTGATCAACATGGCCACGGCGGCGACCGGCACGTAGGGCAGGACCAGCCGCCACCAGTCCACCGGGACGGTCTGGTTCTCGCCGGGGCGCCGGCTCGGCGTGGCCAGCAACGCGTAGGCGATGAGCAGCGGTCCGAGGACGAACCCCGCGTCGGCCCAGGGCTTCATGCTCTCCGCGCCGATGCTGACCAGGTACGCGAAGATGCTGTCCGAGCAGGCGAGCGCCACGATCCCGGCGGCGAGCAGGAGCAGGTTGGCCCGGTACGGCCGGTCCACCCGGTCGAACACCACCAGCAGCACCGCGACGACGACCAGGAGCAGGTCCGAGAGTGGATAGGCGATGGCCACCGCCCAGGCGAGCGCGTCCGGCCCGGTCGCCTGCACCACCGCGCCGAGCGCGGCCGTCCACGTCAGGATGAACAGCGAACCGATCACGACGAGGCCGTCGAGCACCACGGCGGCGCCGAAGTGCGCGTTCCACCGGCCGGGCAACAAGCGCTGGGCGTCCGGCCGCTCTCGCGCGCGGGCCAGCACGAACAGGCCGGCGAGCGCGAAGCCCGGCAGCGTCAGGTAGCCCACGTCGGCCAGGGACGGCGACGGCAGGCCCTCGCCACCGAAGAGCTGGTACCACGACCAGACGAGCTGCCCGGCGGACCAGCCGAGCATGCCCAGCGCGAACAGCATCCGCCACCAGCGCTGCGCGCCGCGCATCCGGCGGCCGACGAGCCAGCCGCACACGACCGCGGTCAGCCCGGCGCTCAGCTGCAGTGCGTTGTCCACCCACTGTGCGAACTGGTCGCCCCAGAGCGCGAGGCCGTTCACGACGATCACGGCCGCCAGGACCACGATCAGCAAGACAGCCAGCTGGTAGCGCCGGAACTTCATGGCTCCTCGCATGTTGTTCGCCCAGGTCAACGCGCATCACGGTCACCGCGTCGACCCGCGCGAGGCACATTACCCTAATCGGACACTTCGCGAACCTGGTCGCCGTGCGTCCATTCGGTCGATGTTTTCGGGGTCGAAATTGGACGCGCGGCCGCGATTCACGCGCGGGCCGGAAGTTTCCGGTCCTGGCCACGTTGACGTGGGCTTCCGCGGCCGCTCACAATTTCTCACACGGTGACACCTCGCCTACTTTCCGTGCGCGTCGCCCCCTGCTTGCTCACCCGTATCGGAGCTCCAGTGAACGTCCAGAAGAGACGGACGGCGGAGGACGCCGTCAACCACGCGTGGCTCGAGAAGTTCGTCGACGAGATGCTCGCCGAGCCGCCGGCCCCGCCCACGCCGCCAACCGTCCAATGCACTGTGGACGAGAACCGACCGAACCGCCGGCGACGCCGGGACCAGCAACGAAAGCCGAAGGTTCCGCGCGACGGATACGGTCGCCCGCTGCGTGAGTCCGTCCCGCGGAACGACATCCCGCGAACCGGCCATCCGCTGGGCCTCACCGGCAAGGTGGTGCTCGGCGCCACCCTCACGAGCGTCGGGCTGGGCCTCACGTCCGGGCTCGCCGCCGCCGAGCCCTTGCCGGGCAACGACACCGCACCGTCTACTTCGAACTCCCGCCCGGCCGACGTGCGGGCGATGACCGTCCAGCAGCTCGGCCAGGAGCTGGGCCGGGTCAGCGGCAGCGACTACGCGCGCACGCAGGAAGTCGTCACCGAGATGAAGGTGCGCGGCGTGCAGTTCCTCGAGGCGTCGCCCCCTACCGACACCGCGCCGGCGCTGCCGGTCGCCTCGCCACAGTCGAGCGCACCCGTCGCTCCGTCGCCCGGCGTCGCCAGGCCGACGGTGAAGGTGGTCGTCGTCGGCGACTCGTTCACCAGCGGCGAGGGCGCGAGCTCGTCGACGTTCCGCCGGGTCCCCGTTCCGGTGACGACCGAGGACGGCATCACCTACCAGGTCGAGCAGATCCACCCGGCGCACCAGTCGTCGACGGCGCCGACGCTGCAGGCGCTCAACCAGATCCAGGCGGCCAACCCGGGCGCGGACCTCAAGGTGACCTTCGTGCCGGTCTCGGGAGCCACCAGGGACAGCCTGTACCAGACGACGAACCCGGGAACGCCGTTCGAGCAGGCGCCGCAGATCAACGCGGTGAAGGGCGCGGACGTCGTGATCGTCGGCATCGGCGGCAACGACGCGCGGTTCAGCGACTGGGTCAAGACGGCGCTGTTCAACAGCGACACGTCGTCGGCGCAGCAGTTCCCGCAGTTCATGCAGACGTTCAACGACGGCACCTACCTGGCCAACCAGACGAAGCTGCTGAACGACGTCGCCAACCTGGCCTCGCCCAACGCGACGGTCGTGTCGCTCGGCTATCCGAAGGCGCTGCCGTCCACCGTGCCCGGCACCCCCACGTGGTGGTCCCCGTTCAGCTGGTCGACGATCAGCCAGGGCGAGGCCGACCGGTCGAACCAGCTGGCCACCGTCCTGAACACGAACAACCAGGCCGCATCGTCGATCGCGGCGCAGCAGCACCCGGGTCAGCAGTGGCTGTACGCGGACGTGTCGACCGCGTTGCAGGGCCGTGAGCTGCTGACCCGCCAGGAGGGGCTGAACGGTCTGACCCCGTCGAACATCCAGGGCTCGTACCACCCGAACGACCTGGGGCAGCAGCTGCTCGGGAGCGTGTTGCAGCCGTACGTCGAGCAGGCGGTGAACAGCCAGCTGGCCAGGATGGGCGTGCAGGGCGCGGAGAACGTCCCGCCGGTCACCCCGACGTTCGCGCAGCAGTGGAACCTGCGGGTGGACGTCCCCCTGCAGATGCAGAACCAGCAGCCGCCGGCCCAGCCGGCTGCGGCGACCGATCCGAACGCAAGCCCGAACACCGACACGAACACCGACACGACCGCCGACACCGACCGCGACGGCATCCCGGACAGCCAGGACCGAACCTGGAACGAGAACAACACCGATCCCGCGAGCACCGATGTGGGCGACGGCCCCGAGGGGAACCCCGGCTACGCGAACACGAACGGAACCCAGCCCGACTCCGGCACCAACGGCTCGGGCAGCTTCAGCGGCACCCTCGACCCGGACTCCCCCGCCACTAGCGGGAGCTCGGACACCGGCACGGGAATCTCGGCCCCCGCCGAGAGCAACCCGGACACGGGCGCGGCCGTCACCGACCCCGGCGCCGGCAACGCGGATCCGGGCGCGGGCAGCTCAGACGGCGGTTACGGCAACACGAACTCTGGCCCGGTGGGCGCCGACAGCGGCTCCGGCAGCTCGGACACCGGCTCGGTGGCGGCCGACAGCGGCGCTGGCGGCACGGACGCCACCGGTTTCCCGGACACCGGCGCAGGCACCTCGGACAGCGGCTCCGGCCAGGTGGACAGCGGCTCGGGTTTCTCGGACAGCGGTTTCGGTGACTCGGGTCTCGGGACCGGTGCCACGAACACGGGCATCGGCTACTCCGACTCCGGGTTCGGTGACAACGGAGTCGCCGCCTCGGCCTCCGGCTTTGGCGGCTCCAGCGGTCTCGACTCCGGTGGCTCGGGTGGTCTCGGCAGCTCGGGCGGCTTGGACGCCGATAGCTCCGGCGGCCCCGGCAGCTCGGGTGGGTTGGACGCCGGCGGCTCGAGTTCCGGCGGTGGCTACTCGGACTCCGGCTTCGGCAGCTCCACCGGGTTCGGTGGCTCCAGCGGCTTGGACTCCGGTGGTTCGGGCGGCTTCGGCGGTGGCGGTTCGGATTCGGGCCTCGGCAGTTCCGGTGGCCTCGACTCCGGCGGCTCCGGTGGGTTCGATTCGGGCGGCGGGTTCGACTCCGGTGGCGGGTTCGATTCGGGCGGCGGGTTCGGCGGGGACGGCGGCTTCTGAGCCGGACCGGCGCCACGGGCGCACCTGGCACGGGCGCACCTGGCAGGGGCGACCGCGCTCGTGTCAGGTGCGCTTCAGCACCACCAGCTCGCCAGCGCTGTGGATCAGCGGCTCGCCGTAGCGGCCGCACACCGCGTAACCACGCCGGCCGAACTGCTCGACGATCAGCCCCGACGTGACCGGCTCCAGCACCCCGCCCTCCTCCCCCGCGATGGCGCGGCGCTTGCCCGCGCGCGAGTTCAGCGAGACCACATACTTCACGCCGAGCTCGGCCACCATGCCGACGTAGTGGTCGACCACGTGCGGCTCCATCTCCTGGAAGGAGAACGAGTTCACGAACACGTCGAACGGGCCGCGCACCTGCGGCAGCCGCCAGTTCGGCAGGCACGCCGAGTCGGACGGCGGATCGTCCGGAGTCGACACTCGCTCGCCGAACAAGGTGGTCAGGTAGTACGACGCGACGGTCAGCAGCGGCGGGATGTCCAGGTCGACATAGCGAGCCGTCTCGTCACGCCGCAGCACGATCTCGCCGAGCACGCCGAAGCCGCCGCCGATCTCCAGGAAGTGCCGGGGCGGCGCGTCGACGTGCCGGGACAGCGCGGCCAGGCACAGCAGGTAGTTCAGGTACGGCTTGCCCCACCGCACAGTGTCCACTTCGGTCAGCGCGTAGTGCCGGACGGGCCGGCCCACCGCGCTTTCGCCGAAGGCCTCCAGATCGAACGGCCACCGTGACCGGTCCCACGCCAGCCGCGCCGCGTCGAAGTCCCGCATCGCCTCGTGGAAGCCGTTGAGCGCGCGCAGCCACGACAGCTTGTCCAACCCCGGGTTGGCCTTGGCGGCCCGCTTGAAGGTCTTGTCGACGGTGCCGTTGGCCAGCGCCCGGCGGTAGCTCGGGTAGAACCAGTAGCCGGCCGTCGGCCAGCGCTTGAACTCCTCCAGGCCGCGGGTGTCGAGATCGGCGAGGATGTCCCGCAAGCCAGGGGTCCAGAAGTTCGTCGGGCGGTAGATCGGGTCGCAGTCGCGGACGTCCTCGAGGAGGCGCCTGGTCATGCCGGCCCAGTCGGTCACGGCGCGACCCTAGCGCGTCGGGCTTACGCGGAGACCGGTTTGGACACGGCGTCCGGCGACGGTTCCTCCGGGACCGGCGCCACCGGCGGTGCCTCGCGCCGGCCGGCATCCGTGCTCGCCAGGTACTCCTTCATCGTGCGCTCCGGCCCGTAGCGGCGGCGCAGCCACAGGTAGCCGAGGATGGCCGCCGGGCCGAACCAGGTCTGCGCCGGGATGATCACGTCCAGGCGGGCGTCGATGTAGTTGATCAGCAGGCCGGACAGCGTCGGCATCGCGGCGCCGAACACCAGGATGAGGGTCAGCGCGAGCCGCAGCGCCGGCTTGCCGTACGCCTTCACCGCGGCGATCGTGAACGCCGCGTAGACCAGCAGGTCGCCGAGGCCGACGATGGCCTCGTTGAAGCTGATCCGCATGCCCATCGCCGGGAACAGCGGGTAGCCGACGAAGTCGCGCACGAGCAGGTTCGTTATCGGGAAGCCGAGCGTGAAGATCGAGTCGTAGATAGCCAGCCCGGCCGCGAACCACGCCACGTGCCGCAGCTGCATGCCGCCCTGCACGTACAGGTTCGCCACCGAGATCGCCGCGAGCATCACGATGAGGCTGTTCTCGGTCCAGAACACCTGCCAGCCGAACACCGTGCCGAGCGCGTGCTGGCCTAGCCACAGGTCGGCGCCGATGAGCAGGCCGATGCCCAGCCAAAGCTTCGGCGGGCTGAGCAGCGGCTGGAAGCCGATCGACAGCGCCGCCATGTAGGTGACCACGAGCAGGCTCTCCAGCGCCCAGCGCGGCACCAGCAGGTAGAACGCCGGCAGGATCACCAGCAGCGTGAACAGGATGACGACGTCCCGGCCGTTGAACCGGCCGATCGCCGGGCGGTCCATCCGCACCCGCCGGAAGTACATCAGCGCGCCGAGGCTGGCAGCCGCGGCCCCGATGAGCGCGACGGCCAGCTGGAAGGTGGACAGGACCCACTGTGGACTGTTCATGTCACGCTCCGAGGAGAGCCTGGCGGCCGGCGAATGTCGTCTCGTGCAGGTCGCAGCGCAGCGTGCGCAGCGAGGTCGCCTCGTCGTCGCTCACGTAGGCGAGGTCGACGTCGAGACCGTGGTCGGCGAAGTGGCGGACCGCCTCGGCCTCGCCGAGGCCGGCGGTCGCCGAGAACGGCAACGTGAGCCTTAGCCGTCCATCGTGGACGGTCGCGCGGAAGCGAGCCGGCCAGGGCCGGGTCGGGAGCGCCTCGACGGCCTCGACGAGCCGCCGCGGCGTCACGACGTCGTCGGGGCCGAGCCGCACCAGCTGGTCGGCCTTGCCGACGACCGGGCCCACGGCGGGAATCGCGGCCAGCTCGCAGGAGAGCGCATCCGAGTCCAGGCACCGGACCACGTCGCGGGTGTCGTACCGGAAGACCGGCATGCAGTCGCGGTACGGGAAGAACGGCGTGATCACGACCGTGGCGAGCGCGCCCGGCGCGGCCGGCTCGCCGGTCTGGAGGTCCAGGTACTCGACGAGCCCCATGTTGATGTCGAAGTGCAGGTGGCCCTGCCGGCATGTCCGCCCGGTGACCGGCGCGACCTCGGTCATCGCGAACAGGTCCCTGATGTCCGGGACGCCGAACGTCTCGCGGGTGGCCCGGGCCAGGCTGGGCGACAGCACCTCGCCGCCGACGTCGATGGTGCGCAGCCGGAAGTCGCCCGGGCCCATGCCACGCTGCCGCGCCGCCGACTCGAGCTCGGCCAGGTAGCTCGGCGTGGTCGCCAGGAGCGTCGCTCCCCCGAGGCTCTCGAGCGCCTCGTCCGGGGGCACGATGCCGAGCAGGCGGCAGCCGGCGCCGACGAGGCGGCACACCGCGACGTCGAGCTGCACGCTGGCCGTGGCGCGCGAGCTGACGTTGACCTGCATGACGTCGTCCGGACCGATCTCGCCACGAAGCACGCCGGCCAGCGCGCCCAGCGCCGGCCAGAGGTCCATCTCGTAGCGCGACAGCCAGATCTCCGCCGGGCGGCCGGTCGTGCCCGTGGTCCGGGTCGTCAGGTACGGGGCGACGTCCGCACACCGGAAGTCGTCCGGGCGCTCGACCAGGTCGCGCTTCACCGTCACCGGGATCGCGGCGAGCCCGGCGACGTCGAGGCGGTCCGGCCGCACGCCGGCGGCGGCGAACCGGCGCTCGTAGAACGGCGTCCGCGCGGCGAGCCGGACGGCGGTACGCCGCAGGCCACGGTTGGTGAAGTCCAGCCGGGCCGCCGGGTCGTCGAGCGGTCCGTCGATCAGCTCGCCGGCATCCGCACCCGGCTCGCCGAACTCCTCGAGCGTGGCGAGCGCGTCGCGGACGAGCCGGACGACGTTGTCCGGATCGAGCCGACGACCCCAGATCATGCCCATCGCCAACCGCAGTTGCCGGACACCGGTCTCGAACACTGCCTCTCCCTACTCCCGCTGCCGTGGGCCGCGAACCGGGCGCCGCCCTTGCCTGGACGTCGTCCGGCCCGCGGCAGGACCCGCGCGCGGCGCGGCCGCCCGCGGCGATCGTCGAGCTACAGAGCCGCGCCGGCGCCGGCTGCGAACAGCACCGCGGTCAGCGAACCCAGTGCGTAGCGAGCGTGCTTGATGCTGCGAACGAAGGACACCATCGACGTACCTCCCTTCCGGATACTCGTGCCAACCGAACCGGCGTGGCCGGCGACAGCCGCGCCGCGCCACCCGCCCGTCGCGGGCGGCCGCCTCATGGGACGACGGTGACCTTGACCGTCATGAGCGGGTGCATCGAGCACGTGATGTAGTACGTGCCGAGCGTGTTCCACCGCCCCGTCGTGTAGTGGTCGTCGATCTCCGTCAGGGCACGCTCGTGCATCGGGAGCCCGTCCTTCTCGACGAGCAGGCCGCCGCGGCCCGGCCCGATGATGTGCATCCAGCGCGAGTTGTTCGCGAACGTCAGCGTGTCCCCGCGGTGCACGGTGATCTTGTCGATCGTGAAGACCTCGTGGTCCATGCCGACGACATCGCTGGGCGGCGTCGCCGGGGCCGCGCCCACCGCGGGGAGGAACGCGCCGGCCGCGAGTAATGGAATAGCAAAGAGAATCCTAGGAATTGCCATGGTCAATCTCCCGGGAAGCCGCGGGGAATTCCCAACAAACTGTTGGTCTGTCCCGTTTGATCGGTCAAATGTCCGCGGCGGCAAATGGACCTGTCGCCGCAGGACAATCGGCTCCCGGAGTATCCCGCCGAATGGGGTAATCGACTTCCGTCGTCGCCGACGGTCACCTGCCGCGCCTCGGAAAAGCCCACCTTGACCTCCGCTCCAGCGGCGCTATCGTAATCCTGAGCTGGGAAACGTCGATACATCCATTCGGAGTCTTTGCGGCGAGAGACGGCCAATGTCGCGGCCGGAGAGGAGTGTGCCCGAAAACGCACCGTCGACACTGAAAGAATTTGCCGGATCTGCCTTTAATCCACACCGGACAGATCCGGTGTAAGCGCGCATCGCCGGCCCGAGAGCGCGCCTGCGATGGTATTTCTGTTGCCGAAGTCAGCTCGGATGAGCGAGCGGGATCAGGCCGGCGGCGCGAGCAAGGCGGCGGAATTGTGGCCGCCCATGCCGAGTGACGAATTCGCGGTGATCCGCCGGTGATCGGCTCGTGCGTGATCCCGCCGCCGCGGTACGTACGCTCGCCGCGCTGCGTGAGCTCGGCGTCCGCCTGGCCATCGACGACTTCGGCACCGGGTACTCCTCGCTCGCCCAGTTGCTGACGCTGCCGCCCGACACGCTCAAGATCGACCGGACGTTCATCGCCGGGCCCGGCCGCGCCAAGGACGCCGAGGCGATCGTCACGAGCATCATCGCGACGGCACACGCCGTGGACCGCACGGTCGCCGCACACGATCTCAAGCCGGCCGCCGGGCCCGCGGACGACCGGTGAGCGGGCGTCAGCCGGCCGCCAGCACCGCGATGGCGTCGATGGAGATGAGCAGGTTGCGGGGCAGGGCCGCGTTGGCCGGCGCCGAGCGGGCCGGTGGCGGGTCGGGCATGAACCGCGCGTAGATCGCGTTGACGGCCGCGAAGTCGGCCACGTTCGCGTAGAAGATGGTGGTCTTGACCAGCGTCGCCAGGGACGCACCGGCGGCGGTGAGCACCGCGTCGAGGTTCCGTAGCGCCAACTCGGTCTGCTCCTCGATGCCGTCGGGCGCGACCCCGGTCGTGGGGTCGATGCCCGCCGTGCCGGAGCAGAACACGAACCCGTTGGCGACGATCGCCTGGCTGTACGGTCCGATCGCCTCCGGTGCGTCCCCGGTCGAGACTGCCTTCCGAGTCATGCCGCGCCCTTCTCCTGACGCATCCGCCGCGACCGCCGGGCGGTTGCCGCGGACGGACGGTTAGAGGACCTTGTTGCCGTACATCTCCCCCAGCGGGTCGGCGAGCAGCTCCAGGCGGGCGCCGTCGGGGTCGCGGAAGTAGATGGACGTCTTGCTCTCCAGCAGGTACTCGACCCCGGCGGCGTCGAGCTTGCCGCGCAGGTGCTCCCAGCGTTCCGGCTCGACCGAGATGCACAGGTGGTGCAGGCCGCCGAGGACCTCGGCGTACGGGCCGAGGTCGAGGCCGGGCATGTCGAAGAACGCCAGCAGGTTCCCGGCACCGATGTCGAAGAAGAAGTGGTTCGAGCCGGCGTAGTCCCGGTTCTCGAAGATCTCGGTCAGCGGGAACTCGAGGAGGCCCTGGTAGAACTCTATGGTCTGCCTGACGTCCGAGGACAGGAGCGCGACGTGGTGCACGCCCCGCGCGCTGGTCGGCGGCCGCTCGCCGGCGTCCTTCAGGTAGGTCTCCCTGATCTCCTCGCGGGCCTTGTTGATGGCGTCGATGTCGATGGTCATGTTCGCCCCTTTGCCTCAGATCCGGAAGAAGCCGCCGAGGAAGCGGCTGGCGAGCGCCACGTCTCCCCGCGCCGTTCCGGCGTTCATCCGACCATAGGCCGTCAGCACGAGGCTGGCCGGATCGAACTCGAGGACAGCGGGCAGGCCGTCGACGGAACCAGGCTCGGCCGCCACGCCGTCGGGACCGATGGTCAGCCGGTGCTCGCCCGCGTTGGCTCCGGACGTGACGCGGATGCCGATCTGCGCCGGCTCGCGGTAGGCGCCCGCCCTGGCGGTGGCCGACCAGAGCACGAAGTTGAGCGGGACGAGCAGGTCCGCCGCCTCCGCGGACAGCGCGTGCGGCCGGCCGATGCCCTGGCGGATGTCCCAGCTGTGCACGGCGTAGTCGACGAGCTGGAAGATCGGGTAGAAGAACGCCGGCAGCGGGCCCATGTAGGTGTGCGGCACCTGCAGAGCCGTCCACTCCTCGTCGGTGAGCTCGTCGAAGATTTTGTTGATCTTCTCCCGGTCATTGCGCAGCCGGGCGAGAAGCTCGGTCCGGTCGACGTCCCGGAACCGGCGCGCGCCCTTGTCGACGTTGGGCGCCATGTCCACCAGCGGGATGCTCCGGTTCGGCTCCCCGCGCCCGCGGGCGGCGTCGAACCCGACGAAATAGCTCTCCGTGGTGTCGACCAGGTGTCCTACGACGTCGCGGGCCTGCCAGCCGCCGGCCGCCGTGGGCGCCTCCCAGACGGCGGGATCTTCGACGAGAGCGAACATGCCGTCGGCTTCGTTCTGGACGGTGCGGCGGAGGTTGTCCCTGCTCTGCGGGCTCATGAAGTTCCAGGCGTCCATCGGCCGACTCCTCTGTCCGTATAGCGGACAAATGTTTGCTATGCGGACACGTTAGGCTCGGTGAATGCCTGGTGTCAACGACCCGGCGGGTGCCTCCGAGCCGGCCGAGCGCGGCGATTTCGTGACCTCGCTGCAGCGCGGGCTCGACGTGCTGCAGACGTTCTCGCGCACGCATCCGGTACTGACGTTGACGCAGGTCGCCGAGCTGACGGAGCTGTCGCGAGGCACCGCGCGGCGGCTGCTGCGCACGCTGGTGGAGCTCGGCTACGTGCGGCAGGACGGCCGGGAGTTCCGGCTCACCGCGCGGGTTCTCAACATCGGGTACGCGTACCTGTCCGCCCTCGACCTGGTCGAGCTGTCCCGTGGCGAGATGGAGTCGCTGGGCCGGGAGACCGGCGAGTCGTGCTCCATCGCGGTGCTCGACAGCACCGACGTGATCTACGTGGCCCGCGCCCCCAGCACCCGGATCATGAGCACCGCCCTCGGGCTCGGCTCCCGCCTGCCCGCGCACGCGACCTCGCTCGGTCACGTGCTCCTGGCCGGCCTGCAGGCACCGGACCTGGACGGCTACCTCGCGGCCGCCGACCTGCAGCCGTTCACCTCCCACACGGTGACCGACGCCGACGCGCTGCGCACCGAGCTCGAGAGCGTGCGGGCCCAGGGCTGGGCACTGATCGACCAGGAGCTCGAGATCGGCGTGCGCTCCATCGCCGCCCCGCTGCGCAACCGCACCGGATGCACGGTCGCGGCGATGAACGTGTCGGCCCCCGCGAGCCGGGTCACGCTGGACGCCATGCGCCGCGAGCTCCTGCCGCCGTTGCTCGCCGCTGCGGAACGCATCAGCGACATGCTCGCCAAGCAGATGTGAACCGGCGTCAGCTCACCTGGCCGCCATGAGGGTCGGGCACGGCCTGCGGGGCGCCCCGGCGCAGGTCCAGGACGCCGTGGTTCGCGGCGTCCAGGTCCTGGACCGTCACCAGCCGGACCTCGGCCGCGCGGCGGCCGACCGCGAACCGCACGTTGCGCAGCTGGCCGGCGGTGGAGCGGAACGGGTCGTCGTAGGGGCCGAACGCGACCGCGGCGACCTTGCGGATGGCGTCGTCGACCCGTTGCGGGCGTTCGAGGTTCCACGCGTACCCGTGCCACTGGAGCACTCGCTCGTAGATCTCCCGGTTCGTCGGCGGCCGCGGGTAGTCGTCGGAACCGACGAGCCACGGTTCGGCCAGCGCGAGCGCCACGAACCACTCCCGTCCCTGCGGCAGCAGGCCAGGCGCCTCCTTGGTCGGCGCCGCGTCGCGGTCCATGAGCGCGGGCAGCGGGATCGGCCCCGTGATGGCCGAGTCGGTACGCATCACGTCCACGACGAGCACGCGGTCCGCGTGCCCCGAGCCGACCAGCTTGCCGCGCAACACGAGCAGCTGGCTCTCGCCCTCGTCGAGCTGGGCGGTCATGCCCATGGTGAGGATGACGCGGCGGGCCCCGCCGGGCGCGTCGAGCATCGAGGACAGCTGTGCCTCGGTACCGCCGTGCCACCTCAGCCGGGCGGTCTCCTCACCGACGATGAGCTCGCCCAGCAACCGGGAGACGTGTTCGGCGCTGTCCGGCAGCGGATAGGCCGTGACGCGCAGCTGCGCGTCCAGCCGATCGTCGGGCACCCGGGGCGCGCGACCGAAAAGCAGCGTCTCGCCCGACCCGAGCACCACGCCGGGCACATCCGACCCGCGCACCGTGACCCGCAGCACGGTGCCCAAGCCTAGAGAACGTCACGGCGACGTGAGGCGGAAACTGGCGAGAATCGCCTTCAGATCGTCCTGCTTGGTGCGCCAGAGCCGCTCCGTCTCGGCGCGGTTGTTGCCCTGCGAGCTGATCGTGAGGATGTAGGTCCGCCCGCCGGTCGTGACGAACGCCCGGCTCAGATCGTGCAGGTTGTACCCGCCGTCCTCGTCGACGTGGTAGGTCATCTCCATCTCCGCGCGGGTCGTGCCGCGCGGCGCGGGCAGGCGGGCCAGCCGCAGCCGCTTGTAGTCCTGGATGACCTTGACGTCGAGGAAGTCGCCCTTCTCGAGATCGGTGAGCTCGCGGTAGGCGCCGCCGGGCGGGGCGTCGTCCCACCACTCGAGGTGCGCCAGCACGAGGCGCGGGCTGTGCGGGTCGCTCACCCAGTAGATCTCCTGCTCGGACGGGTCCTTGAACCAGCCGCGCGGAATCGCGATGGTGAACCCGTCACCGCGGTGTGCGGTGAAGCCGGACGGCACGTCGACCGATGCCGCGGCGCTGGTGGCGGTCCCCGCCACGTCGCCCGGCCGCATGATCAGCCAGATGCCGCCGGCCGCGATGAGGACGAGCACGGCGAGCAACACCACGAGCGGCCGTGTCATCCGGGCCCCGCGGGCACGTGCTCCGGTCGTCGAGTCCCTGAGCGGCTCCACCACGTGCGCGGTTTCCGGCTCGACGACCGCCTTCCCGGGCAACCGGCCGGGCGGCTCGACCGGCGGCCGGACCACGGGCTTGATCGGCGGGGCGACGACGATCCCGTTCCGCGGCTCGGACCGCCCCGGCGGGACGTTGACGATCGCGGCCAGCAGGGCGCTCGCCGCGGCCGCGGTCGGGCGTTGCCGCGGGTCCTTGCGCAGCATCATCTCGAGGACGCGCCACAGCCGTGGCGCGCGGGCGATCGGGGCCGGGTCGTAGGTGAGCACCGCCGCGAGGGTGGCCTGGGTGTCCGAGCGCTGGAACGGCGACTCGCCGCGAAGCGCGGCGCACAGCGTGACACCGAGGGACCACACGTCGGACGCCGGCGTCACCCGCTGACCGTTGACCCGCTCCGGCGCCATGTAGTCGAGCGAGCCGACCATCGTGTCGCTGCCTGTGGTGTCGCTCGTGATAGCCGCGATCCCGAAGTCGGTGAGCACGACCCGCTCGCCGTCGAGCAGGATGTTGGCCGGTTTGACGTCGCGGTGCACTACGCCGCGCGCGTGCGCCATCGACAGCGCCTCGAGCACCCGCGCACCGATCTCGGCGACACGCTGCTCCGGCAGCGGCCCCTGGTCGCGAACCACGTCGGCGAGCGACCGGCCCCCGACCAGCTCCATGAGGATGAGCGGCCGGCCGTCGTCGACGACCACGTCGTGCACGGCCACCACGCCGGGATGCCGCAGCTGAGCGGCCGCGCGCGCCTCCCGCAGCACCTGCTTCGTGTGGAAGTCGCTGTCGACGCCGAGCCGGACGTGCAGCTCCTTGACGGCGATGTCGCGGCGCAGCAGCTCATCGTGCGCCCGCCACACCACGCCCATCCCGCCTTGACCGATGCGGGTGAGCAAGCGGTAACGCCCGGCGACCACCGTCACGACATGGAAACTACGCGCGATCATGTGTGGTGGTAAACAAGTAACCCACTGTTACGACAATTGACACTCCGTTGTCCCAATCCGGCGAACCTCAGAAACGCCTTCGTCGCTGCGGCCGAAGTCGCCACCGCCGCCCAGGTCGCCGGCTGATGTGCATCCCCGGCGCGACACGGCCCCTCGCGCCGGGGATGCACCTGACGGCTCCCGAATGCCGTCGCTGGGAGGGAAAGCCAGTGGTATCCGCGACGCTAAGGCGCGATCTCGACCGCCGTCAACGAACGCGGACCCGGAAACTTCCGGCCGCGCAGTTCAGTCCAATGTGGAGCGACAGTCGATCACAACCCGGGAATGTCCCGCCAGTCGCCGCCCCGTCCGGGGCGCGGCCGGGGCCGCGCCCCGCGGCGCAGCCGGCGCAGCCCGATGACCGTGCCCAGGCCGAGGGCCCCGAGCCAGAACATCACCGCCGACGCGACCACGAGCCCGGCGACCGTCAGGGCGAGCAGGAACGGGACGGCCGCGAGGAGGGGCCACCGGCGCGGTCGTGGCGCCGGCGCCTCCCACCGGGCGAACGACGCCGCCAGGTCCGGTGTCTCCATGCTGAGCATGCGGTCGATACGGTCGAGGGCGGCACGCTCCTGCCGGCTGAGCATCCGGTTCCTCCTCCCCAGGCTGACCGTCCACTCGCGACGATGCGGACGACTTTCTTCTGACTGGCATGCTAACCGCACCCCGGCTGCCCGGGCCTGCGCTTTCTACCGCCACCCCAGCGGTTGACTAGCGGCCGGTCGCCGGCTCGATCTCGTCGGCGCTGCAGCGGCACGTCTCGCGACCACCACCGTACGGCTTGACCGGCGGTTCCGCCTGGCGTTCACTTCGTGGCGGCGGGCAGGAAGGATCGGAAGGTGACGGTGTCCGGGGCCGAGGCTCAGCAGGCGTTGCGGTTGTCGATCGTGGTCGGGCAGAGCGACGTCTGGCATCACCGGTCGCTGTACATCGAGATCGTGCACCGCGCACACCAGGCCGGGCTCGCCGGCGCGAGCGTGTTCCGCGGCATCGAGGGCTTCGGCGCGAGCTCGGTCATCCACACCCAGCACCTGCTCCGGATGAACGACGACCTGCCGGTCCTCATCGTGATCGTCGACGACGAGGACCGCGTGCGGCGCTTCCTCCCCGAACTGGCCGAACTCGCGATCAGCGGCCTGGTCACTCTCGACAAGGTCGACCGCATCAGCTATCCGCGGGACACACCGGCTACCCTCGGGCGGTAGCGGCGGTGGGGCTCGCCGCTCGGTTCGCCCGGACAACCGCAGCGCGCTCGCTGCCAACGGTCCCTACTCCACCCGGGAACGCCATGCCCGCAGGACGAGTAGGAGCGAGCCAGTGAAAAGCGAGGTCAACGTCGAGGAGATCGACCCCGGCATCGACCGGCCGGCCGGTCCGCGGCGGCCGGTGCGCCACCACGGACCGGTGCTCGGCGTCGTCGCCGTCGGCGGCGGGCTCGGCACGCTCGCCCGCTACGGGATCTCCCGCCTGCTGCCGGCCGCGCCGGACGGCTTCCCGTGGGCCACGTTCCTCATCAACGTGCTGGGCTGCCTGCTCATCGGCGTGCTCATGGTCCTCGTGACCGAGGTGTACGCGGCGCATCGCCTCGTCCGCCCGTTCCTGGGCGTCGGCGTCCTCGGCGGCTTCACCACCTTCTCCACCTACGCGCTCGAGATCCACGAGCTGCTGCGGCCGGGCACGATCGGTGTCGCCTTCGGCTACCTGGCGGGCACGCTCGTGGCGGCGATGCTCGCGGTGCTGGCCGGCACGTGGCTCACGCGGGCGCTCGTCGGGAGGCCGGCGTGATGGAGTCCAGTCCCGGGATGCGCCTCACCGTCCTCACCGGCTCGGACGACCGGCACCAGCACCGGCCGCTGCACCACGAGATCGTGACCCGGGCCCGCGCCGCCGGCCTGGCCGGCGCCACCGTCCTGCGCGGCTGCGAGGGGTATGGCGCCTCCGGGTTCGTCCACACCGACCGGCTGCTCGACGCCGCCGACAACCTGCCCGTCACGGTCGTCATCGTCGACACCGAGGACAAGATCCGCGCATTCCTCCCCCGGCTCGCCGACCTGGCCCACGTCACCGTCCTCCTCGACCACGTCGAGGTGCTCCGCCCATGATGCTGCTGCTCGTCTTCCTCGGTGCCGGCCTCGGCGCGCCCCTGCGCTACCTCGTCGACCGCGCCGTCCAAACGAGACATGACAGCCTCTTCCCGTGGGGGACGGTCAGCGTGAACATCGCGGGCTGCCTCGTCCTCGGCGGCCTCGCGGGCGCCGCCAACGCCCTGCCCGAACCGGTGTTCACCCTCGCCGGCACGGGCTTCTGCGGAGCGCTCACGACCTACAGCACGTTCAGCTTCGAGACCCTCCGCCTCGTCGAGCAGCGGGCGCACTTCTACGCCGCCGTGAACGTCGTGCTCAGCGTGATCGCCGGGCTCGGCGCGACGTTCCTCGCCTACACGACCATGCACGCACTGGTCGGCTGACCGGTCAACGTCCGGGTGGGGCGAGCCGGTACACGGCGCCGGCCTCGTCGTCGGAGACGTAGACCGCCCCGTCCGGCCCCGCGACCGCGGCGACCGGCCGGCCCCAGCGGGACCCGTCGCTCGCCTGGAACCCGCCGACGAGCGTCTGCTGCGGGCCGAGCTCGCCGTCGTGCCACGGGAAGAAGGAGACCTCGGGCGCGCGGGGCGGCGAGGCGTTCCACGAGCCGTGCACGCCCAGCAGCGCACCGGAGGCGTACTCGCCTGGCAGCCCACCGTCGACAAAGGACAGCCCCAGCGGTGCCGAGTGCCCGCCGAGCGCCTGCTCGATCGGCGGCAGCGTCTTGCACTCGAGCTTGCTCTGGTCGGGGTTCGTCTCCACGTCGGGGGTGAACGCAACATCCGACCGGTGCTGCTTGCTGCCCGGCACGCCGGGCCGCACGTCGGCGTCCGGGTTGCAGTACGGCCAGCCCAGGTTGCGCCCGGCGGTGAGCTTCGCGAGGGGCTCGACCGGGTGGTCACGCACGTACTGCTCGATGACCTGTCCTCGCGCGGAGCCGGAGGCGTCGCCGTAGGGGCGGTCGAACGGGTACTGGACGTTGTCCCGGTTGTTCACCGCGGTCCAGACGGCGCCATCGGGGGCCACGGCGAGTCCGGTGCCGTTGCGGACGCCCACGGCGAACGGCTCCGGCTTTCCGCCGCCGGGCGGCACGCGCAGGATCGAGGCTCGCGGTGGGTTCGCGGTGAGATCCTCGGCCGAGATGTTGCCCGTGGAGCCGACCGACACGTACACCGAGCCGTCCTGGCCGAGTGCCACGCTCTTCAACGCGTGCGCGTACTTGCCGCCCAGCTCCGGGCTCTTGGCGTCGGGCAGTCCGGTGAGCACCGGCCGTGGCTCGGTCAGCTTGCCGTCCCGGTAGGTGTAGACGTCCACCCGGTCGCTCTGCGCGACGTACACGTCGGAGCCGTCGAACGCGAGGCCGTGCGGCTGGTTGAGCCCGGTCAGCACCTCGGACACCGTCGCGCGGCCTTTCCCGTCCGGCACCAGCCGGACCACGGAGCCCTCCTTGGGCACCGACACGAGCATCGTGTCGTCCGGCGCCCAGGCCTCGAGCCGGGCCGACGGGACCCGCGCGTACACGGAGATCTTCCAGCCGCGGGGCACGAGCGCCTGCCGGGTCGTGTTCAGCGGAGCGGCGTCCATCCCCTTCGGGACCTCGACCTTCACCGGTGCCAGACCCGCCGGCTCGGCGGCCGAAGACGACTCGCCGGCCGGGGCGGTGGTGGACGCCGGGGGGTTCGCGGAACAGGCGGACACGAGCACGGCGACCGCGATGGCCCCACCGACGAGTCGGCGACGTACCGTCATTCGTTGATCAGCTCCCCGTCGAGGTGTGCGACGCTCGGCGGCTATTCTCGCGACCCACGTGTACGAGGGAGGTGTGCCGCGGTGAGGATCGGTGTGCTGGGCGCCGCCCGCATCGCCCCGGCAGCCCTGCTGCGGCCCGCCCGTGCCGTCGACGGCGTCGAGGTCGCCGCGGTCGCGGCTCGCGACCGCGGCCGTGCGGCGGCCTTCGCCCGCCAGCACGGGGTGCCGACGGTGCACGACTCGTACGCCGACCTGCTGGCCGACCCGTCGCTGGACGCGGTCTACGTCCCGCTCCCCAACGGGCTGCACGCGAAGTGGACGCTGGCCGCGATCGAGGCCGGCAAGCACGTGCTGTGCGAGAAGCCGTTCACCGCCAACGCGGCGCAGGCGCGACAGGTGGCGGCCGCGGCCGACCGCTCCGGCCTGGTCGTGATGGAGGCGTTCCACTACCGCTACCACCCACTCGCCCGGCGAATGGCCGAGATCGTCCACAGTGGAGAGCTGGGCGAGATCCGCCGGGTGGCCACGGCGATGTGCTTCCCGCTACCACGGTTCTCCGACATCCGGTACGACTTCGGCCTCGCCGGCGGGGCACTGATGGACGCCGGCTGCTACGCCGTGCACTGCCTGCGCCTGCTCGCCCCGGGCGAGCCGGCCGTCACCGCGGCGACCGCCCTGACCCTGCGGCGGGACAGGCGCGTCGACCGGGCGCTGACCGCGCGGTTCTCCTTCCCCGGCGGCGCCGCCGGCGAGGTCCGCACGTCGATGTGGTCCTCGGCCCTGTTGCGCATCCGGGCCGAGGTGGTCGGCGAACGCGGCACGCTGAGCGTGCACAACTTCGTCGCACCGCAGTTCTGGTCGCGTTTCTCGGTCGCGGTGGACGGCCGGCGCCGGCGCGAACGATTCGCCGGTGAGGCGACCTATGTGCACCAATTGCGTGCTTTCGCCGCGGCCGTTCGCGGCGCGGAAGCCAATCTCACCCCACCGGCGGATTCGGTCCGCACCATGTCGTTGATAGACCACATTTACGAAGCGGCTGGTCTTCCGCTACGCGGCTGAAAACGAAACGCCAGGTACGCCGTTCCACCGTTGACAACCGCTGCATGCAGTATGCAATGCTGGACGTTTCCGGAGGTGCAGCATGACTGCTCTGACGCAAGACGAACCGGCTGTACCCACCGCGCGGCGACGCGCCGTTGCGGCCAGCACGGTCGGCACATCCATCGAGTGGTACGACTTCTTCCTGTACGGCACGGCTGCCGCACTGGTCTTCCCCGATCTGTTCTTCCCGAGCACCGAGCCGTTCGTCGGCGTGCTCGCCTCGTTCACCACGCAGTTCGTCGGGTTCGCCGCCCGGCCGATCGGCGCGGCGATCTTCGGGCACTTCGGTGACCGGATCGGACGCAAGGCCACCCTGATCACCACCCTGCTGTTCATGGGTATCGCGACCGCCCTGATCGGCTGCCTGCCCGGCTACAACACCATCGGCGTGCTCGCCCCGATCCTGCTGGTGGTGCTGCGGATCCTGCAGGGCCTGGGCGTCGGCGGCGAGTGGGGCGGCTCGGTCCTGCTCTCCATGGAGTGGGGCCACCGCAAGCGCCGTGGCTTCATGGCCAGCTGGCCACAACTCGGTGTCCCCATCGGACTGTTGCTGTCCACCGGTGTCTTCAAGCTGCTGACCGACATCTCCGGCGACGGCTTCGACTCCTGGGGCTGGCGCGTTCCGTTCCTGCTGAGCGTCGTGCTCGTGGGGATCGGCCTGTACGTGCGGTTGCGCGTGCTGGAGTCCCCCGAGTTCACCGCCATCCGCCAGGCCAACGCCGTGGTCAAGCTCCCGGTCTGGGAGGCGATCCGCCGCCACCCCCGGCAGATCCTCTCCGCCGCGTTCGTGCGGATGTCCGAGCAGGCCCCGTTCTACCTGTTCGTCACATTCGTGCTGACCTACGGCACGGAAAAGGTCGGCCTGGAGAAAGACAACCTGCTGACCTATACCATGATCGCGGCCGCGATCGGGTTGGTCAGCGTCCCGCTGTTCGGCTGGCTGTCCGACCGAATAGGCCGCAAGACCGTCTACGGCGCGGGGATCATCGCGACCGCCGCGTTCGCGTTCCCCTACTTCGGCCTGCTCAATACCGGTACGGCGGCACTCGTCCTCATCGCCATCGTCGTGTCGCTGATCGTCCACGACGTGCAGTACGGGCCGCAGGCCGCGCTCATCGCCGAGGCGTTCGGCGGCAACGTCCGGTACTCCGGCGCCGGCATCGGCTACCACCTGGCCTCGGTGGTGGCGGGCGGACCCGCGCCGCTCATCGCGACCGCGATCCTGCAGCGCACCGGGTCGAGCACGTGGATCAGCCTTTACATCATCGGATGCGCGGTCGTGTCGATGATCGCGCTGGTGGTCATGCCACGTCCGGCCGCCGACACGCCGCTGCCCGAGCGGGCACCTTCCGCCGAAGGGGTCAAGACCGAGGGAACGTAGGCGGTGGTCCACCCGAGACGGACCGGCGCTGGTGTCAGCGCCGGTCCGCGGTGACGATCCAGGCCCGGGAGCCGAACCACACGCCGTCGCCGGTCTCGTGTGCCGCCAGGGCGGTGCGCAGCCGCTCCAGCGCGCGTGGCCGGTCGGCCTCGGCGTGGGCGTCGAGCACGGCGGTGGCCATCTGCAGGCCGAGCACGGCGTCGCGGGCGCTCGCGGCGTCCGGGCCGTAGTAGAGCGGCTCCCGCACGTCGGCCAGGTGCACGTGCGCGAGGCCGGCCGCCTCGAGGATGCCGCGCACGGTGTCCGGATCGGCGAGCGAGAACGGGCTCGCATCGGCCGGCCGGATCCCACCGGCGTCCAGGCCCCGCAGGATCGTGGCGACCCACTCCTGGTGCTCGACGGCCTGCCACACCAGCAGCACCAGGCGGCCGCGCGGGCGCACGGCGCGGGCGATGTTCGTGAACGCCGCGACCGGGTCGGCGAAGAACATGGTGCCGAACCGGCTGATCGCGACGTCGAAGTGGTTGGCGGGAAACGGATGCCGCTGCGCGTCGCTGGCGGCGAAGGTGACGTTGTGCACGCCCGCCCGCTCGGCCCGCGCCCGGGCGGCGGCGAGCGCGCGCTCGGACACGTCCACGCCGAGCACGCTCCCCCGCACCGCCGCGCGTGCGGCGTCCAGTGTGGACTGACCGGTGCCGCAGCCGACGTCCAGCACCGCGTCGTCCGGCCCGATCCGGCAGGCGTCCCGGAACTGTGGGTGGTAGCGCTGCAACTCGGCGTCGTAGTCGAACACGACGGCCACGATACGGCTCAGCTGCGCACAACGCCGCGCGAACGTGCCGGTGCCGGCAGCACGCCGGCGCACGTCCCAGGCGTACCCCGGCCGGCCCGTGGTTTGTGGCATCATCGCCCTGTGACCAGCAGATCCGCCGCGGAGCAGCACCTGCGCGACCTCGCGCGGCTACGCCGCGTCCGCGACCGGATCGACCGGGACTACGCCCAGCCGCTGGACGTCGAGGCCCTCGCCCGCGGCGTGAACATGTCGGCCGGCCACCTCAGCCGCGCGTTTCGCGGCGCCTACGGGGAGTCGCCCTACAGCTACCTCATGACGCGGCGTATCGAGCGCGCGATGGCGCTGCTGCGCCGCGGGGACATGAGCGTCACCGAGGTCTGCTTCGAGGTCGGCTGCTCGTCGCTCGGCACCTTCAGCACCCGCTTCACCGAGCTGGTCGGCGTGCCGCCGAGCACCTACCGGCGCGACTCGACGGGCGAGATGGCGGGCATCCCGCCGTGCGTGGCGAAACAGGTCAGCCGACCGATCAGGAATCGAGAAGCGCCGGTCACGAGCCGAAGCTAGCGTGGCCGCCATGGACATCAGCATCCACTCCGCGTACCTCCCGCACGACGACCCGGAAGCAGCCGTGGCCTTCTACCGCGACACGCTCGGCTTCGAGATCCGAAACGACGTCGAGTACAACGGGATGCACTGGATCACCGTCGGCCCGCCCGGCCAGCCCGGCACGTCGATCGTCCTGCACCCGCCGGGCGCCACCCCCGGCCTCACCGACGACGAGCGCCGCGTGATCGCCGAGATGATGGCCAAGGGCACCTACGCCGGCATCAACCTCGCCACCAAGAACCTCGACGAGACCTTCACCCAGCTCCAGGCGGGCGACGCCGACGTCGTCCAGGAGCCGATCGACCAGCCGTACGGCGTTCGCGACTGCGCGGTCCGCGACCCCGCGGGCAACCTGATCCGCATCCAGGAAACCCGCTGACGGCCACCACGACCCCGCACACACCAGATGGAGACACGATGAGCACGGCCACGAGATCGGACCCGCAGCCGGCGCAGGCGCACCAGGCCGACAGCCACGATCTGATCCGCGTACACGGCGCGCGCGTGAACAACCTCAAGGATCTCAGCGTCGAGATCCCGAAGCGCCGGCTGACGGTGTTCACCGGAGTCTCCGGCTCGGGCAAGAGCTCGCTGGTGTTCAACACGATCGCCTCGGAGTCGCAGCGGCTGATCAACGAGACCTACAGTGCCTTCCTGCAGGGCTTCATGCCCACGCTGTCGCGGCCCGAGGTCGACGTGCTCGAAGGCCTGACGACCGCGATCATCGTCGACCAGGAACGGATGGGCACCAATCCCCGGTCCACCGTCGGCACGGCGACCGACGCGAACGCGATGCTGCGCATCCTGTTCAGCCGCATCGGCAAGCCGCACATCGGCTCGCCCCAGGCCTTCTCGTTCAACATCCCGACCCGCACGGCGAGCGGGATCATGACGACCGACAAGGCCACGGCCGAGAAGACCATCGTGCGCAAGCGCGTCTACCTCGGCGGCATGTGCGCGCGCTGCGAGGGCATGGGCTCGGTGAGCGACTTCGACCTGTCGGCGCTCTACGACGACAGCAAGTCGCTCAGCGAGGGCGCGCTCAAGATCCCCGGATACTCGATGGACGGCTGGTACGGCCGCATCTTCAGCGGTTCCGGCTTCTTCGACATGGACAAGCCGATCCGCCGGTACAACAAGCGCGAGATGCACGACCTCCTGCACAAGGAGCCCACCAAGATCAAGGTCGAGGGGATCAACCTCACGTACGAGGGCCTCATCCCCAAGATCCAGAAGTCGATGCTCTCCAAGGACGTCGACTCGCTGCAGCCGCACGTCCGCGCCTTCGTCGAGCGGGCGATCACGTTCCAGACCTGTCCCGACTGCGACGGCACCCGCCTGTCCGAGTCGGCGCGGTCGTCCAAGATCAAGGGCAAGAACATCGCCGACCTCTGCACGATGCAGATCAGCGACCTGGCCGAGTGGGTGCGCAACCTCAAGGAGCCGTCCGTGGCGCCGCTGCTCGCCGGGCTCCAGCACCTCCTCGACTCGTTCGCCGACATCGGGCTGGGCTACCTGTCGCTCGACCGGCCCGCGGGCACCCTGTCCGGCGGGGAAGCCCAGCGCACCAAGATGATCCGCCACCTCGGCTCGTCCCTCACCGACGTCACCTACGTCTTCGACGAGCCCTCGATCGGCCTGCACCCGCACGACATCGAGCGGATGAACGGCCTGCTGCGCCGGCTGCGGGACAAGGGCAACACCGTGCTCGTGGTGGAGCACAAGCCCGAGATGATCGCGATCGCCGACCACGTCGTCGACCTCGGCCCCGGCGCCGGCCCGGCCGGTGGCGAGGTGATGTTCGAGGGCACCGTCGACGGGCTGCGGAGCAGCGGCACGATCACCGGCAAGCACCTCGACGACCGCGCCGCGCTCAAGTCCTCGGTGCGGACGCCGTCGGGGATGCTGGAGGTGCGTGGTGCCGACACCCACAACCTGCGCGACGTCGACGTCGACATCCCGCTCGGCGCGCTCGTGGTGCTGACCGGGGTCGCCGGTTCCGGCAAGAGCTCGCTCATCAACGGCTCGGTCGCCGGCCGTGACGGCGTCGTGGTGATCGACCAGAGCGCGATCCGCGGTTCGCGACGGAGCAACCCGGCCACCTACACCGGGGTGCTCGAACCGATCCGCAAGGCGTTCGCCAAGGCCAACGGCGTGAAGCCGGCACTGTTCAGCTCCAACTCCGAGGGCGCCTGCCCCACGTGCAACGGCGCCGGCGTCATCTACACCGAGCTCGGCGTGATGGCGACCGTCGAGTCCACGTGCGAGGAGTGCGAGGGCAAGCGGTTCCAGGCGGCGGTGCTGGAGTACACGCTGGGCGGCAAGAACATCAGCGAGGTGCTCGCGATGTCGGTGACGGAGGCGGAGGAGTTCTTCGGCGCCGGCGAGGCCCGCACGCCGGCCGCGCACAGGATCCTCGACCGGCTCGCCGACGTGGGGCTCGGCTACCTCAGCCTCGGCCAGCCGCTCACCACGCTGTCCGGCGGCGAGCGGCAGCGGCTGAAGCTGGCCGCGCAGATGGCGGAGAAGGGCGACGTCTACGTCCTCGACGAGCCGACCATCGGCCTGCACCTGGCCGACGTCGAGCAACTGCTCGGCCTGCTCGACCGGATCGTCGACTCGGGCAAGTCGGTGATCGTCATCGAGCACCACCAGGCCGTCATGGCGCACGCCGACTGGCTCATCGACCTCGGCCCCGGCGCTGGTCACGACGGAGGCCGGATCGTCTTCGAGGGCACTCCGGCCGACCTCGTCGCCGGCCGCGCCACCCTCACGGGCGAGCACCTCGCGGCCTACGTCGGGGCCTGAGGCGAACAGTTCGCAACGCAACCGACCCTCCTCGTCCGGCGTCCTGTCTCAAACCGAAGGAACCGGACGAGGAGGTTTCGATGAGAAAGATGATCGCTCTGCTGGCCGTTTTCGCGGCCACGATGTCGGTTGCCGCGTGCGCGTCCGACCCGGAGTCATCCGGATCGACGGTCACCACGGCGAGAAGCAGTTCTTCGCCGACGGCGCGCGGCACACCGGCCGACCCGCCACCGGCCGACCCGACGACCTCGGAGGCCGCCGAGTGCTCCGAGACCGACGGCTGGAACACCGAGGGAGAGACCGCGGCACCGTTCTCCACCGACGCGCTCTACCTGGCCCGGGCGGGCCGGCACGACTGCTACGACCGGCTGGTGCTGGACGTCAACGGCGCGGCGGAGGTCGGCTACGCCGTGCGGTACGTCCCGGTGGTGACCGTCGACGGCTCGGGCAAGCCGATACCGGTCGCCGGCAAGGCCGCGTTGCAGGTCGTGGTGCACGCGCCGCCGCAGGGACTGGACAGCTCCGGGCACCAGCCGGGCCGGATGTTCGCGAACACGGGTGACTTCCTCTACACGGAGGACCAGCTCGCGGGCTGGGACAGCCTGCGCGCGGTGCGGTTCGCCGGCTTCTTCGAGGGCCAGTCGACGCTGGCCGTCGGCGTCAGCGCGAAGCTGCCGTTCCGGGTGTCGACCCAGTTCGACAAGGCGAGCCAGATCCGGAAGCTCGTCATCGACATAGCGCACGACCAGTCGTGATGCGCGTACGCTGACCGGCACGCCGACGCACCGGGAGGACGACGATGTCCAAGAAGACGAGCAAGCGAGCCACCCGCCGCAAGAAGGGCGCCAACCACGGCAAGCGCCCGAACGGCAACTGACCCGGCTCGCACTCGCTGATCGGATGAGACGCATGGCGCCGTAGCTCCTGGGCTACGGCGCCGCGCATGAGAAGATCGACGCGTTGGCGCGACTTCCCCCGGTCCGCGGGCCGCGCAGGTGTAGTGCGCATGGCCGCCGACCGGCGTAACCCCCAAGGGAAACGGTTTCTTACCGGCCATTGACCGGATTGTGAACCAGGTTCAGTATTGCCCCGAGGGCAATACTTTCAGTTCCCTGTTGCGAAAAGTCATTCCGCCCTGGAGAGGCGGCATCTCGCTATTCGGGCCGCGATTTCCCCTGCCTTGCGCGGTCCGAATGGGCGCTGAAACGCGTGTCCGACCGCTGTTGAATCGGTCATTCAGGACAGGAGAAGAAATGCACACCGCGCGCAGGAAAAGACCTGGACGATTCCGCACGGCCGTCATCGCCGGGGTCACTGCCGTCGTGCCGGTGGCCGTCGCCACGCCGGCGGCGGCCGACGACGGTGGCGTGTCGGACGCGCCGATCCTCGGTGCGTGGGAGGTGCAGAGCCTCAGCGGTGTCAACAACAATCCGTTCGCGCCGACGGCCGGCAGCGTCAACACCCGGTACCTGCGAATCGGTTCGGCCCGCTACGCCGACGGACGCAGCCAGATGGTCTCCGGTCCGGACCCGAGGTCGGTGTCCAACCGGATATTCAACGACGAGAACGCCAACGTGTTCTCCGAGCGCGGCGTCACCCAGTGGGGCAATGTCTGGGGACAGTTCATCGACCACAACGTCGGCCTTCGCGACGACGCCGGCACCGCGGCGAACCTCCCGTTCAACGCCGCCGACCCGATGGAGTCGTTCACCAACACCCTGGGTGTCATCCCGTTCAACCGCACCGCGGCCGCACCCGGCACCGGCGTCACCAACGCCCGCCAGCACATCAACACCGAGAACTCCTTCATCGACGCCGAAGCCGTGTACGGGCCGTCCGACACCCGCCTGGACTGGTTGCGCGACGGGGCGGTCGACGGCAACCCGGACAACAACGCCGCCACGATGCTGATGCCGAACAACTACCTGCCGCGCGCGGACGCCCGCGGCAATCCCGCGGCGGCACCGTTCATGCAGGTGGACGGCCGCCTGCTCGCCAACCCCGGCCGGGCCACCATCGCCGGTGACGTGCGGGCCAACGAGCAGGCCGCGCTCACCGCGGTACAGACGTTGTTCGCCCGCGAGCACAACCGGATCGTCGCCGCACTGCCGGCGAACCTCTCCGCACAGGACCGCTTCCAGCTCGCGCGTGCCGTGGTGATCGCGGAGATCCAGCACATCACCTACAACGAGTTCCTTCCCGCGCTGGGTGTCTCGCTCCCCGCCTACCAGGGCTACGACCCCGGTCTGAACCCGTCGGTCGCGCACGAGTTCGCCACCGTCGGCTACCGCGCGCACAGCTTCATCCACGGCGAGATCGAGACCGAGACCAACGCCAGCCGCTACTCGCAGGCGACGCTGGACGCCCTCGAGGCACAGGGCGTCGAGGTCGAGGTCGACGGCGCGGACGTCAGCCTCGCGGTGCCGGACAACGTGCTGTTCTTCAACCCGGACCTGGTGGAGCAGATCCAGCTCGGACCGATCATGACCGGGCTGTCCGGCGAGTCGGACTACCGCAACGACGAGATGATCGACAACCAGCTGCGCAGCATCCTGTTCCGGGTTCCCGTGTCCGGCAACCCGGACTGCCTGGACGGACCGGGCCTGCCGGAGTGCTTCGACGGCGTCGTCGACCTCGGGGCGATCGACCTGCAGCGCGGCCGCGACCACGGCATGCCGACGTACAACCAGATGCGCAATGCCTACGGCCTGCCGTCGAAGTCGTCGTTCACGGCAATCACCGGCGAGTCGACCGACGCGTTCCCGGCCGACCCGCTCCTCACCCCGGGCAACGAGATCAACGACCCGAACTGCCTGGACATCCTCGCCGCATTCGACATCAACGGTAACCCGACCGACGTGGCGAACGAGGACGCGACCCGCGTGGTGCGCCGCTGCACCGTGGCGGCGAAGCTGAAGGCGATCTACGGCTCGGTGTCCTCTTTGGACGCCTTTACGGGCATGATGGCCGAGAAGCACGTCACGGGCTCGGAGCTGGGCGAGCTGCAGCTCGCGATCTGGCGCGACCAGTTCGGCGCGGCGCGCGACGGCGACCGGTTCTTCTACCGCAACGACCCGCTGCAGAGCTACATCCGCACCACGTTCGGCATCGACTCGCGCCGGACCCTCGCCCAGGTCATCGCCGACAACACCGACATCCCGTCGAGTGACTTGCCGGCCAACGTGTTCCGGCTGCCCGGCGCACCCAACGTCGGCGCCGGCAAGGCGAGCGCGACGGTGACGTCCGCGCGTGCACGGGCCGCGGTCGGCGCCGCGGCGAAGGCGTCGCCGTCGGACCTGACCCGCCACGACGGCAGAAAGCCCGGGAGTGGGACCACCCAACAGATACCGGAGGCGATCACCACGGGCCACGGTGGCCGATACCTGGCCCGCAGGCACCGAATGGCGCCGCCGGCCGCATGACCGAATCACCGCGGCGTCGCTCCCGGCACGGTTCCGGGGGCGGCGTCGCAACATCGGTTCCGACGGTCAGGCGAGAACTTCCCACCACTAGGCCGATTGACCAGATGATCTTGCCGGATCTACGATTTTGAGTACAAAAACTCCTGCACGTCGTGGCGGCGGTGATGGAGCATGATCCGGATTGCGCTGTGGTCCGAACGGCGTCTGTTCGCCGACCTGTTCACCGCCGACCTGGCCGCCCGGCCGGAGTACGCGGTCGTGGGCGCGGTCACCGATGTCGCGGACCTGTGGACGCTCTGCGCGCTGCGCGAGCCGGATGTGGCGGTGGCGCACTTCGATGGCGGGCTGGGTGCCGATCCGGAGCGCACGATCGCGCAGCTGCGCGCCTGCCTCGGTCTGGTCCGGCTCGTGGTGCTGTACGACCAGCTCGGCCCGCCCGACCTCTGCGCGATCGAACGGCTCGGCGTGGACACTCTGGTTCCTTCTTCACGCGGCCTCGACGCGCTGCTCGCCGTGCTGCGACAGTGCGGGCGCGAGAGACGCGGGCACCGGCGGACGCTCGGTACCCGGCTGACCGACGTCGAGGAACGGATCATCGACCTGCTGGCCGCGGGACACACCGTCGCCCAGATCGCGAAGCACCTGAAGGTCAGCGAGTCCCGCGTCGCGAACGCCAAACACCGGATCTACCGCAAGCTCGGCGTGGACAGCCAGGCGCAGGCGGTGGCCAGGGCGGTGGCGCTGGGCATCGTCAACCGGCCGCACCCGCAGCCACGGGCCCTGCGCCGGGCGGTGGCTCTGTGGGACGCCGACGACATCCGTGTCGAGCTGCGGGGCGCCGACGACGACGCCCGGTCGCGGGTCGCCGCCGTGCTTCGGGCCGCGAGCATCCAGGTGCGGGCTGGCGCCCCGCTGCTGTTGCTGGTCGACCCGATCGGCACGGACTGGCCCGACGACGCGACCGGCGAGGCCGTGCGCCCGATCGTGCTCGTGCTTAGCGCCGCCCCGCGGCGGGCCGAGGTGCTGGAAGCGTTGCTGCGCGGCGCGGTCGCGGTCGTCCTGGTCGACGAGGTGGCGAGCGATCTGGTGGCCGCACTGTGGCTGAGTGCCCACGGTTTCGTGGCCCTCGACGGTGGGGCCGGTGGCGCACTGCTGGAGTCCCTGCGCGTGACGGCCGCGCCGACCGTGCGCCCGCTCGTGCTCACCTCGCGGGAGAGCGACATCCTGCGCTCCATCGCCGACGGTCACACCGTCCGGCGTACCGCTCAGGTGCTCGGCATCGCGGAGAAGACCGTCGAGAACACGCAGGCGCGGTTGTTCCGCAAGCTGGGCGCGCGAAACCGGCCCGGAGCGCTGGCCGCGGCGCACGCTCTCGGCCTCATGCCGGACCGTTCCGGGGCGATCCCGTAGGCGTGCCCTGGTGGTAGAAGATCTGCCAGCGCCCGGGCGCGACGCGCCGCCACAGCGACGTGCGGTTCGAGCGCCGGCCGTGCTGCGCGGAGGTGTACTTCAGCATCACCACGCCGTCCGCGATCAGCCAGCCGCGGTGCCGCTCCACCACGATCGGTTCGCCGGCGGGATCCGTCCACGACGCGACGAGGGCGGCCAGGCCCTCGTACTCGAACTCGCCACCGGAGGTGCCGAACTCGTGGAAGTCGGGCGCGAGCAAGCGCGCGAGACGGGCGGGATCGGCCCGGCACTCGTTGGTCAACGACTCCCGTTCGGCCGCCATCGCCTCGGCGATCTGTTCCGCCGCGACCTGTTCCGCCGCTGTCTGCTCGTCCGCCTCTGCCACGACCGGACTATGGCAGCGCGCTCTGCTTGGCACCACACCACTTCACCGGCAGGTGTCCCATCCCGTCTGCTGTTGGTGAATTGCTTGCCATCACCGGTTCCCGGGCAATAACGTGGGCGCCCCAAGGGGTCGACATTCGGGGGGAGTCATGTCAGTACGTCGTCGGGTAGCGCTGGTCGCCGGTGTCGCTCTGGTCGGGGCTGGGTTGTTCGCGGTTTCCGGGCCGGCCACGGCCGCGGCCGGGCCGACCAACCTGCCGGTGGGCCAGTACACGCTCAGCGCGGACTACCACCAGTTCGACGCGATCAACAGCGCGCTGGTGTCGACGCTGGGCGTCGCGCCGGTGCACACGGTGATGGACAACGCCAACCACGACCGCACGGCGCTGCCGTCGTCGTTCACCCTGCCGGGCCTGTCCGGCGGGTTCCGGTTCGACGGCCCGGACAACTCCGACTGCAAGAACTACCCGCAGGGCATCACGACCAGCCGCGACGCGGTCGGCACGGCGAACAGCGGCAACTACGACGGGCACCAGCTCGTGCTCGTCAGCTGGTACACCAAGGACGCCTGCGACGGTGCGCAGCAGCGCAGCCGGATCACGCTGGTCGACTGGGACGCGACGTATCCCAACAAGTACCGCAAGGTGCTGCTCGTCCAGCCGACCGGCAGCGCCACGACGCCGAACTTCGCCGACATCCCGATCCACGCCGGCGGCGTCTCCTGGTACGGCGACTACCTCTACGTCGCCGACACCGGGCACGGGATGCGCGTGTTCGACATGCGGAAGATCCTCAAGACGAACACGGGGGGCACCGCCGACCAGATCGGCCGCCAGCCCAACGGGACGTACTACGCGCACAACTACGCCTACGTACTCCCCCAGATCGGCACGATCACGTCGCACACCACGTCGGGCACGAACCTCGCGTGGTCGTCGATCTCGCTCGACCGCGTCAGCAAGTCGATCGTGATGGTCGAGTACACCTGCCAGTCCGGTTGCACCAGCTACCCCAACCGCGCACCGCGGGCGATCCGCTACCCGTTCGCCGCCGGCGCGACGACGTTCGCCGCGTCCACCACCGCGAGCCAGGCGCTGCAGTTGCCGTGGTACAAGCTCAACGGCGTGGCCTCCCACAACGGCCGCTGGTGGTACAACTCGTCCGGCGGCAAGACGCTGTACTACTGGACGCCGGCCACCGGTTCGGCCACCTACTCGTGGGTGAGCAGCGGCGAGAGCATCTCCTACTGGGAGGACGCCACCAACCCGGATCTACTGTGGACACTGCAGGAAGGCGCCGGCAACCGCAACGTCTTCGCGGTGAACCAGGCCAGCTACGACGGCTGAGCCCGAGGTCGCACGGCGGCGTGCCCGAGCAACCGGTACCGCTCGGGCGCGTCCACCGGACATGAGGTTCCTCGTCGCGCAGCTGCTGCGGTTCGGTTGGCTCGAGGCGCGCAGCTGCGCGTTCGCCGTCGCCGTGTTCGGTGGGCTCGCGGTCTCGAAGCTCGTGCCGCTGCCGATCCCCCGCTACGACGCGCTGCTGGTCTACTGCGTGCTGGTCACCGCGGTGTTCCGGCTCGTCGGCTGGGAGAGCACCCGGGACGTCCTGGTGATCGCGGGGTTTCACCTCGTCGGGCTGGCCTTCGAGCTCGTCAAGGTGCCGCTCGGGTCGTGGAGCTACCCCGAGGACGCGTTCACCAAGGTGCTCGGCGTCCCGCTCTACAGCGGGTTCCTCTACGCGGCGGTCGGCAGCTACATCGTGGCGGCCTGGCGGTTGTTCGACCTGCGCGTCTCGGGCTACCTGGCCGTGCCCACCGCCGTGGTCGCCGGCGCCGTGTACGTCAACCTGATCACCCACCATTGGCTGCCCGACCTGCGCTGGCCGCTCGCCGGCCTGCTTGTCGCCGTGACCTGGGGCGCCACGGTGCACTTCACGGTCGGCGGGGTCCGCTACCGGATGCCGCTCGCGCTGTCGTTCGCGCTGATCGGGTTCTTCCTGTGGGTCGCGGAGAACATCGCCACGCTGTTCGGCGCGTGGCGCTACCCGCACCAGCTCGAGGCCTGGCGACTCGTGGATCCGGCGAAGGCCGGTGCGTGGGCCATGCTCGTGAGCGTCACGTTCGTGCTGGTCGCGGCGTTCCGCTCGCGAGCAGGCCGGCTGTGGGAGGTGCCGGTCAGTTCTCCGGCCGCGCGAAGTGGTCCCGCAGCAGGTTGATCTGGTTCTCCATCATGCCGAGGACCGCGTCGACGGCCTCGGGGTCGGCGCCCTCGACGGTCTCGACCTCCCGTGACCACTCCAGGTAGCTCCGGGTGGGGTCGTTGCTCACCTCGCGGACGCGGTAGGTGGCGACGTAGTGGGCGATGCAGAGCGCCGGCGCGACGGTCCGGTAGGTGAGGGAACGCTCGACCTCGTTTCGGCCGGCGACCTCCTGCCGGACGAGGTCGTCGTTGGGCAGCAGGGTGAAGTCGTACCGCGACGGCACCCGGTCGAGCGAGCCGCCCTCGGTCCAGTCCACGCTCGACACGACACCCTCGAAAACGATCTTCACGACCTTCATGACGTCGCGAACCTCGTCCCAGACGCTGTCCGGGTCGGCGTCGAGCACGGTCGAGCTGTACAGCTTGTAGGTCGGCTTGCCTGCCACGAGCACTCCCTGCGGAACGGAGACCTTTTCTGCAGGCTATGTGCCGCCGACCGGCTGCCGGACATCCGAACGTGCGGACTTCCCCGCCGGCCG
>NZ_DATBKY010000080.1:0-9673 GCF_036555685.1 Actinophytocola sp. | reverse complement strand
ACTATGACCACAACTACCTGAAGCTGATCAAGTCCGCCGACGGCGTGCACTGGACGGACCCCGTCGTGGTGATCGACTGGCCGCTCGGCACGCAACCGCTCTACATCTCCCCGTCGATCGTCAAGCAAGGGCCGGCCTTCTACCTGTGGACCGTCGACTCGGCGACCAAGAAGGTCTGGGTCGCTTCGTCCACGGACGGCGTCACCTTCGGCACGTTCCAGGCGGTCGACATCGCCGACAATGTTTGGCACCTCGACGTGGAGTACATCCCGGATCGGGATCAGTACTGGATGTTCCAGGACTACCCGCAAGCGCCTCGCGGCGTGATCCGGTTCGCCCGTTCCACGAACCGCGTCGACTGGACGACCTTCCCCAACCCGGCGCTGGCGTACACGACGAGCGGCTGGGACCGGAACCTGTACCGGTCGACCTTCACCTTCGACGCCGCGACGAACCAGATCCGGCTGTGGTACTCGGCCCACAACGGTTCGGGCGTCTGGGGGATCGGGCATACGACCGTGGACTACGCCGACCTGCTGAACGGGCTCGCGGCCGCCGGCGGGTGGAGCCGTGAGCAGGGCTCCGGCACCTGGTCCACCGCCACCAGCCCGGTGCTGCGCGGAGCCCGCAGTGCGCGCCTCGTCCAGTCCGCGGGAGAGAGCATGTGGCTGAGCAAGCCGCAGCCACTGGCGAACGGCCTGTTCCTCGAGTCGAACGTCTACGACGACCTCGACAGCACCGCGTTCGAGATGGTGCGCCTCACGAACGTGAGCGACAACCGCGTGGGCATCGGTGTCTGGACCGGCGCGTCGGCCAACCGGTACGTCTTCCACGACAAGAACTACTCCTACACCGGCACCTCGGTGACCCGCAGGCGCGGCTGGCACCGGTTCGGCGTGCTCGTCAAGCCCGACGCCAGCGTGGAGTTCTCCGTGGACGGCCGGATCGTCGGCACGCGCACCGGCCAGTTCGCCAACGCGGCACAGGTCCAGGTCGAGGGCTACTCCGGCGGAACTACCACCTACTACGTGGACGACCTCCGTGTGCGGAGATGGACCGGCCCCGAACCCGCCACGTCGGTCGGCGCCGAGGAGACCCGGTGAGCTACTGACGCCAGGCCCTCGGACCCGCCCGCATGAGGACTTTGGGCAGTAGTGGAACGGTGGCCGGCAAGATTCGCTGGCAACGTGGACGAGACGCAGCAGCTTCGTTGGCAACCGATTCGCAAGTCCGTGGCCTCGTCTCGGGGTGCCAACCTCGCCGACTACCACGCGGTCCGGCGCGGATTCCGATGGTCGGGCGCCCGCGCCGAGCTCTCCGGGCTGCCACACGGTCGCGGCATCAACATCGCCTACGAGGCGGTGGATCGGCACGCGGAGGGCGCGTCGGCGCGGCGGACCGCGTTGCGGTGTGTCGACCGGCAGGACAACATCACCGACATCTCCTACGCGGACCTCGCCGCCCAGACGAGCCGATTCGCGAACCTGCTCCGCCGGCTCGACGTACGGCCGGGGGAGCGGGTCTTCACCTTGCTCGGCCGCATTCCCGAGCTGTACGTCTCCGCGCTCGGCACGCTGAAGGCCGGCTGCGTGCTGTCGCCGCTGTTCTCCGCCTTCGGTCCGGAACCGGTGCGGGAACGGATGTGGCTGGGCGAGGCGGCCGTGCTGGTGACCACCCCGGAGCTGTACCGGCGAAAGGTCGAGCCGATTCGCGACATGCTGCCGGCACTGCGACACGTTCTCCTCGTCGGCGGCGAGCCCGAACCGGCGACGGTGGAGCTGCGTGCCGCGCTCGCCTGGTGCGAGCCGGAGTTCGAGATACCGCCGACCGCCCCGGACGACGTGGCGTTGCTGCACTTCACGAGCGGCACGACCGGCAAGCCCAAGGGTGCCGTGCACGTCCACGAAGCGGTGGTCGCCCACTACGCCACCGCACGCTACGCGCTGGACCTGCACCACCGGGACGTGTTCTGGTGCACGGCCGATCCGGGCTGGGTGACCGGGACGTCGTACGGCATCATTGCGCCGCTCACACACGGTGTCACGGTCGTGTGTGACGAGGGCGATTTCGACGCGCGCCGCTGGTACCGCGTGCTGGCCGACCAGCACGTCACCGTCTGGTACACCGCGCCGACCGCGCTGCGCATGCTGATGCGCCGCGGTCCACGGCTGGCGCGCGAGTACGACCTGTCGGCGCTGCGGTTCGTCGCGAGTGTCGGCGAGCCCCTCAACCCGGAGGTCGTCACGTGGGGCCAGGAACACCTGGGCCTGCCGGTCCACGACAACTGGTGGCAGACCGAGACCGGCGCGATCATGATCAGCAACTTCCGCGCCGAAGAGGTGCGTCCGGGATCGATGGGCCGTCCGATGCCCGGCGTCGTCGCGGGTCTGCTGGAGCGGGGTGACGACGGCCGTGCCCGCGTCGTCGACGGCAAGGTCCGTGAGTTGACCGAGCCGGGTGTAGAGGGCGAGCTCGCGCTGCGGCCGGGCTGGCCGTCGATGTTCCGTGACTACCTCCACGACGCGGAGCGCTACAGGGAATGCTTCGCCGACGGCTGGTATCTATCCGGCGACGTGGCCCGCCGCGACGCGGACGGCTACTACTGGTTCGTCGGAAGGGCCGACGACGTGATCAAGTCCGCCGGCCACCTCGTCGGGCCGTTCGAGGTCGAGAGCGCCCTGATGGCCCATCCCGCGGTCGCGGAGGCCGGCGTCATCGGCAAGCCGGACCCGGTCGCCGGCGAGGTCGTCAAAGCGTTCGTGACGGTGCGCGCGGGATACGAGCCGACCGACGCACTGCGTGGTGAACTGCTCGCGTTCGGCCGCCGCGCGCTCGGCGCCGTGGCACCCAAGGAGATCGTGTTCGACCAGTCGTTACCGCACACGAGGAGCGGGAAGGTCATGCGCCGCCTGCTGAAGGCGCGCGAGCTGGGCCTACCCGAGGGCGATCTGTCCACATTGGAAGGAGCGCGGTGATGGCGCCGGAGCGGGTTCTGGTCGTGTACGCGAGCGACCAGGGATCGACCAGGGAGATCGCGGATTTCATCGGGATGCAGCTGCGGGTGAGCGGGTTCGCGGTCGATGTGCGCGTCGCGGGTGAGCAGCCGGACGCGTCCGGCTATGACGCTGTCGTGTTGGGCAGCGCGGTGCACGACCGCGCGTTGCTGGCGTCGGCGGAGAGATTCGCGCGGCGCAACGCCGAGGTCCTGCGTGCGCGGCCCGTGTGGTTGTTCACCGTCGGCATCGGCCCGTCGCTGCGCGGGCCGGTGGGCGGACTCCTGCGCCGGATGGTACCGCCGAAGATCGCGCGGGTGCGTGACCTGCTCGCGCCGCGCGACTACCACGCGTTCGCCGGAGTCGTTTCCCGGTCGGCGTTCTCCGCGGCCAGCAGGGCGGTCCTCGAGCTGTGCGGCGGCAGGTACGGGGACCTGCGCGACTGGCGCGTGATCGGAAGCTGGGCGGCCGGCATCGCCGCGGACCTGCGCGCGGTGGGCCCGGTGCGTCCGGGAGGAGGCTCGCGATGACCGAGCTCGAGGCCAAGCTGCGCACCGAGTTGCTGACCGGGATGGTGCGCATCCGCCGGTTCGAGGAGCGCTGCGTCGAGCTGTACAGCGCGAGCAAGATCCGTGGCTTCATGCACCTCTACATCGGTGAGGAGGCCGTCGCGGCCGGGCTGTTGCGAGCGCTCGGCCCCGAGGACGCAGTCGTGTCCACCTACCGCGAGCACGGCCTCGCGCTCGCGCGTGGGCTGGGCATGGACGTGCTGCTGGCCGAGATGTTCGGCAAGCGCACCGGGTGCAGCCGGGGCCGCGGCGGCTCGATGCACATCTTCGACGCTTCACGGCGTTTCTACGGCGGCAACGCCATCGTCGGGGGCGGGCTGCCGCTGGCCGTCGGCCTCGCGCTGGCGGACAGGATGCGTGACCGCCCCGCGGTCACCGCGTGCCTGTTCGGCGACGGCGCGGTGGCCGAGGGCGAGTTCCACGAGTGCATGAACCTCGCTGCGCTGTGGCGGCTGCCGGTGATGTTCTGCTGCGAGAACAACCGCTACGCGATGGGCACCGCCCTCTCCCGCGAGCACGCGGAGACTGACCTGGCACTGCGGGCGAGCTCCTACGGCATGCGTTCCTGGGCGGTGGACGGGATGGACGTGGAGCTGGTGGCCGACGCGGCCCGGCGCGCCGCGGACACCGTGCGCGCCGGTGCGGGGCCGTGCTTCCTGGAGCTGCGTACCTACCGGTTCCGCGCGCATTCGCTGTACGACCCGGACCGCTACCGCGACAAGGCCGAGATCGAGCGCTGGAAGGAGCGCGACCCGATCACGCAGCTGGCCGCACGGATGCGCGCGGACGGTCAGCTCGACGACACGGTGCTCGCCGAGATCGACGCCGACGTCGCCGCGGAGCTCGACCGGGCCGTGGCAGCCGCGGAGGAGGCTCCGCTGGAGCCGGTCGAGGACCTTACCCGCCACGTATACGCAGACCGGGGGTGAGAGCGGTGAAGACGACCTACCGGGAGGCGATGCGCGAGGCGATCCGCGACGCGCTCACCACCGACGAGCGGGTGTTTCTCATGGGGGAGGACGTCGGCCGCTACGGCGGTTGCTTCGGGGTGAGCCTCGGGCTGCTCGAGGAGTTCGGCCCGGAACGCGTGCGCGATACGCCGCTGTCGGAATCCGCGTTCGTCGGCGCCGGGATCGGCGCGGCCATGGCCGGCATGCGCCCGATCGTGGAGATCATGACCGTCAACTTCAGCATGCTGGCGCTGGACCAGATCCTCAACAACGCGGCCACCCTTCGGCACATGTCCGGCGGCCAGCTCGGCGTGCCGCTGGTGATCAGGATGACGACGGGGGCCGGCCGGCAGCTCGCCGCGCAGCACTCCCACAGTCTCGAAGGTTGGTATGCCCACATTCCCGGGCTGCGGGTGCTCGCACCGGCGACGATCGAGGACGCGCGCGGCATGCTGCCCAGCGCGCTCGACGATCCCGACCCGGTCCTGATCTTCGAGCATGGATCGCTGTACAACATGGCCGGCGAGCTCGCCGACGACGCCGGGCCGGTGGACATCGACCGGGCCGCGATCCGCCGGCACGGCAGGGACCTCACGCTGATCACTTACGGCGGCACGCTGCCGACGGCGCTGGCCGCCGCGGACGAGCTCGCCGTCGACGGCGTGCACGCCGAGGTGATCGACCTGCGCAGCCTGCGACCGCTCGACGAGCACACCGTGCTGGAGTCGGTCGCGACGACACACCGGGCCGTCATCGTCGACGAGGGATGGCGCAGTGGCAGCCTCGCCGCCGAGGTCTCGGCACGGATCGCCGAGCAGGCGCTTTACGAGCTCGACGCCCCGGTGCGGCGCGTGTGCAGTGCCGAGGTGCCGATGCCCTACGCGAAGCACCTCGAGGACGCCGCCCTGCCACAGGTGGCGGACATCGTCGTCGCAGGGCGGGCGGTGACGGGCTGATGGCCGAGTTCCGCATGCCGTCGCTGGGCGCCGACATGGAGCAGGGCACGGTGGTCGAGTGGCTGGTCAAGCCCGGCGACCCGGTGCGCCGCGGCGACATCGTCGCGGTCGTGGACACGGCCAAGGCCGCGGTCGAGGTCGAGTGCTTCGACACCGGGGTGGTCGAGCGCCTGCTGGTCGGCGAGGGTGAGGTCGTGCCGGTCGGCACCCCGCTCGCGTTGATCGCGACCGAGCCCGCCGCAGCACCGGGCGAACCGGCGCCCGAGCCGATGCCCGAGCCGGCCGAGCGTGTGGAGGCGGAGGTCCGCGTGGAACCGGCGCCGCGCCGGCCGCGCCCGCGGCCGGTGGCCGCGGTGCCCGTCACGCCGATCATCCGGAAGCTGGCCGCCGAGGCCGGGATCGACCTGTCCACAGTGCACGGTACCGGCCGGGGCGGCGCCATCACCCGGCACGACCTCGCCCGCGCTGTGCACCACGCCGAGCGGCCCGCCGTGACCCCGTACGCGCGCCGGCTCGCCGCGGAGCTCGGCGTCGACCCGGCCGCCATCGAGCCGGCCCGCGCCGGGCCTGTCCGCGCCGCCGACGTCCGGGCCGCTGCCCCGGCCGAACCCGCGCCACCGCCCGTTGCGTCCACAGTCGCGTCCACAGCCGCGTCCACAGCGGCCACGCGCGCGGCCGAACAGCGGCGCACGACCGACATGCGCGCCGCGATCGCCGAGCTGATGTCCCGCGCCAACCGGGAAATCCCGCACTACCACCTCGCGAGCACGATCGACCTGGGGACCGCCATGGCGTGGCTGCACGCGCACAACCGGGCGGTACCGGTCGCCGAACGCCTCGTGCCGGCGGTGCTCATGCTGAAGGCCACCGCGCGCGCCGCGGCCGAGGTCGGCGAGCTGAACGGGCACTGGCTCGACGGGACCTTCCACGCCGCGTCCACAGTGGATCTCGGGGTTGCGACCGCGCTGCGCGGTGGTGGCCTGTTGGTGCCGGTGCTTCGGGACGCGGCCGCCACACCGCTCACCGAGCTGATGTACCGGCTACGCGACGGCGTCGCCCGTGTTCGCGCCGGCCGGCCGCGTTCGTCCGATCTCGTCCCCGCGTCGATCACCGTGACAAACCTCGGCGACCTCGGCGTGGATCTCGTGCACGGCGTCATCCATCCGCCCCAGGTGGCGCTCGTCGGATTCGGCGCCGTGGTCGAGCGGCCGTGGGCGGTCGACGGACTGCTGGGCGTACGGCCCGTCGTCACCGTCACCCTCGCCGCCGACCACCGCGCGACCGACGGCGCAATCGGCGGCCGTTTCCTGCACGCCATCGAAGGAATGCTGCAACGACCGGAGGAACTCTGATGAACCGGATCATCGACGACCGGGTGGCCGCCGAGCTGGTGACCGCCTCGCTACTGACGATCGTCCCCGACGCCGACGTCGGCTCGCTCGGCGAGCACACCGACCTGCGCGACTCGCTCGAACTCGACTCGCTGGACTTCCTGTCGTTCGTCGAACAACTCGGCCGCCGCAGCGGCCGGCGCATCGATGAGGACGACTACGACCGGCTGCGCACCATGCACTCGTGCGTGGAGTACCTGTGCGAGCACGGGATGAGCCGCCCGCAACCGTGAGGAGGTCGGGCATCATGACGCGCAGACCGTGGAGCGCCGGTGAGCTCCGCTGGGATCTGTGGACGCACGAGTGGCGGGTCATCGCCCCCGGGCGTGGTGCCCGGCCGGCCGGTGCCGACACACCGTGCCCGTTCTGCCCGGGCGCCGCGGCGGATGCCACCACCGAACGCTGGCGGTTGCCGGGCCATGGCGGTACCTGGCAGATCCGCTCGGTGCAGAACCGCTATCCGCTGTCGGACCATCACGAGGTCGTCATCGAATCTCCGCGCCACGGCTGGGATCTCGCCACCGCGAGTGCCGGCGAGGTCGGTGACGTGCTCGCCGCCTGGCAGAACCGCCACCGCGCGCTACGCCGCGGCACCGCGCAGGTCGCCGTGTTCCGCAACCACGGCGTCGCCGCCGGTATCTCGCTGCCCCATCCGCACTCGCAGGTCGTCGGCCTGCCGGTGCTGTCGGCGGCCACCCGGCGCGACCTCGAGGCCGCGCAGCGATACCACCTCGACAACAACCGGAGCGTCGCCGACGACCTGATCGCCGGCGAGCTCGCCGACGGTTCGCGCATCGTCGTCGCCGACGAGCTGACCGTCGCGTTCGTCCCGTTCGCGCCGACGGCCGACTACGAGGTACGGGTGGCGCCGGTGACCCACCGGGCGGACTTCACCAGGGTTCCGGGGGACGAGCTCGCCGGCATCGCGACGAGCCTGCGCGGCGTGCTCGGGGCGTTGTGCGCCGATCTCGGCGACCCCGCCTACAACCTCGTCGTGCACACGGCCCCGACCGGCTACGAGTCCGCGCCGTTCCTGTCCTGGTACCTCGATATCGTGCCCAGGCTGGCCGTCCCGGCAGGACTCGAGCTGGCCACCGGTGTGCCGGTCGTCACGATGTCGCCCGAACACTGCGCCCAGCGCCTGCGCGCCACGCTGTCCGCGGGAACCGTTCTGGCACCTCGCTGATCACCCGCGCGGAGATCCGTCTCCGGTGGCGAAAGTCCCTTCGAACGGGGGCTCTCTGCTCTGTGGCGGCCCGGGGTGCGCCGCGACGATCGAGGTGAGAGGCCGTTCGGCGCACACGTCGGAAGGAGGCCACATGCCTGGTGGGCGTGGCTTTCTGGACCGTCTGCGGCCGGTTGGTACGCCGGGCGCGGCCGCCCGGCGTGGCGTGCCTGCCGACCGGCTCGCCGAGGTCGGCGCGGAGCTGGAGCCGCTGTTCGAGATGCTCACCGAGATCGACGCCGAGGCGGAGCGGATCCGGGCCGAGGCGCGGGTGCACGCCGAGCGCACCATCCGGACGGGGGACGAACGGGCGGCGGCCGTCGTCGCGAAGGCGCGTGAGCGGGCGGAGGCGGCACGTGCCGGTGCCGCGGCGAGCGGGCGGGCGCGAACGGCCGCTGCGGAAGCCGAGCTCGTCCGTACCGCCGACGACCGGTTGGCCATGATGCGCGAGCGAGCGGCGGCCGGCATCGAAGCAGTCGTCGAACGCGCCGTCGCCGCCGCGCGGATCGAGTTGCGCGAGGTTTCCGAGCAGACCGTGAGCACGCCATGAGTGGTGAGTGGGTGGCCGGGAATGCCCGGGCGAGGTCGTTGCTCAACCGGCGCGTGGGGACGGCCGGCGCGCGGGAGATCGCCGCCTGCCCGGACCTGGCCGAGGCCCTCGCCCGCCTCGCCGCGACTCCCTACGGCCGCGCGATCCGTCCCGATCAGACACTCGAGGGCGCCCAATTCGCCTTGCGCGCCACGTTGTTGTGGCACATCCGGGTACTCGTCGGCTGGCAGCCGCGGGAGGGCGCACGCCTGGTCCGCCTGCTCGCCGGCTGGTTCGAGGTGGCGAACGTCTGCGAACACGCCCGCGTGCTCGCCGGTCATCCGGCCGGCGACACCTACCGGATGGGCACGCTCGCCGTGGTATGGCCAAGGCTGGCCGCCACGAGGTCACCGGCCGAGCTGCGCGCCGAGCTGACCGCCTCGCCGTGGGGCGACCCGGGCGGGGACGCCCCGCATGCCGTCGCGCTGGGTATGGAACTGTCGTGGGCGGCCCGGCTGTGCGCCGCCACGACCGAGGAGATATCGGCATGGGCGGCCGGCGCGGTGGCACTGCTGGTGGCGCGCGAGCGGTTCCTCGCCGGGCGCCGGATCACCGAGCCGCTGCTTCCGCGCCTTGCCGCGCTGCTCGGCGCGGCAGCGGCGGATGCCTCTTCGGTGCCGGACCTCAGGCACCGGCTGACCGCCCACGCGGCCTGGTCCTTGTCCGAATGCGACAGTCCGGACCGGTTATGGGCGGCGGAGATCCGGTGGTGGGCGAGGGTCGAGCGCGACGGGTTCGAGTTGCTGCGCCGGACCGGCTTTGCCGCCGCGCCCGTGGTCGGCGTCGTCGGGCTGCTCGCGGCCGACTGCTGGCGGGCATGCGCCGCACTGGAGCTCGCCGCGCGCGGGGGTGGATCGCTGGAGGTGCTCGATGCCGTTGCCTGACGCGATCCAGCCCGTCCGCATGGAGCGAGTCGCGGTGCTCGCCCCGGCCGACACGCTGCGCGCGGCGCTGGTCGAGGTCGCAGACGCCGGCACCGTGCAGCTCGATTCCCTCGGCA
>NZ_DATBKY010000079.1:0-3694 GCF_036555685.1 Actinophytocola sp. | reverse complement strand
ATCGACCTGGTCATCGTGGCCACCTGCAGCGCCGAGGCGTCGATACCGAACATCTCCGCGGTGGTCGCGCACCGGCTCGGCATCGTCGCGCCGGGCGCCTACGACCTCAACGCCGCCTGCGCGGGCTTCTGCTACGCGCTGGCGAACGCGTCGGACGCGATCCGGGTGGGCACTGCCCGGCACGTGCTGGTCATCGGGTCGGAGAAGATGACCAGCTGGATCGACCCGACGGACCGCTCCACCTGCATCATCTTCGCCGACGGGGCCGGCGCCGCGGTCGTCGGGCCGGTCGCGGACGGCGAGGCACCCGGCATCGGCCCGGTCGCCTGGGGCAGCGCCGGGGACCTGGCGGAGAAGATCACCATCGCCGACCGCAACTCGTTCCTGCACCAGGAGGGCCAGGCGGTGTTCCGCTGGGCCACCACGGCCATGCACCCGGTCGCCACGCAGGCCTGCGAGCGGGCCGATGTCGCGGTGAGCGACCTGGCCGCGTTCGTCCCGCACCAGGCAAACCTGCGGATCGTCGAGGCCATCGCGCGCCGGCTGGGCGTGCCCCGCGAGCGCGTCGCGGACGACATCGTGCACGCGGGCAACACGTCCTCGGCCTCGATCCCGCTGGCCCTGTCGCGGATGACCGAGCGCGGCGAGCTCAAGTCGGGGTCGCCGGCCCTGCTGCTCGGGTTCGGCGCGGGGATGTGCTACGCGGCACAGGTGATCACGGTACCCTAGCGGCGCCCAGCGCAGCCGGCTGGGCCCGCCGTCCCCGCCTTGGGGCCGCAGACCAGAACGAACACATGAGACAAGGAGCACAAGGCATGAACGAGCAGGAGATTCTCGCCGGGCTTGGTGAAATCGTCGAGGAGATCGCCGGCGTGCCCGCGGCTGAGGTCACCCCGACCAAGAGCTTCGTCGACGACCTGGACATCGACTCGCTGTCCATGGTGGAGATCGCCGTGGCCGCGCAGGACAAGTTCGGCGTCGAGATCCCCGACGACCAGCTGAAGGACCTCACCACCGTGCAGGACGTGGTGAACTACGTCAGCAAGAATGCCGGAGGCTCGGCGTGACCGAAGGGCGCGAGACCGTCGTCGTAACCGGGCTCGGCGCGACCACCCCGCTCGGCGGGGACGTCGCGTCGACCTGGTCGGCGATGCTGGCGGGCCGCAGCGGCGTGCGCTCCATCACCGAGCCGTGGGCGGAGGAGCTGCCGGTGCGGTTCGCCGCCCAGGCGGCCGCCGACCCGGTTGAGGTCGTGGGCCGCGTGCAGGCCCGCCGGATGGACCGCTGCGAGCAGCTGGCGCTGGTGGCCGCGCGCGAGGCGTGGGCCGACTCGGGGTCGCCCGAGGTGGACCCCGAGCGGCTGGGCGTGACCGTCACCAGCGGGATCGGCGGCATCGGCTCGACGCTGGCCGCGTACGACACGCTCAAGGAGAAGGGCTGGCAGCGCATCTCGCCGTTCACGGTGCCGATGCTGATGCCGAACGGTTCGGCCGGCTGGATCAGCATGGAGCTCGGAGCCAGAGCGGGTGCGCACTCGCTGGTCAGCGCGTGCGCGTCCGGCGCCGAAGCGATCGGCTACGGCATCGACATGATCCGCTCCGGGCGGGCCGACGTGGTGCTGGCCGGCGGCACCGAGGCGGCGATCATGGCGCTGAATATCGCCGCGTTCGCGGTGATGCGGGCCATGTCTACCCGTAACGACGAGCCGGAGCGGGCGTCCCGGCCATGGGACAAGGCCAGGGACGGGTTCGTGCTCGGCGAGGGAGCCGGCATCCTGGTCCTCGAATCGCTCTCGCACGCGCGGGAGCGGAACGCCACCATCCACGCCGTGGCGGCCGGGGCCGGCTACTCCTCGGACGCCTACCACATCGCGCACCCGGCGCCCGACGGGGCCGGCGTGATCGCGGCGATCACCCGCGGGCTGGCCGACGCCCAGGTCGACCCCGGCCGGGTGGTGCACGTGAACGCGCACGCCACGTCCACCCCGGAAGGAGACGTGGTCGAGGCGCAGGCGCTGGCGAAGGCGCTCGGGCCCGCCATCGACGGCGTGATCGTCACGTCCACCAAGTCGATGACCGGGCACCTGCTCGGCGGCGCGGGCGCCATCGAGTCGGTGGCCGCCATCCTCGCGCTCCGCGAGCAGGTGGCTCCGCCCACCATCAACCTCGACGACCTCGACGAGGACGTGCCGGTCGAGGTCGCCACCGAGCCGCGGCCGCTCAGCCAGCGCGGCTCCGAGCCGATGGCGGTGCTGAACAACGCATTCGGGTTCGGCGGCCACAACGTGTCGCTGATCTTCACCGCCACCTGACCATGCAGGCCCGGCCGTGTGCCGAGTTGGCCAGGCGTGTCGTGTTCCCCGGGCGCCAGGCCCGGTTCGCTGCATCCTTCGTTCCGGCTGACCGGTAGAGGAGACCGAGATGACCGCACTGGATCAGAGCCCGGCGGCCGCGGCCGTTCCGCCGCAGGCGACGGCGATGCTGCCGCGCGACCCGCAGGAGCGGCTGGCAGCCCTGTTCGACCCGGGCACGCTGGAGGTCCTGCCGGTCGAGACCGAAGAGCGCAGCGGCACCGTCGCGGGCACCGGCCTGGTGCACGGCGTGAGCGTGGTGGCCTTCGCCTCCGACGCACGGGTCCAGGGCGGAGCGATGGGCACCGCGGGCTGCGCCGCGATCGTCGCGGCCTACTCCGAGGCCCTCGCGCGCGGCGTCCCGATCGTGGGTCTCTGGCATTCCGGCGGGGCCCGGCTGGCCGAGGGCGTGGCAAGCCTGCACGCCGTGGGAACCGTGTTCGCCGCGATGACCCAGGCGTCCGGGCGGGTGCCGCAGATCTCGGTGGTGCTCGGCCCGGCGGCGGGCGGCGCCGCCTACGGCCCGGCACTGACCGACCTCGTGATCCTGTCCGGGCAGGGGCGCATCTTCGTCACGGGCCCCGACGTGGTGCGCTCGGTGACCGGCGAGGACGTGGACATGGAACGGCTCGGCGGTCCCGAGCCGCACAGCCGCCGGTCCGGCGTGGTGCACGTGGTGACGTCGACCGACGCGGAGGCACTAGACCGGGCGCGCGAGCTGGCGGCCATGCTCAGCGACCAGGGCAAGATCGCCGAGGACGCGGAGGAGCGTGACCTGTCCGGCCTGCTGCCCGACTCGGCACGCCGCGCGTATGACGTGCACCTGCTGACCGGCAAGCTGCTCGACACGCCGGGCGTCGAACTCCACCCCCGCTGGGCGCCGAACGTCGTGACGATCCTCGGCCGCCTGGCAGGCCGGACGGTCGGCGTCGTGGCCAGCAACCCGATGCGGCTCGGCGGCTGCCTGGACGCCGCCTCGGCCGAGAAGGCGGCGCGTTTCGTGCGGATGTGCGACGCGTTCGGCGTACCGCTCGTGGTCCTGGTGGACGTGCCCGGATACCTGCCCGGCGTCGGCCAGGAATGGGACGGCGTGGTCCGGCGCGGCGCCAAGCTGCTGCACGCTTTCGCCGAGGCCACGGTCCCGCGGGTGACGCTGGTGACCCGCAAGGCCTACGGCGGCGCCTACATCGCGATGAACTCCCGCGCGCTCGGCGCGACCCGCGTCTTCGCCTGGCCCGGTGCCGAGATCGCCGTGATGGGCGCGGTCGCCGCAGTCCGCATCCTGCACCGGCGCACCCTCGCCACAGTGCCGCCCGAGCAGCTGCACGAGGCCGAGGCGAAGCT
>NZ_DATBKY010000078.1:0-8555 GCF_036555685.1 Actinophytocola sp. | reverse complement strand
AGACCGCGCTGCGAGATGTTCGTCCACGGCGAGCCGCAGATCTCGTTGCCCGTCAACACCAGGTTGTTCGGGTCCATCTCCGAGATGCAGTCGTCGCCGCCGACGTTGACGCCCCACAGCATCCCCGTCGCCGTGTCGTAGGCCTCGTCACCCATCCACAGCCCGGCGCCGCCGATCGCGATCGTGTCGCCGGTCGCGGTTCCATCCTCGGCGAAGGCGTGATTCTGGTCGTCTCCGGGACCGATGTAGCTCGGGTTGCTGATCCAGACGCGGCTCGTGTCGAAGCTGACGCCCCAGCCGATTCCCAGATTGGTCGGGAAGCTCGAAATCACCGTGCCCGCTCCGCCCTGCGGGAAGTGGTACCCGCGCTTGGGCGGGTGGGGGTTCGCCGGCAGGTTCTTCGCGGTCTTCGCGTTGATCTTATCCGCCGGAATGCGCTTCTGGGCCGCACGGCGGTCGTTGAGAGACGCAAAGGGCCCGTGCTTGAGCGTCAACGGTCCCTTGCCTTCCAGAATCTCGAAGGTTCCGTCGGCCGAACCCGCGTTGGTGATGTTCAGCGTCTGGGTGTCCGTCGTCCCCGGAAGGATCTTGGAATTCATGACCGACGGATCCGCCGACAGCCAGCCGGCGGCCAGCGAGAAGTCCAGACGCACGGTGCTGTTCGGAATCACCGGAATGTTCAGCTGTGCGGACTGGTAGCCCTTCTTCGAAGCCTCGAACGGCTGCGGACCGCTTCCCGCCGAGAGGGCGTAGAAGCCGTCGCCCACGTTGGGATCGTCCGGCACCGCGTGCGTCGTCGTGGAGTCGCCGTCCGGCATGTTCTTCACGGTCGCGCCGTTGAGGCCGCTTCCGTTGTTCGCGTCGCTGACCGTGCCGACCACCAGTCCACCGGCGCCCGGCAGGCAGGTCGCTCCGCTCACCACGATGTCGTCGACCGCCCACCACCACGCGAAGAACGCGTTGTAGTAGTGGAACCGAACCGTCACGTTGGCCTGGCCTCCCGTGTTCGGAAGCACCGCAGAGATCGACGTCGGTCCGCGGTCGCTCGCCGTCTGGCGCAGCGCGTTGTTCCACGTCGTGCCGCCGTCGGTGCTCACGTCCACGTCCGCCGTATCGCCCAGGTTGAAGTAGTCCTGGTTGAAGGCGATGATCGCGCCGCCGAAGGCCGACACGTCGATCGACGCCGTCCTCAGCTCCGTGTCGAGGGACACGAACCCGGCGCAGTCGCTGTTGATCAGCGCGAACGCTCCGGAGCCGCCGGTCGGGTTGGTGCCGGGCGGCAGCTCGTTGCAGGGCGCGAAGTCGTTCACGATGCCCCAGCCGCCCGAGCCGGTGTTGTCGACCACCGACCAGCCCGGCGGCAGCGTCCCGCCGTCGAAGGACTCGCTCATCAGGGGCGTCGGCGGCCCGGGGGTGTAGCCCGGCGCGGTGCAGACACCCGCATCCACCGTCAGACTGAAGTTCGCCACGAAGCCCGGTGGATCGTCCGGGAGTTGAAGCACCGGAACCGGGACGTTGACGTCCTGCGAGAGAACGTTGTACCCCGGAATCTGCGAGGTCACCACGAAGTGATAGGTGAAGCCCGCGGCCAGGGTGATCGAGTAGTAGCCGAGCTTCGGATCCGTGTAGAGCGTCGCGCCCGGGAAGCCCTCCGGACCGGTGATGTCGATCCGGGCGTACAGCGGCCAGCCCGCACCCGAGCCGTCCTTCACGACGCCGTTGACGACCAGGTTCAAGTTCGGCGTCAGCGTGAAGTTCTGGATCGTGTCGCCGCCGTCCGTCACCTCGACGCCGCTGGCGGAATCCGGCGTGTAGCCGAACTTCGACGCGGTCATGTCGTAGGTGCCGACCGGGAGCGTGAAGTGGTAGTGACCCGCGGCGTCCGTGCTCGTCGAGAACGAGTTCGCCGTGACGGTGGCGTTCTCAATCGGATTCTTGCTCGTATCCACGACGTCACCCTCGAGGGTGCCGGCCGCGCTGCCGCAGCCCGGGAACTGGAACGACCCGATGCGGGTCCGCCAGTCGAACGAGCCGTCGGCCGAGTAGTACTGGTTGGTGTACCAGAAGGTGCAGCCGTCGATGGGGTCGATCTCCACGTCGCTGTAGTCGCCCCAGCGGTTGAAGGTGTTCTGCTGGCTCCCCGTGCCGGAGAACATCACGTCTTCGTCGCCCATGGTGCCGGCCGGGTCCGCCGCGAAGCGTCCCGTGATGCCGATCGCGGGATCGATCGTCGCGTCCGAGATGCTGTAGCCGAGGGCCATGTTGCCGTTGTTGTCCATGGCGATCGCCGGCATCCAGCGATTCATGGAATCCGGCGAGTAGGTGCCGGACTGGAAGAGCGACGGTCCGGCGGGATTGCCGCCCTGCCCGATGTGCACGGTCGAGATGGGCGCGAAGATGTCGCGCACCTCGGTCCAGCGGACGCCGGCCTGATCGCCGCTCTCCGCGACGTTGACGGTCTGGGCGATCGTCATCGCCTCGTGGTCGCCGAAATTGCGATAGGCCGCGCGGAACATCGTGCGGCCGGAAATCGCGTCCAGCCCCTCGCCGTTCAGCTGCGGGATGCAATTGCGGCTGAAGCCGCACATCACGGGATTGAAGTCGGGAGTCGTCGTGTCGTACGGCCCGACGAAGGTGGAGTTGCCGGGCGTCTCGAAATCGACGTGGAAGTACCAGAAGTGAAGTCCGGGCGTCGGATTGCCGTCCCAGTTGGGATGCGCCGTCGCCACGACCGGATTCGGAGCTCCGGCCGGTGGAGGAGTGAGGCCGTCGAGGTCGCCCGGCAGCGGCGCGAACTGATTGGGATCCATGTCGAAGGCGATACTCGTCGCGTCGGTACCCGCGAGCATGGCATTGCGGTCGAAGGCGGTGACCCGCGAGTTGCTGAAGGACCCGCCCGGGAACTGGTCCGTCGTCATGTAGTACGCGTCGGGCCAGACGCCGAACTTCGGATAGTCCGGGATGTCAAACGCGTACGGAAAGTCGTAGCGGTTGTACGAGCCCGTCGCGTCGTCGGTCGTCGACACGGCGAGGCACATGTGGAACTCGTTCTGCACGAAGATGTCGAAGGCCAGGTAGGTCGCCAGCCAGCGGTTCGCGATGTGGTCGTACTTGACGACCGGATCCGTGACGTCCTCGTTCTCGCAGAAGCCGCCGAACCCCTCGAAGATCGCGGTGCCCGGCAGCGGTCCCACGAGATTGTTTCCCGTGGTCTTGTCGTAGATGTGGAAGACCGAGTTGACGAACTGGAAGTACTGCGTCGAGCCGACGGCGCCCTCGGTGTCGGGAGGCGCCACCTCGAATCCGAAGAACGGGCCCATTTCCGCGGCGGTCCCGCCGTCGAAGTTGAGCATCGGAGTCGGCTGGCTGCTGCCGAAGTGGCGCTGCACGACCGGATCGACGCCCTTGTGCTCGGTGCCGCGCAGTCTCGGGCCCTCGTTGCGGGCCGCCTCGTGCCCGGCTCCCGTGAACGGCTTCGTCGGCGGGTGCGCGAGGCGCAGCGGACCCGACGTGTCGTGTTTGAGCGCGTGCATCACCGTCGGCGGCGACGGTGAGCTTTTCGGAGTGGATTTCTCGGCGGCCAGGAGCGGGGAGGAACCGAGGAGGGAGACAGACGCGAACACCGAGACGGTGACGGCAAGGAGCCCATTCGCCAAGCGCGATTGCATGGCGGACCTCCGTTTTGAAAAATAAACGAAACGCGCCGTGACTCGACCAGGGTTCGAAACGGGAACTGCGGGAAATTCAATACCCGAGGTCGGGGGGTGTCAAGAGAAAGTTGGAGACGCCGTCGAGCGGCGGGCGGCCCGCCGGCTGGCGTCCGTTCCGGGCGACGCTGATCAAAAAAATGGGCGCGGCCGAAGCCGCGCCCATCCGAATCGCAACCGGAACCGATTCTAGGGAAGGACGACCGGGAACCCCCAGGCCTTCACGATGAAGACGGCCATCTGCTCGTTGGGAATCGGGGTCAGCGGGCAGAACTTGGCCGGGTTGACCTGGCAACCCGTCGTGATGCCGTCGTTGAACAGCAGCTCGACCCAGTCGCCGTACGGATCGCTCGGGGTCGGCGGGCATGCGACGTCGGTGAAGATGCCCGAGCAGGGCGCCGGAATGTAGTCCGCCCCCTTCAGGCCCTTCTCGATGAAGACCGCCATCTGACCTCTCGGAATGCTCTGGTCCGGGCAGTAGAGCAGCGGGTCCGCCTGGCAGCCCGCCGTGATCCCGTCGTCATACACGCCCTGGATGTAGTCCGCGTTGTAGTCCCCGAAGAACACGTCTCCGAAGATCCCCGTGTAGACCGGCGGAGGCGTGAACGGTCCGTGCACCGACCGGAAGATGTACCCGGCCATGTCGGCGCGCGTCACGTTGTCGTGCGGGCAGAAGTTGAAGAACGAGCAGCCGTGCATGATGTTCGCCCCGGCCGCCGCGTAGATGTAGGGCTCGAAGGTGTCCGTCCCCGGCGGGTTGTCCTCGAGAACGTCCATGAACCGGACCGTGAAGTTGAGGCCCACGCCCGCCATCGGATTCGGCGTGTCCGTCTTGAATCCGAGGTGCGCCTGACGCAGACCCGGCAGCAGGTTCGCCGAGTCGAAGGTCACGGCCACCGGGAAGGGGTTGGATCCGCCGCCGCCGGCCACGTGCCTCGCGCCGCCAGCCGCCGGAACCGTGCCCTCCGTCGGATCCTCGCTGACCCACGGGATGTCCGAGCTGCAGCTGCCGCTCTCGCCCGAAGCCACGATGAACAGCTTCTGCTGGAACTGGTTGAGGATCAGCAGGTTTCCGTCGCAATCGCTGTCCATGCCCGCTCCGCCGTGGTCATCGAAGGCCCCGTCGGAGACGTTGAAGCTGCCGACCTCGTTGTACCCGTTGTTGACGTCCAGGATGTGGATCGAGAAGTCCACCGGGTCGCTCACCTGCACGAAGAGGTGGCCGGTGTCCGGGAAGAAGGCCAGGCCCGAGATGCCCAGGCCCACGAACTGCGAGTCGAGCACCGCTCCGGTGTTGTCGATGTGGTAGACGGTGAATTCGTTCCAGCCGCCGATGAAGAAGCCGTCGTTGACGGCGTCGTACGCCAGACCGCGCTGCGAGATGTTCGTCCACGGCGAGCCGCAGATCTCGTTGCCCGTCAACACCAGGTTGTTCGGGTCCATCTCCGAGATGCAGTCGTCGCCGCCGACGTTGACGCCCCACAGCATCCCCGTCGCCGTGTCGAAGGCCTCGTCACCCATCCACAGCCCGGCGCCGCCGATCGCGATCGTCGCGCCCGTGTCCGTGCCGTCCGGGGTGAAGCTGTGGTTCATGTCGTCGCCGGGACCGATGTAGGACGGGTTGCTGATCCAGACGCGGCTGGTGTCGAAGCTGACGCCCCATCCGATTCCCAGACCCGTGTCGAAGCTCGAGATGACCTCTCCCGGACCGGCGCCCTGCGGGATGCGGTAGCCGGGCTTGGGCGGGTGGGGGTTCGCCGGCAGATTCTTGGCGGTCTTCGCATTGATCTTGTCCGCCGGAATGCGCTTCTGGGCCGACCGGCGATCGGTCAGGCTCGCGACGTGCTTGACGCCCTTGGCGGTCAGCGGTCCCTTGCCCTCGAGGATCTCGAAGCTTCCGTCCGCCGAGCCCGCATTCGAGATGTTCAGCGTCTGGGTGTCCGTCGTCCCCGGAAGAATCTTGGAATTCATGACCGACGGGTCCGCCGTCAGCCAGCCCGACGCCAGCGAGAAGTCGAGGCGCACGGTGCTGTTCGGAATCACCGGAATGTTCAGCTGCGCCGACTGGTAGCCGGTCTTCGAAGCCTGGAAGGGCTGCGGTCCGCTTCCGGCCGCCAGCGAATAGAAGCCGTCGCCCATCGCGGGATCCTCCGGAACCGCGTGCGTGGTTCCGGAATTGCCGTCCGGCATGTTCTTGACGGTCGCGCCGTTCAGGCCGCTGCCCGTATTCGTGTCGAGGACCTTGCCGACCACGAGGCCGCTCTCGCCCGGGTTGCAGACCGCGCCGCTCACCGCGACGTCGTCGACCGCCCACCACCACGCGAAGAACGCGTTGTAGTAGTGGAACCGAACCGTCACGTTGGCCTGGCCGCCGACTCCCGGCAGCACCGCCGAGATCGACGTCGGTCCGCGGTCGCTCGCCGTCTGGCTCAGCGCGTTGTTCCACGTCTTGCCGCCGTCGGTGCTCACGTCCACGTCCGCCGTGTCGCCCAGGTTGAAGTAGTCCTGGTTGAACGAGAGGATCGCGCCGTCCCAGGCGGACAGGTCGATCGACGCCGTCCGCAGCTCCGTGTCGAGGGACACGAACCCGGCGCAGTCGCTGTTGATCAGCGCGAACGCTCCGGAGCCGCCCGTCGGGTTGGTGCCGGGCGGCAGCTCGTTGCAGGGCGCGAAGTCGTTCACGATGCCCCAGCCGCCGCCGCCGGTGTTGTCGACGACGGACCAGCCCTCGGGCAGCTCACCGCCGTCGAAGGACTCCGACCAGACCGGAATGGGCTCGCCCGGAGTGTAGCCCGGCGCGATGCAGAGGCCCGAGTCGACCTTCAGGTCGAAGTTGGCCACGATCCCCGGCGGATCGTTGACGATCTCGGGCACGTTCACCGGGACATCCGCGACGCCGGTGTTGTAGCCCGGAATCTGCGACGTCACCACGAAGTGATACGTCGCGCCATCCGGGACACCGATCGAGTAGTACCCGCTCAGCGGATCGTTGAAGATCGTGGCCGCGTAATCGGGGCCGGTGACGACGATCTTCGCGTAGAGCGGGAAGCCCCCGCCTGACCCATCCTTCACGACGCCATTGACGATGGACGTTTGCGCTGATGCGCTCGAAACTCCGAGGACGAGCGCAGCGAGCACGACGACCGCAAGAGTGCACAGACTCCTTGCCCGACTCCCACGCATAAGACCTCCAAAAAATTAAGAAACGCTAAGGGTGGAGAAACTAGATCACCGGAGGACTGTGGGGGTCAACTGGAAAACTGGCCTTTCGACCGGGCGGGCCGCGATGCACAAGAACATGTGCAAACGGGGCGCCGCAGCGCCCCGTTTTAAGAAAGCCTCGAGGGCCGGCGGCCCCGCCGGCCGCCTCAGGGAAGCGGCAGGTTGAACGTGATCGTCAGGAAAGCCGCCATCTCCGCGCGCAGAACGGGATCTCCCGGGCAGAAGTTGGTTCCATCCCCGCAGCCCGCCGTGATGCCTCGGGTCTTGAGGTCCTGGATCCAGTCCGCGTACTGGCTCGGGCAGGCGACGTCCGCGAAGACGGGCGGCTCGGTGCAGGCCGGCGGGACGTAGCCCGAGCCCTGGCTCGTCTTGAGGAGAAAGACCGCCATCTCCTGCCGGAGGACGTTGGCGTCCGGGCAGTAGATCGTGCCGTCGCCGCACCCCGCCGTGATCCCGCGCGTCTTGACGTCCTCGATCCAGTCCGTATACAGACCCGGGCACGGGACGTCGGCGAAGACGCCCGGAGGCGTGCAGGCCGGCGGCATGTAGAGGGGTCCCAGCAGGGACTTCAACAGGAAGACCGCCATCTCCGCGCGGGTCGTGGTGCGCACGGGGCAGAACAGACGGACGTCGCACCCGGCGGTGACGCCGGCGTTGAAGATCGCCTGGATCTGGAGGGCCGCGAAATAGTCGGTCGGCACGTCCAGGAAGGTCTGGTTGACGTCGAAGCGCTCGCCGGCCGAGGTGCCGCCGCCGGGGAGCGGGTTGAACACGGTCACCGATTGAATGCCCGCCGCGGCCACGTCCGAGGCCGAGATCGTGGCGGTCAGGTGCGTCCCGCTCAGGTAGGTCGTCGGCCGGTCGGAGCCATTCCACTGAACCGTCGAGCCGTCGACGAAGCCCGAGCCGAAGACATCCAGGGTGAAGGCGGGGTCGCCGGCGATGACGACGTCGGGGTTGACGCTCGTGATCGTCGGAGTCGGGTTGCTGATCGGTTCCAATCGATAGACCGCGCCGTTCAGGTCGGCGACGTACAGCTCCCCCGCCTCGTCCTGGCCGAAGCTCGAGATGGTGAGGCCCGGATCGAGGAGCCTCTGCGTGCTCCACGTCCCGCCGGACTCGCTTGCGGCCCAGAGCTCTCCGAGGCAGAGGTCGCCGTAGACGTAGAAGCCGGCCAGGCCTGGGATCGCGGAGCCGCGATACCGAAATCCCCCGACGATCGCGCACCAGCCGGCCGCGTGAGTCTCCTCGAGGATCGGCAGCGTCAGCGAGCCGTCGTCACAGTTGTTCGGCGGGTTGTAGCAGTGCAAGCCTTCCATCTTGTGCCAGCCGTAGTTCTCGCCACCCGAGCTCGACGACGGCTGGAAGTCGATCTCTTCGTAGAGCTCCTGTCCGACGTCGCCGATCAGCAGGTCGAAGGTCGAACGGTCGAAGGAGAAGCGCCACGGATTGCGAACGCCGTAGGCCCAGATCTCGTCGCACCCGCTGACGCCCACGAAGGGGTTGGTCACCGGAATCCCGTACGGCATCGACGTCGACTGCCCGCACGGAACCGCGCCGGCGCTGTCGATGTCGATCCGCAGAATCTTGCCGAGGAGCACGTTCAGGTTCTGGGCGTTGTTCGGG
>NZ_DATBKY010000077.1:0-31071 GCF_036555685.1 Actinophytocola sp. | reverse complement strand
TACGTCCACTACGCGGACGCCGCGGTCGGCCACCTGTTCTCCGTCGCCGCCGGGCTCGACTCGATGGTGGTCGGCGAGTCGCAGATCCTCGGCCAGGTCCGGGCCGCCTACAACGCCGCGCGCGAGGCGGGCACGGTCGGGCGCACGCTGCACGAGCTGATCCAGCGCGCGCTGCGGGTCGGCAAGCGCGTGCACACCGAGACCGACCTCGCCCGGGCCGGTGGCTCGGTCGTCTCCGAGGCGCTGGCCGACGCCGACGCGCGGCTCGGCGGGCTCGCCGGGCGGCGGGCGCTGTTGGTCGGCGCGGGCTCGATGGGCTCCCTCGCCGCCGCGGCCCTGCGCCGCGCGGACATCGGCGAGATCGTCATCGCCAACCGCACCGAGCAGACCGGCGCCCGGCTCGCGGACCTCCTCACCCACCAGGGCGTGCCGGCCCGCGCGGTCGGGCTGGGCGAGCTGGCCGGCCAGCTCGCCGCCGCGGACCTGGTCGTCTCCTGCACCGGCGCGTCGGGCACCGTGATCGACGCCGGCGCCGTCGGCCCGCGGACCCGCCCGCTCGTCGTCTGCGACCTCGGCCTGCCGCGCGACGTCGCGGCCGAGGTCGGCGAGCTCGATGGGGTCACGATCATCGACCTGGAGAGCCTGCAGCGCCGCCTCGAGTCCGCGCCGAGCGGGCTGGACACGCGGCGCGCCACCGGGATCGTCGCCGACGAGGTGCGCGCCTACCTCGCCACCCAGCGCTCCGCCGAGGTCACCCCGACCGTCACCGCGCTGCGCCGCCGGGCAGCCGAGGTCGTCGACGCCGAGCTGCTGCGGCTGGGCTCCCGGCTCCCCGACGCGGACGAGAAGGTGCGCGCGGAGGTCGCGCAGACCGTCCGCCGCGTCGTCGACAAGCTGCTGCACACGCCGACCGTGCGGGTCAAGGAGCTGGCCTCCGGCCCGGGCGGCGCCGAGTACGCCGAGGCGCTGCGCGAGCTGTTCCAGCTCGACCCGGCCCTGCCCACGGCGATCGCCGGGGTCGACTCGGAGGTCGACTCCGGGGTGGGGGACGAGCACCGGTGAGCCGCACGATCCGCATCGGGACCCGGGGCAGCGCGCTGGCGCTCGCGCAGACCGGCACCGTCGCCGACGCGCTGGAGAAGGCCGGCGCGAAGGTCGAGCTGGTCACGGTCGTGACCCCCGGCGACCGCTCTGCCGCGCCGATCGCCGAGATCGGCATCGGCGTGTTCACCTCGGCGCTGCGCGACGCGCTCGCCGACGGCACGGTCGACGTGGCCGTGCACTCCTACAAGGACCTGCCGACCAAGCCCGACCCAAGGCTGTCGCTGGCCGCGGTGCCCCCGCGCGCCGACCCCCGGGACGCGCTGGTGGCCAGGAACGGGCTGACGCTCGGCGAGCTGCCGCCCGGCTCCCGGGTCGGCACGGGCGCGCCGCGGCGCGTCGCGCAGCTGCGGGCGCTCGGCCTGGGGCTCGAGATCGTGCCGATCCGCGGCAACGTGGACACCCGCATCCGCAAGGTCGGCGACGGCGAGCTGGATGCCGTCGTGCTGGCCAGGGCCGGGCTCGCCCGGCTGGGCCGGCTGGGGGAGATCACCGAGGTGCTGGACCCGATCCAGGTACTGCCCGCGCCGGCGCAGGGTGCGCTCGCGGTGGAGTGCCGGGTCGACGACATGGACACCGAGCACCTCTTGCAGTCCATTGTGGACGACGAAGCCACCCGGTACGCGGTGGCCGCCGAGCGCGCCATGCTGGCCGCGCTCGAGGCCGGCTGCAACGCCCCGGTTGGCGCACTGGCCGACGTGGTCGAGGACCTCGACAGCGAGGACCGGGTGGTACACCGCCTGTCCCTGCGCGGGGTCGCGGCGGCGAACTGGTCCGCGGACGCGAACCTCGAGGGTTCGGCCGTCGACCTCCTGCGGGCGTCGGCCACCGGTGACCTGACCGAAGGTGAGCAGCTCGGGCGTGCGTTGGCCGCCGAGCTGCTCGAGCTCGGAGCCGGCGTGCTGTCCGGCCCCGAGCAGTGATCTGTAAGGAAGTGGCCGAAAGAGATGACCACCCGTACCCGTAAGAGTCCCGGGCGCATCGCGTTCGTGGGCTCCGGGCCCGGCGACGCCGGGCTCCTCACCGTCCGGGCCGGCGAGCTGCTCGCCCGGGCGGAGCTCGTGGTGACCGACCCGGACGTGCCGGCCGGTGTCCTCGAGCTGGCCGGCAGGGACCTCGAGGGTGACAAGGCGCCCGCCGAGGTCCGGCCGGCGGTCGGCGAGCCGGCCGAGGTCGCGAAGGACCTCGTGGCCGAGGCCAAGGCGGGCCGCACGGTGATCCGGCTCGTGGCCGGTGACCCGCTGACCAACTCCGCACTGGTCGCCGAGGCGCAGGCGGTCGCCCGCACCAGCGCCGTGTTCGACGTCGTGCCGGGCGTGCCCGCGGCCACCGCCGTCCCGGCCTACGCGGGCATCGCGCTCGGCGGCACGCACACCGTCGTCGACGTCCGTGGCGAGGTCGACTGGGCGGGCCTCGCGGCCACCCCGGGCCCGATCGTGCTGCTCGCGAGCTCGAGCCACCTGGCCGAGGCCGCGTCCGCGCTCGGCGAGCACGGCATCGCCCCGCAGACCCCGGTCGCGGTCACCGCCGACGGCACCGGCTCCGGGCAGCGCACGCTCGACACGACGCTCGCCTCGCTCGCCGCCGACGCCGGCGAGATCGCGGGCAACCTCGTGGTAACCGTCGGGCAGGCGGTGTCCGGCCGCACGAAGCTGTCCTGGTGGGAGTCCCGCGCGCTGTACGGCTGGCGCGTGCTCGTGCCGCGGACGAAGGACCAGGCCGGCGAGATGAGCGAGCGGCTGCGGCTGCACGGCGCCATCCCGTCCGAGGTGCCGACGATCTCCGTCGAGCCGCCGCGCAGCCCCGCGCAGATGGAGCGCTCGGTCAAGGGCCTCGTCGACGGCCGCTACCAGTGGCTGGTCTTCACCTCGACCAACGCCGTGCGCGCGGTGTGGGAGAAGTTCGCCGAGTTCGGTCTCGACGCCCGCGCGTTCTCCGGCGTGAAGATCGCCTGCGTCGGCGAGTCGACCGCGGACAAGGTGCGCGGCTTCGGCATCATCCCCGAGCTCGTGCCGTCGGGCGAGCAGTCCAGCGAGGGTCTGCTGGAGGAGTTCCCGCCCTACGACGACATCCTCGACCCGGTCGACCGCGTGCTGCTGCCGCGGGCCGACATCGCGACCGAGACGCTCGCCGCCGGCCTGCGCGACCGCGGCTGGGAGATCGACGACGTGACCGCGTACCGCACTGTGCGTGCCGCGCCGCCGCCCGCCGAGACCCGCGAGATGATCAAGACCGGCGGCTTCGACGCGGTGTGCTTCACCTCGTCGTCGACCGTGCGGAACCTGGTCGGCATCGCCGGCAAGCCGCACACCCGCACGCTCGTCGCCTGCATCGGCCCCAAGACGGCCGAGACCGCGCGGGAGTTCGGCCTGCGCGTGGACGTGCAGCCCGAGCAGCCGCAGGTCCCGATGTTGGTGGACGCGCTCGCCGAGCACGCCGCCCGGCTGCGGGCCGAGGGCGCGCTGCCGCCACCGCGCAAGACGAAGCGGGCCCGCCGCTAGAGGGAGATCGCCATGTTCCCAAGCCACCGGCCGCGCCGGCTGCGTACCACGGCCGCCATGCGCGGGCTGGTCGGCGAGACCACGGTCCGGCCGAACCAGCTCGTGCTGCCGATGTTCGTCAAGGAGGGCGCGACCGAGCCGGTCCCGATCGCGAACATGCCCGGCGTCGTCCAGCACACCCGCGACAGCCTGCGCAAGGCCGCCGTCCAGGCGGTGCAGGCCGGCGTCGGCGGGCTGATGCTGTTCGGCGTCCCGTCGAGCAGGGACGCGGTCGGCTCGGGCGGCGTCGATCCCGACGGCGTGCTCAACGTGGCGCTGCGCGACCTGCGCGCGGAGCTCGGCGACGAGACCGTGCTCATGTCGGACCTCTGCCTCGACGAGTTCACCGATCACGGCCACTGCGGCGTGCTCGCCGACGACGGCACGGTGGACAACGACGCGACGCTGCGGCTCTACGGCGACATGGCCCTCGCGCAGGCCGAAGCGGGTGCGCACCTGCTCGGCCCCAGCGGGATGATGGACGGCCAGGTCGGCGCGGTCCGCGAGGCGCTGGACCGGGCCGGCCACGTGAGCACCGGCATCCTCGCCTACTCCGTGAAGTACGCCTCGGCGTTCTACGGCCCGTTCCGCGACGCCGTGGAGTCGGCGCTGACCGGCGACCGCAAGACCTACCAGCAGGATCCGCGCAACGCCCGCGAGGCGCTGCGCGAGGTGCGCCTCGACCTCGACGAGGGTGCCGACCTGGTGATGGTCAAGCCGGCGATGATGTACCTCGACGTCATCCGCGCGGTGGCCGAGCTCAGCGACGTGCCCGTTGCGGCATACCAGATCTCCGGCGAGTACGCGATGATCGAGTCGGCCGCGGCGAACGGCTGGCTTGACCGGCGCGCGGCCGTGCTGGAGACGCTCACGTCGATCCGCCGCGCCGGAGCCGAGGTCATCCTCACGTACTGGGCCGTCGAGGCCGCCGGGTGGTTGCGCTAACGTGCCGCCCGTGAAGCCAGGCAGTCCGGACGACGAGAAGGGTGTCGGCGAGAAGACGAGCGCCGACGCCGACGAGCCGACGGTGACCGACCCCGAGCCCGGCCCGGCGCCGATCGAGAAGGCGCCGCCTGCTCGGGAGGAGCCCGTGATGCCGACCGCGGCCGAGGCCGCCGCGCGACGGCGCGACGTGGCGCGCCCGACGGTGGTGCGCACGGCGTTCTACCTCGCGTTCGGTTCGGCCGCGCTCGGCGTGGTCACCGGCATCTACCTGATCACGCAGAAGCAGGTGATGCTCGACTACGCGGTCTCGCCGGACAACCCGCTGCGCACCACGCCGGCGCGCGCGGAGAACATCGTCACCACGTACCTGTGGCTGTACATGATCCAGGCCGTGGCGCTCGGCGGCTTCCTCACGCTGTTCGCCTACAAGGCGCAGGAGGGCGTGCGGCGCGCCCGGATGATGATGCTGATCATCACGCTGATCATGCTGCTCTTCCACTTCTACGTCGGCTGGGCGTGGCCGGACCTGATCAGCGGGTTCTGCGCGCTGCTGGCAATCGCGCTGATGTACCTGCCGTCCACCCGCGAATTCTTCGGGCCGCGGCAGACCATCACGTGAGCGAGCCGTCCGACGAGCCGGTGCTCTTCGCCGAGCACGGCTCGTCGTGGTGGCCGCTGCTGTGGGGCCCGGCGTTCGCCGTGGTCGGCCTCGTCCTCGAGGTGACGACCGGCGCGGTGCACTGGCTGCAGTGGTTCGTCGTCGCGGTCGTGCTGTTCGGAGGCGCGGCCGTGTGGGTCTCGGCGCGCCGCAAGGTCTACCTGGTGCGGCTGACTCCGAAGACGCTGACCCAGGGCCGCGAGACGCTGCCGGTCGCCGACCTCGCCGTGGTCACCGACGTGGGCGCCCCGGCAGGCGTGCGGATCCTCGGTGGCGGGTGGACCGTGCCGCGCAGGACGGAGGCGGTCCCGGTGCGGCTGGCCGACGACAGCGTGGTGCTCGCCTGGGCCCGCGACGCCGAGGGCCTGCGGGACGCTCTGCGCCGCCTCGTCGAGCCCGGGGCGCGTCATGTTGAATGAAGACGTGTCGAATCCCGACGGCAGCTTCTCCCACGAGCCGATGCGGCCCGTCCCGGAGGGCACGGCCGACGAGATAACCCGGCCCAAGGCGGTCGACAACGCGTTCTGGGCGAGCATCGCCAGCACCACGATCGCGACCGTGGCCACGATCGTCACCGTGCTGTTCGACCAGGCCTGGCTCGACCGGTTCGCGCGCGCGATGCTGGCCGACACCGGCCGGCCCGAGACCGACGCCGAGGTGGCCAGCGCGATCTCGGTCGCCAGGGTGTCGCTCGGTCTCGGGATCGCGTTGTTCGCCGCCCTGTTCGTGCTGTTCGCCGTCAAGATGCGCGCGGGCCGGGGCTGGGCACGGATCGTGCTAAGCGCGTTCGCGGTCCTCGGCGCGATGAACTTCCTGTCCGCCGCGGTGAGCAGCGGCGCGGCGCTCGGCCTGATGTGGAGCCTCGCCGAGGTGGCCTTCTCGATCACCGCGGTGATCTACATGTTCCGCCCGGAGTCGACGGCCTTCTTCCTCGAGCACCGCAAGCGCCGGCTCGCCCGGCGGGGCGGGCGGCGCTACCCATGAGAGGCTTGCCGTCGTGAGTGCTCCGCAGGCCACCGACCAGATCGTCGCGCCACCACCCACCGAGCCGGGCCGGCTGCACCGTCCGGGGCGCGCGATCGTCGCGCTGGTCGAGGTGCTCGTGGCCGGCCTCGCCGTGTGGGGCGCGTTCTGGGCATGGCCGCACGGCTTCGCGACGATCGCCACGCAGATCGCCGACGGCAGGGTGCTGGAGTCGCAGCGGGTGTTCGGCAACTGGCTCGCGGCCGCGATCGGGTTCGGCACGATCGCCGCGGTACTCGTACTCGACGCGGCGCGGCAGGTGCTTCTCGCGGTGCGGGTCCGGCCCAAGCGCGAGCCCATGCAGGAGACCAGGCAGGAGCCTGTGCAGGAGACGGGGAAGGCGCCGGAGGCCGTGCCGGACGCCGGCTCGGACACGAGGACTGCTGGTGACGACTGAGGTGGAGACGGCCCGGCGGTCCGCGGAGCTGTTCGAGCGGGCGCGAGCGGTCACTCCCGGCGGGGTGAACTCGCCGGTGCGCGCGTTCCAGGCGGTCGGCGGCACCCCGCGGTTCATGGTCCGCGGCGAGGGCCCGTACCTGTACGACGCGGACGGCACGCGTTACGTGGACCTCGTCGCGTCGTGGGGACCGATGATCCACGGCCACGCACACCCCGCGGTGGTCGACGCGGTCCGCTCGGCCGCGACGTCGGGGCTCTCGTTCGGCACGCCGACCGTCGGCGAGGTCGAGCTCGCCGAGGAGCTGGTCGCACGGGTCGGCCCGGTGGCGGCCGTGCGGCTGGTCAACTCCGGCACCGAGGCGACGATGAGCGCGATCCGGCTCGCCCGCGGGTTCACCGGCCGGCGCAAGATCGTGAAGTTCGCCGGCTGCTACCACGGGCACGTGGACGCGCTGCTCGCCGACGCGGGCTCGGGCGTCGCCACGCTCGGCCTGCCGACCACGCCCGGCGTGACCGGCGCGACGGCCGCCGACACGATCGTCCTGCCCTACAACGACCTCGCCGCCGTGCGCGCGGCGTTCGCCGAGCACGGCCCGGACCTCGCCGCGGTGATCACCGAGGCCGCGGCCGGCAACATGGGCGCGATCCCGCCGGAGCCCGGGTTCAACGCGGGCCTGCGCGAGCTGTGCACCGAGCACGGCGCGCTGCTGGTCATGGACGAGGTCATGACCGGCTTCCGGGTCTCCACCGCCGGCTGGTACGGCATCGAGTCCGTGGCGGGCGACCTGTACACCTTCGGCAAGGTCATGTCCGGCGGGCTGCCCGCGGCCGCGTTCGGCGGCCGGGCCGACGTGCTGGCCGCGCTCGCCCCGTCCGGGCCGGTGTACCAGGCCGGCACGCTGTCGGGGAACCCGGTCGCGGTCGCCGCCGGCCTCGCGTCGCTGCGCGCGGCCACGCCCGAGGTGTACACGGCGCTGAACGCGAACGCGACCCGGCTGGGCGCGCTGATCGGCGCCGCGCTGTCCGACGCCGGCGTCGCGCACCGGGTCCAGTTCGCGGGCAACCTGCTGTCGGTGTTCTTCACCGAGTCGCCCGTGACCGGCTACGCGGATGCCAAGGCCGCGCAGACGTGGCGCTTCCCGCCGTTCTTCCACGCGCTGCTGGAGCGCGGCGTGTACGCGCCGCCGTCCGCGTTCGAGGCGTGGTTCGTCAACGCGGCGATGGACGACGCGGTGTTCGACGTCATCGCCGCGGCCCTGCCCGCGGCGGCGGCCGCCGCGGCCGCGGCGACACCCCCCGGGGAGGACCGGTGACGCGCACGATCGTCCACTTGGTACGCCACGGCGAGGTGGAAAACCCGACCGGCGTGCTCTACGGCCGCATGCCCGGCTTCGTGCTCTCCGAGCTGGGCAAGCGGCAGGCGCTGATCGTCGCGGAGCACCTGGCGGGCAACGACCTCACGCACGTGGTCGCCTCGCCGCTGGAGCGCGCGCAGCAGACGGCCGCGCCGATCACCGACTCGCACCGGCTGACGCTGGAGACCGACGAGCGGCTGATCGAGGCGGACAACGTGTTCGAGGGCATGCGGGTCGCCGTCGGGGACGGGGCGCTGCGCTCGCCCCGGCACTGGCCGCGGCTGCGCAACCCGTTCAGGCCGTCGTGGGGCGAGCCGTACATGCAGATCGCGCGGCGGATGCTGGCGGCGGCGTACCGCGCGCGGGCGCGGGCCGAGGGACACGAGGCCGTGTGCGTGTCGCACCAGCTGCCGATCTGGACGTTGCGGCGGTTCCTCGAGGGCAAGCGCCTGTGGCACGACCCGCGGCGGCGGCAGTGCTCGCTGGCGTCGCTGACGTCGCTGGAGTTCGACGACGAGCGGCTGGTCGCCATCCGCTACACCGAGCCGGCGGGCGCGTCGAGCCCGAAGGTGACCGGCGCATGAGGCGGCCGCTCGCCGCTCTCGCGCTGCTGCTCCTCCTCGCCGGTTGCTCGACGGGCACGGACGCGGTCGAGCGGGGCACGGAGTTCCAGTTCGTGTCGCCGGGCGGGAAGACGGAGATCTTCTACGACGGCGCCGACAGGCAGCAGGCCCCGCCGCTGTCGGGCCAGGCCCTGATGTCCGACGGCACCGTGTCGACGGCCGACTACCAGGGCAAGGTCGTCGTGCTCAACCTGTGGGGCGCGTGGTGCCCGCCGTGCCGGGTCGAGGCGCCGGAGCTGGAGAAGGTCTTCAAGCAGCGCCAGGCCGACGGCGTGACGGTCCTGGGCATCGACGTCCGCGACGAGAACCGCACCGCACCGCAGGACTTCGTCCGCGACACGGGCCTGACCTACCCGTCGATCTACGACCCGCCGGGCCGCTCGCTGCTGGCCTGGAAGGGCTACCCCCGCTCGGTCGTCCCGTCGACGATCGTGCTGGACAAGCAGCACCGCGTGGCCGCGGTCTACCTCCGCGACCTCCTGGCGTCCGACCTCCTCCCGGTGGTCGACCGCCTGACCGCCGAGCGGTAACCCCGCGAGTCCAACGCCCGGACCCCGCGAGTCCAACGGTCCCGCCTGTCGCGAATGTAGGACTCACCCGACGCGAACGTTGGACTCGCGGGTGTGGTGGCGCACATGCTCGGGGAGGCGGCGTCGGCGCAGGTGAGGTGGATGCCTACCCTGAGGCCGTGGACCCCACCGCGCTCGCCGTCGACGGGCCGCTGCTCGTGGCCAGCGGCGTGGCGTTGCTGGCCGGGGTCGTCTCGTTCGCCTCGCCGTGCGTGGTGCCGCTCGTGCCCGGCTACCTCGCCTACCTCGCCGCACTCGTCGGGGCCGACGCGCCGCCGGTCAAGGTGACCGCGGGCGCGCCGAGCGAGGAACCCGAGCCGAAAGCCGCCGGGCGCTGGCGGGTCGTCGGTGCCGTGGGGCTGTTCGTCGCCGGGTTCACCGTCGTCTTCGCCGGCACCATCGGCAGCCTGGTCTGGCTCGCCGACGCCCTGCTCGTCAACGAGGACCTCCTGCAACGCGTCGGCGGTGTGCTCACCATCGCCATGGCGCTCGTCTTCATCGGGCTCGTGCCAGGGCTACAGCGCGACGTACGCATCCACCGCGTGCCCCGCATCGGCCTGGCCGGCGCGCCCGTGCTCGGCGCGATCTTCGGGCTCGGCTGGACACCGTGCCTCGGTCCTACCCTGTCCGGCGTCCTGATCATCGCGAGCAGTACCGGCGGCACGGCCGCGCGCGGCTTCCTGCTCGTGCTGGTCTACTGCCTCGGCCTCGGCCTGCCGTTCCTCGTCATCGCCCTGGGTGCGCGCTGGACGGTCCGCACGAGCGGCTGGCTGCGCCGGCACAGCCGCGCCATCCAGCTCGCCGGCGGCGGCCTGCTGTTCGTCGTCGGCGTCCTGCTCGTCACGGGGCTGTGGGGCGAGCTCACCTCGTGGCTGCGGGACGCCGTCGTCACCGACACGGTGTTGCCCCTATGACCGCGCTGCTGCGCAACACCTGGCGCGGCCTCACCTCGATGCGCACGGCGCTCGTCCTGCTGTTCCTGCTCGCCCTCGCGGCGCTGCCCGGCGCGCTCCTGCCGCAGCGCAGCCTCAACTCCGGCAAGGTCGACCAGTTCATCGCCGACAACGGCTGGTGGGGCGAGCTGCTGGACCGCCTCGGGTTCTTCGCCGTCTACAGCAGCGTCTGGTTCTCCGCGGTCTACCTGCTGCTGTTCGTCTCCCTCGTCGGCTGCCTGACCCCGCGCACCTTCGAGTACGCGAAATCCCTGCGCGCCAGGCCGGTCCTCACCCCGCGCAACCTCACCCGCCTGCCCCACCACGCCGAGGGCGAGACCGCGCGCACCCCCGTCGACGTGATCACCGCGGCCGGGAACCGGCTCAAGGGCTGGCGGCTGGAGGTCCGCGAGGAGGACGGCGGCGCGCGCAGCATCTCCGCCGAGCGCGGGTTCCTGCGCGAGACCGGCAACCTCGTCTTCCACTTCGCCATGCTCGGCCTGATCGTCGCGCTGGCCATCGGGAAGATGTTCAACTACGAGGGCCAGGTCGTCGTGCTCGCGAACGGCTCGGAGTTCTGCAACTCCGGCACGTTCGCCTACGACTCGTTCACCCCGGGCCTGCGCGTCGACGGCACCGACCTCGACGAGTTCTGCGTCAAGGTCGACGACTTCACCGCGCACTACCTGCCGAGCGGCCAGGCCGACTACTTCCGCGCGGACATCGGCTACCAGGCCGGGGCCGATCTCACGAGCGGCACCTGGCGGCCCTACCCGCTCGAGGTCAACAGCCCGCTGCGCATCGAGGGCGACCGCGTCTACCTCCTCGGCAACGGCTACGCGCCGGTGTTCTCCGTGACGTTCCCGGGCGGTGAGAAGCGCACGAACACCACGCAGTGGCGCACCGTCGACGGTCTCACCCACCTGGCCCAGGGCGCCACGAAGTTCGACCCGCCCGGGATCAGCGACCCGGCCGAGCGGCGCAAGAAGCAGCTCGCGATCACCGGCCTGTTCGCGCCGACCGCGGTCCTGCACGACGGCGCCCTGACCTCCGCCTACCCCGACCTCAACGACCCGGCCGTCGCGGTCGACGTGCTGCGCGGCGACCTCGGCAACGAGTCCGGCCGCGGCCAGTCGATCTACGAGGTCGACCAGTCCATGGTGGACAGCGGACGGCTGAAGAGCGTGGCGCGGGCGAACCTGCGGCCGGGCCAGGAGCTCAAGCTCGACGACGGCACCGTGATCCGCTTCGACGGTGTGCAGTCCTGGGTGTACCTGCAGGTCTCGCACGACCCGGCGCAGGTGTGGGTGCTCGGCTTCGCGATCGTGCTCGTACTGGGCCTCGGCACCTCGCTCGTCGTCAAGCGCCGCCGGCTCTGGGTGCGCGCGACCCCGGCGACCGGGGAAAACGCCGACGGTCGTACCGTGGTCGTGCTCGGCGGCCTCGCGCGCACCGACCAGGCCGGCTACGGCGAGGAGTTCCAGCGGTTCGCCGCCGGCCTGCTGGCCGAGCTGGCACCGGACGGCGGCGACGAGGACCCCGCCAAGCAGGACGTCGCCGCGGGGAGGGAGACCTGATGCGGGTCGACGAGACGCTGTCCCGGTACAGCGACTGGACCTACGCCGCGGCCGTCGGGGTGTACGTCCTCGCGCTGCTGTTCTCCCTCGTCGAGCAGGCCTTCGGGCGCCGAGTGCGCCCGGTGGCCGCACGCGAGCTCGTCGGCGCGGGCGCGCCGGCCGAGACGCCCGCCGAGACCACCGCCGAGACGACCACCGAGACGCCAACCGGGCCGCCTGGCGACGAGCAGGCCCGCACGGAGGCCGATGACCAGGACCGGCGCAGCCGCGCGGAACGGTTCGGCCGCATGTCCGTCTCGCTGATCGTGCTGGGCGCGGTGCTGCACTTCGCCGCGCTCGCCCTGCGCGGGCTCGCCACCGGGCGGGTCCCGTGGGGCAACATGTACGAGTTCGGCGCCACGCTGAGCCTCGCCGCGGTCGTCACGTGGCTGGTGCTGCTGCGCCGCTTCCCGATCCGGCGGCTGTCCGTGTGGCTGCTGCTGCCCGTGGTCGTGCTGATGTTCCTCGGCGGCGTCGTCCTCTACACGACGGCCGCGCCCGTGCAGCCCGCGCTGCAGTCCTACTGGCTCGCGATCCACGTGCTCGCCGTCGCGCTGGGCAGCGGCATGGTGCTGGTGCCCGGTGTGGTGAGCGTGCTGTACCTGATCAAGGTCTACCGGCCGCAGTGGGCCACGCGGCTGCCGGACGCCCAGGTGCTGGACCAGGTCGCCTACCGCACGACGGTGTTCGCGTTCCCCATCTACACCGCCGGCGTGATCTTCGGGGCGATCTGGGCCGAGTCGGCGTGGGGCCGATTCTGGGGCTGGGACCCCAAGGAGACGGTCGCGTTCGTCGCGTGGGTCGTCTACGCCGCCTACCTCCACTCGCGGGCGACCGCGGGCTGGCGCGGCGGCCGGGCGGCCGCGATCAACATCGTCGGCTTCGCCGTGATGATCTTCAACCTGTTCTTCATCAACCTGGTCGTCGCCGGTCTACATTCGTATGCGGGTGGCTGACCTGGTTTGTTGGACATTTACCGACCTCATTAGTACCCTCCTCCGCCGGGGTCCGTAAGTGTTCGGCCGTCCGGCCGAACACGCAGAGCCAGGAGGGTGTGTCTTGAGTTACGCGGCAACCTACGGTAACCGCGATCGGGTGCCGGTGGACCGAGTGCTGCGACGGGAGGGACACCCCCTCGGGGTACGGCGTTACTACGAGGACCCCGCGGACGAGGCGGTCGCCAGCGACACGAGTAAGAAGTGGACGTTCGGCGTCGCGGCCGGCGCGCTGCTCGTGGCCGGCACCTTCGCCGCCGGCGCGCTCGGCCTGAACGGCTCCACGCTGCCGGTCGCCGACCAGAGCGCCCCCGAGCACGCGCCCGCGGCGCCCGGCCACGGTCCCAACGGTTCCGACGGCGGCCCCGGTGACATCGGCACGCCGGCGGTGGCCGCACCGCCGCACGGCGGCCACGACCCGGACGCCGCGGCCGCTAAGCAGGCCGCCGCGGCCGAGCGCGGCAGCGTCGCCGCGAGCGGGCAGCAGGGCAGCGGCGCGACCGGTGCCGGTGGCACCGCCGACGCGCACGGCGCGGGCAGCGCGCAGGCCGCGCCGGCGAACCCCGCCCCGGCGCCCGCACCGGCCCCTGCTCCGGCACCGGCACAGCCCGCACCACAGCCCGGTCCGGTCGAGAAGGTCGTCAAACCGGTGACGGACACCGTCGGTGACGTCACGCAGCCGGTCACCGACACCGTCGGCGGCATCCTCTCCCCGGTCACCGGGGCCCTCAGCGGCGGCGGCGAGCAGCCGGCCATGACCATGATCAACCCGCTGGGTGACCTGCTGGGCGGCTAGCGGCGACGAGCCTGACGCGGCCCTGGTCGAGCCCGTGGTTGCTGGTGCGAACGCCAGCAACCCCCGTGTCGACGCCGTAGCTCGGCAACGACTACCGTCGGCGGGCGAGGGCACGGGGGCAGCGTTATCAGGAGGATCCCAGCGTGAGCGGTCGTGAAGGCGAGCCGGATGTAGCCGGCGCCGGCCAGGAACCGGCTACCCAGCACGACTTCGCGTGGATGGTGCCCGCGGTGGAACCGGCCGGCCACGCGGCGGATGGCAACAACGACGACTTCGGCCCGCGGCCGGGCGTCTCGGCGCTCGACGCGGAAGCGCGCACCGCGTCCGCACCGCACCCCGAACCGGTCGTCTCCCAGTACGCCGAACCGGCTGTCCCGCAGTACGCCGAACCGCAGCCGTCGGGCCCGCTGCCCCGGCCGTACGTGGACCAGATGCCGACGGGTACGCAGCCCGGCCAGTACGTGGAGCCTGCGCCGTCGGGTCCGCAGGCCCAGCCGCAGCTCTTCGTGGACCCGGTCGCGTCCGGGCCGCAACCGAGCCAGCACGTCGAGCCGCAGCCCTCGGGTCCACAGCCGGTGCCGCAGCTGTTCACCGACCCGCTCGCCGCGCGGCCACACGTGGACCCGGCTCCGTCGGGCCCGCAGCCACACGTCGACCCCAACGCCTCCGGCCCGCAGCACTACGCCGACCCGTCGGCGCCCGGCCCGCGCGGCCCGTTCGCCGGGCAGCCCGCACCCGGCCAGGGCCAGGCCTACCCGCAGGTCGGCTACCCGCCGTACCAGCAGGCGCAGCACCCGAGGCAGCGCACGCACGCCGACGAGCTGTCCTCGGCCAAGCTGATCAAGCAGACCAAGCGGCCGCCGCAGTCCGGCTGGCGCCGGGCGGTCTTCGTGGCCACCGGCCACATGGTCAACGTCGGCGAGAGCCCGGCGGACGTCCGCCGGCGCGAGCTGATCACGCGCGTCAACCAGCCGCTGCGCGGGTGCTACAAGATCGCGATGCTGAGCCTCAAGGGCGGCGTCGGCAAGACCACGACGACCACGACGCTCGGCTCGACGTTCGCGTCGCTGCGCGGTGACCGGGTCATCGCGGTCGACGCCAACCCCGACCGCGGCACGCTGAGCCAGAAGATCCCGCTGGAGACCACGGCGACCGTGCGGCACCTGCTGCGCGACGCGGACCGGATCCGCCGCTACTCCGACATCCGCGCGTACACCTCGCAGGGCCCGAGCCGGCTCGAGGTGCTCGCGAGCGACCAGGACCCGGCAGTCTCGGAGGCGTTCAGCGAGGACGACTACCGGCGCACGGTGGCGCTGCTCGAGCACTTCTACAACATCGTGCTCACCGACTGCGGCACCGGCCTCATGCACTCGGCGATGAAGGGTGTGCTCGACATCGCGGACTCGCTCGTGATCGTGTCGTCCGGCTCGGTGGACGGCGCCCGCAGCGCCTCGGCCACGCTCGACTGGCTCGACGTGCACGGCTACCGCGACCTGGTCGCGCGTTCCGTGGCGGTGATCAACTCGGTGCGCCCGCGGGCCGGCTCGGTCGACCAGGACAAGCTGGCCCAGCACTTCGGCGCCCGGTGCCGTGCGGTCTGCCGCATCCCGTTCGACCCGCACCTCGAGGAGGGCGCGGAGATCGAGCTGGACCGGCTGGGCCCGCCCACCCGGCTCGCGCTGCTCGAGCTGGCGGCGACCGTGGCGGACGGGTTCCCGAGCGAGTTCTACTACATGCGCTGATCAGGCCGGCGGCGTGCCGTCCGGGTCGGCCGGCGGCGGCTTCTGCTGGCCGAGCTTGCGCAGGAAATCCGGATCGTCGTCGGGCGCGAGCGGGCCTTGGCGGCCGCGGGTCGGCCGGGTCGTGGAGCGCTCGCGTACCTCGGCTGGGTTCGACACGAACGCCCGCCACAGCAGCACGGCGACACAGACGGCGCCGATCGCGGCGAGCAGGTAGAGCATCGTGCACCTCCCGAGAGTCCTGCTGTCGAGGTTAACCCGTTTGTCCCGTTTTCGGGCGCTCGGGGGGTGAACGGTGCGTCATGGTCGTCGGGCCGGCTGTCGGGTCGTTATCCGTTGGCCTTATCCGTTGGCCTTCGTGGCCTCGGTGGTGAGCTCGGCGAGCAGGGTCTTGACCTCGGACTCCCGGAAGCGCCGGTGCCCACCCGGGGTCCGGATGGAGCCGATCCGGCCGGCCGTCGCCCAGCGCGTGACGGTCTTCGGGTCGACCCGGAACAAGGCCGCGACCTCGCCCGGGGTCAGCAGGCGCTCGCCGACATGTGCAGCAGTCACCATGTCCTCCTCAGGTGTGCTGGATCCGGACGTGCCAATCGTGTCACTTCGCCCGTCGGGTACTCGAACGGTTGTCTGATGGTAAAGAGGTAGTAAGGGACAAATCGGCCGGTTCGGGCAGCGGTGGCCGGGCGCTAGAGTGCCTCGGTGGACAGCGTCGATCGCCGGATCATCGCCGCGCTGCGGGAGAACGGCCGGGCAACGTACGCCGAGCTCGGCAGGCAGGTCGGGCTCTCCGCGTCGGCCGTGCACGAGCGGGTGGGCAAGCTCGAGAACACCGGCGTGATCACCGGCTACCACGCGGTCGTCAACCCGAGCGCGGTCGGCCTCGGGGTCACCGCGCTGATCGGCATCCACTCCACCGACACCGCGGACGACGACGACGTCGCGGACTCGCTGGGCCTGCTGTCGGAGGTCGAGTCGTGCTACCGCGTGGCGGGCGACGAGTCGTTCGTGGTCAAGGTCCGGGTGGCGACCGTCGACGACCTCGAGCACACGCTGGGCCGGCTGCGGCGCATCGACGGCGTGGCGCGGACGCGCACGACGCTGGTGCTGTCGACCCGCTTCGAGGGCCGACCGAACACCTCGGAGGTCGAGGATGCGGGCGAGTAGCGTCACCGACGTGAGTGACCACCTGGGTCGTGACCTGACCCTCTACACGCTGGCCCGGCTCGGCCTGGTGGCGGTGGTGACCGTCGTGCTGGTGCTGTTCAAGGTGCCGCTGCTGGTGGCGCTCGCGGTCGCGATCGTGGTCGGCCTCCCGCTCGGGATCCTCCTGTTCCGCCCGCTGAACCGGCGGGTCACCGCCGCCCTCGCCGAACGCGGCGCGCGGCGGGGGGAGACGCGCACCCGGCTGCGGGCGGAGCTGCGCGGCGAGGATCCGCCGGAAGTGCCGTGACGGGCGTCGTGCCGGCCGTCGACCGGTCCAGCGAGACGAACCGGACGTGGGTGTGCGAGGCCGTACGGATCATCGAGGCGGACGCGAACCGCAGCGCGGACACGCACCTGATCCCGTTCCCGCTGCCGCCTGAGTGGCACGTCGAGCTGTACCTGAAGGACGAGTCGACGCACCCGACCGGCTCGCTGAAGCACCGGCTCGCCCGCTCGCTCTTCCTCTACGCGCTGTGCAACGGCTGGATCGTCGAGGGCACGCCGGTGATCGAGGCGTCGTCGGGCTCGACCGCGGTGTCCGAGGCGTACTTCGCCCGGATGCTGGGGCTGCCGTTCATCGCGGTGATGCCGCGCACGACGTCGGCGGAGAAGGTCGAGCTGATCGAGCACCAGGGCGGGCGCTGCCACTTCGTCGACGAGCCGAGCCAGCTGTACAAGGAGTCGCACCGGCTCGCGGTCGAGCTGGACGGCCACTTCATGGACCAGTTCACACACGCCGAGCGGGCCACGGACTGGCGTGGCAACAACAACATCGCGGAGTCGATCTTCTCCCAGATGGCGCTCGAGCCGCACCCCGAGCCGGAGTGGGTCGTGGTCGGCGCGGGCACCGGCGGCACGAGCGCGACGATCGGCCGCTACGTCCGGTACCGGCAGCTGCGCACGCGGCTCGCGGTCGTCGACCCGGAGCACTCGGTGTTCTTCACCGCCTGGCGCGACGACGATCCCGAGCTGACGTCCTGCCACGGCTCGCGGATCGAGGGCATCGGCCGGCCGCGCGTGGAGCCGTCGTTCATCGGCGAGGTGATCGATCGGATGATCAAGGTGCCGGACGCGTGCTCGCTGGCCGCGATTCGGGCCGTGGCGCCGGTGCTGGGCCGCCGGGTGGGCGGCTCGACGGGCACGAACCTGTGGGGCGCGTTCCAGCTCGTGGCGCAGATGCGCGCCGCGGGCCGGCCGGGCAGCATCGTCACCCTCCTCTGCGACGACGGCGACCGCTACGCGCACACGTACTTTTCCGACGAGTGGCTCGCCGCGCAGGGCCTGGACCTCACCGCTCCGTGCGCCGTGGTGGAGTCCTTCCTCGCGACGGGCGTGTGGGCCTAGCTCAGCGCGAGCGCGCCGGCCGCCAGTACCGCCCACGCCAGCATCGCCAGCGCCGTGTCCCGCAGGACCGGGATCAGCGCGAGCCCGTCGCGGCCGCGCGCGACGATCCGTACCGCCGGTACCACGACGACGGCCGCGAGGAGGGCCAGCAGCAGCCAAGGCGTGCCGACCGCGGCCACGAGCGTGACGACGAACGGGAGCGCGACGAGTCCGAAGTAGAGCGTGCGGGTCCGGCGATCTCCCAGGCGTACGGCCAGGGTGCGTTTGCCGGTCGCCCGGTCGGTCGGCACGTCGCGCAGGTTGTTCGCCACCAGCACGGCCGCCGAGAACGAACCCAGCGCGACCGCCCCCGCGACCCCGGCCCACGTGATCGCGCCGGCCTGCACGTACTCGGTGCCCAGCACGGCGACCAGTCCGAAGAAGACGAACACGGCCACCTCGCCCCAGCCCGAGTAGCCGTACGGCCGCGAGCCGCCCGTGTAGAACCAGGCACCCGCGATGCACACCGCCCCGACGGCGAGCAGCCACCAGTGCCCGGTCAGCGCGACCAGGACCAGCCCGGCCACCCCGGCGACCGCGAAGCAGACCAGCGCCGCCGTGCGGACGGATGCCGCCGTGGCCACACCCGAACCGACGAGCCGCAGCGGGCCGACCCGTGCGGAATCGGTGCCGCGGATGCCGTCGGAGTAGTCGTTGGCGTAGTTCACCCCGACCTGCAGCGACAGCGCCACGACGAGCGCGAGAAGCGACGCCCACCAGCTGAACCGGTCGACCGCCGCCGCCGCGCCGGCGCCGACGAGCACGGGGGCGACGGAGTTCGGCAGGGTGCGGATCCGCGCCCCCTCGATCCATTCCGCTGCGGATGCGCTCATACGAACATCATCCAGGGCGGGCCGGGCAGACCCGCCGCGAGGGCGCCGGCCGGCCTCGCGGCGGCTCTCGCCTACCGCGTGCTGAGCAGCTCGCGGACCGCGGACCGGTCGACCTTGCCCGGACCGTGCAGGGGCAGCGTGTCCACGAAGCGCACGAGCTTGGGCACGGCCGGGCCGCCGAGCGCGGTCCGGACCGCCTCGCGGAGGTCGTCCGGGTGCGGCGGCTCGCCGTCGGGCACGATCGCCGCCGCCACGAGCTGGCCCCACTCGGCGGACGGCAGGTCGACGACGCAGGCCTCGGCGACGCCGGGCTGCGCGGCGAGCACGGCCTCGACCGCGGCCGGCGCGACCTTCACGCCGCCGGTGTTGATCACGAAGTCGGCCCGGCCGTGGATCTCCAGCGTGCCGTCCTCGTGCAGCACGCCGAGGTCGGTGGTCCGGAACCAGCCACCGGCGAAAGCGTTTGCGGTGGCCGCCGGGTCGAGCCGGTAGCCGCTCGCGAGCACCGGCCCGCCGAGCTCGACCACGCCGCCGGTGATCCGCACCCGCACGCCGTCGAGTGGCACGCCGTCGTAGACGCAGCCGCCGCACGTCTCGGACATGCCGTACGTGGTGACGACCCGGACGCCCTCGGCCCGGGCCTTCTCGAGCAGCGGCGCCGGGGCCGCGGCACCGCCGACGAGCACGGCGTCGAACGTGCGCAGCGCGTCGAGGTAGCCGCCCGCCAGCATCCGCGAGAGCTGGGTGGGCACGAGCGAGGTGTACCGGCGCGGTGCGGCAAGAGTTTGCGCCGCCTCCGCGAACCGCCGCGCGAACGGCTGCCCCCGGCGGACGGCCCGCGGCTCGAAGCCCGCCAGCAGCGACCGGACGAGCACCTGGATTCCCGCGACGTGCTGGGCCGGGAGCGCGAGCAGCCACTGCCCGGGGCCGCCCAGCCGGGCGTGGGTCGCGGCCGCGGAGGCCCGCAGCGCGGCGGCCGGGAGCAGCACGCCCTTGGCGTCCCCGGTCGACCCGGACGTGGCGACGACGACCGCCGTGCCGGGCTCGGCCGGCCGCTCGGGCGCGAGCCGCGTGCGCAGGTCGGCGAGCCGCGGGTCGCTCCCGGCGAGCGGAAGGACCGCGGGCCCGCCGTCGCGCGCGGCCCGCAACGCCTCGGCCAGCTCCGGCACGCCGCCCGGCCCGTCGACCAAGATCTCCCGCACACCGTCGATTGTCGTACCGCACGCGCACGGCCGGCGCATCACCCGGCTTCTATGATGTCCGATGTGGACGTGGAGCGCCGGGAAGCGTTGTGGGTCAAGGTGAACGGCGCTATGACGTGGCCGGCCGCCGCTCAGTAGTAGTGCGGGAAGGGTGACCAGTCGGGTGGGCGCTTCTCCAGGAAGGCGTCCCGGCCCTCGACCGCCTCGTCGGTCATGTACGCGAGCCGCGTGGTCTCGCCGGCGAACAGCTGCTGGCCCACCAGGCCGTCGTCGATCAGGTTGAACGCGTATTTCAGCATGCGGCGCGCGGTCGGCGACTTGCCGTTGATCTCGCGCGCCCACTCCAGGGCGGTCTCCTCGAGCGACGCGTGCGGCACGACCGCGTTCACCGCGCCCATCCGGTGCATGTCCGTCGCCGAGTACGCCCGGCCCAGGAAGAACACCTCGCGCGCGAACTTCTGGCCGATCTGGCGCGCCAGGTACGCCGAGCCGTACCCGCCGTCGAAGCTGCCCACGTCCGCGTCGGTCTGCTTGAAACGCGCGTGCTCGGCCGACGCCAGCGTGAGGTCACACGTCACGTGCAGGCTGTGCCCGCCGCCGGCCGCCCAGCCGGGCACGACCGCGATCACGACCTTCGGCATGAACCGGATGAGCCGCTGGCACTCCAGGATGTGCAGGCGCCCGGCCCGCGCGGGGTCGACCGTCGACGCCGTCTCGCCCGACGCGTACTGGTAGCCCGTCCGCCCGCGGATCCGCTGGTCGCCGCCCGAGCAGAACGCCCACCCGCCGTCGCGCGGGGACGGGCCGTTGCCGGTCAGCAGCACGACGCCCACGTCCGAGCTCATCCGCGCGTGGTCGAGCGCCCGGTACAGCTCGTCGACCGTGTGCGGGCGGAACGCGTTGCGCACCTCCGGCCGGTCGAACGCGATCCGCACCGCGCCGGTGTCCACGGCCCGGTGGTAGGTGATGTCGGTGAAGTCGAACCCCTCGACGACCCGCCAGGCCGACGGGTCGAACAGCTCGGAAACAGCCACGCCGGGAGCATAGGCGCCGGACCGGCGTGCGAAGCTGGCCAGGTGAACCCGTCCACCGCGCAGGCCGGCGTGATCGTCGACGAGCTCGTCCGCAACGACGTGCGGCATGTCGTGCTCACCCCGGGCTCGCGGAACGCGGCGCTGGCGATGGCCCTGCACGACGCGGCCGAGCACGGCCGGCTCGCCCTGCACGTGCGGATCGACGAGCGCTCCGCCGGGTTCCTCGCGCTCGGCCTGACCAAGGGCGGCGGCCGCCCCGCGGCGGTGGTGTGCACGTCCGGCACGGCCGCGGCGAACCTGCACCCGGCGGTGCTCGAGGCGTACCACTCGGGCGCCGGCCTGCTGACGATCACCGCCGACCGGCCGCCGGAGCTGCACGGCACGGGCGCGAACCAGACCATCGACCAGCGCGGGCTGTTCGGCCCGGCCGCGGTCGCCGTCGAGTTCCCGATCGCCGAGCGCCGGGAGGGGCAGAACCAGGTGTGGCGCGGCCTCGTGTGCCGCGCGGTCGCGCAGGCCGAGCACGGCCGGCCGGTGCAGCTCAACGTCCCGTTCCGGGAGCCGCTGGTGCCGACGTTCGAGCCGCGCTGGCCCGAGCCACTCGACGGCCGGCCGGAGGGGCTGCGCTGGACGACATCCGCGGCGCCGGTCCTCATGCCCGGCAGCCGCGTGGACTTCCCGCTGCCGGCCCGCACGCTGGTGGTGTTCGGCAGCGGCCGGGATGACCGGGCGCGCGCGGCGGCGACCGTCGCGGCGACGGCCGGGTGGCCCGCGGTGGCCGAGCCGTCCGGGCTCGCGGCCGCGGCCGGCGGCGGGGCGACCGTGCTGCGGTGCGGCGCGCTGCTGCTGTCGGCCGGCGAGCTGCCACCCGCGCTGCGGCCCGACGCCGTGGTCGTCGTCGGCCGGCCGACGCTCTCCCGCGGGGTGCGCGGCCTGATGGGCCGGGTGCCGGTGTACGGCATCGGCGATCATCCACAGTGGACAGATCCGCAGTACGTGGCCACCCACGTGCGCGGCTGGCTCGACCTCGACGACATGTCCCATGTGGACGATGTGGATCCGGGGTGGCTGCCGGCCTGGACGGGCGCGGACGCGAGCGCGACGACGGTCGTGGAGAAGCTGCTGGGCGAGGAGTCCTGGCCGACCGGCCTGCAGCTCGCCGCCGACGTGGTCGAGGCGCTGCCGGCCGGGGCGACGCTGTTCCTCGGCTCGTCGAACCCCGTCCGCGACGTCGACCTCGTCGCCGAGCCGCGCGCGGACCTGCGCGTGCAGGCCAACCGGGGCGTGGCCGGCATCGACGGCAACGTGTCCACGGCGGCCGGCGTGGCGCTGGCGCAGGACGGTCCGGCGTACGCGCTGATCGGTGACCTGACCCTGCTGCACGACCTGAACGGCCTGCTCGTGGGCCCGCCGGAGCGCCGCCCGGACCTGACCGTGGTGGTGCACAACGACGACGGCGGCGGGATCTTCACGCTGCTCGAGCAGGGCGCGGCGGAGTACCAGCGCGGCTTCGAGCGCGTGTTCGGCACCCCGCACGGTGCCGACCTGGCCGCGCTGTGCGCCGGCTACCGGGTGCCGCACACGCTGGTGACCGACCGCGCGCAGCTGCGCGACGCACTCGCGCCGGCGGAGGGCCTGCGGGTGGTCGAGGTCCGGTCCAACCGCGCGCTGCTGCGCGACCTGCACGCCCGCCTGCGCGCCGCGGTCGCCGACGCGCTGCGCTGATCCCCGCCTTACGAACCTAACGGCCGCCGGTGGCGGAGCGTAGCTTCACGGTGACTGGGGAGGAGAATCGTCATGCGCACGCTCGTGATCGCAACCCTGCTCGCATTCGCGCCCGCACCCGCCGCGGACACCGTCGGCGCACCGGGCATCGGCGACGCGTACTACCCGCTCGACGGCAACGGCGGCTACGACGTCACCCACTACGACCTCCGGCTGAGCTACCAGCCGTTGACCGACGAGCTCTGGGGCACCACCACGGTCCTCGCGACCGCGACGCAGGACCTGACGCGGTTCGACCTCGACTTCCTCCTGCGTACGTCGGCGGTCCGGGTGAACAACGCACCGGCACGCTTCGTGTCCCAAGAGGACGGTGAACTCGTGGTCACGCCGGCCACGCGGATCGCGAAGGGCGACCGGATGGTCATCGCGGTCACCTACCGGGACAAGCCGAGCACCCATGAGCGCTACGGCTTCACCGCCTGGTGGTGGACGCCCACCCTCACCCGCGGGCTCGGCGAACCGCACATCGCGCCGTGGTGGTACCCGGCCAACGACCACCCGCGCGACAAGGCCACCTACGACGTCTCCGTCGCCGTACCGGATGGCAAGGAGGTGATCTCGAACGGCACGCTCGCCGGCACGCGGCGCCAGCCGGGCGGCTGGGTGCGGTGGAACTGGCGCAGCACCAGTCCGCAGGGCCCGTACCAGACCTCCCTGCTCGTCGGGGACTTCGACATCGTCCGGCGGACGCTGCCCGACGGCCGGGCGTTCATCAACGCCTACGACACGAGCATCCCCAACCGGACGGACGCGGAGGCGCTCATCGACCGCACACCCGAGATCGTCGCCTGGGAGTCGAGCGTGTTCGGCGACTACCCGTTCGACGCCATGGGCGGCACGGTCACCCCCTGCTGCGACGGCCTGGAGAACCAGACGCGGCCCACGTACGGCGCCGACCTCGCGCCGGTCGGGCCGGGCGTGGTCGTGCACGAGATGGCGCACATGTGGTTCGGCGACTCCGTGTCGCTACACGACTGGCGCGACATCTGGCTGAACGAGGGCTTCGCGACCTACGCGGAGTGGCTGTGGTCCGAGCACACGGGCGCGGCCACCGCGGCGCAGCGCGCGCGGGAGACCTACGACGGCTATCCGGCCAAAGACCCGTTCTGGCAGACGATCGTCGCCGACCCGGGCGAGAGGGACCTGTTCGCGTCGTCCGTGTACGAGCGTGGCGCGCTGGCCCTGCACGCGCTGCGCGCCGCGGTCGGCGACACGACGTTCTTCCGCATCCTGCGGACCTGGGCCGCCACGCACGAGGGCGGCGTCGCCACCACCGGCGAGTTCATTGAGCTTGCCGAGCGGCTGGCCGGGCGCGACCTCGGCACGCTGTTCCACACCTGGCTCGAGGTCCCCACGAAGCCGCGAACCCTGCCCTAGCAAACGAAACCGGGCCTCCCGCCACAAGGCGGGAGGCCCGGCTCCGTCAGCTCGGGTCGGCGGTTACTTCGTGCCGATCCGGATCTTCATCGAGGTGCCGCTCTCCGACTGCACCTTGATCGTCGTACCGGTCTTCGGCAGCAGCAGGCCCGCGTTGGGCTGCTCCTCGTACCAGTACTTCTTGGTGTCGTCGAACAGCGGGACGGCGTTCTGGCCGCGCACGTAGCTCGGCTTGCCGTTCACGTCCAGCGTGAACGACGGCGCCTTGTGCAGCGAGAACGTCGCGTCGTAGCCCGCGATCCGCTCGCGCCACGGCTGGCCCTCCAGGTTGTAGATCGGCGCGGGGTGCGCGTCGACCGGGAGGATCAGGCCGGTGCCCGGGTGCTCGCTCGTGTTGTTGTCCGGCTGGGACGTGTCCCAGTACCAGACGCCGAGACCCGTGTCGTACGGGAAGTGCTGCACCCAGTCCGGCTTGGCCGGGTCGCCGAAGTTGTACGGCCCGGTCTTCATGTACTGGTCGTACGACTCGTACGTGCGGTTCGACGCGATGTAGAACTGGTCGAACGGCAGCGTCTCCGTCTGCTGGGCGGTCCGGAAACCGTTCAGCGTCCAGCCGTTGTCGCCGTTCTCCGCGCCGTCGGTGAACAGCGGCTGGCCGTCCGCGACGACGGAGATCTCGTCGGCGAAGAAGCCCGGAGGCGCCACGCCACCGTCGGTCTTGTACCGGAACCGCAGCTGCACGGTCTGGCCGGCGTAGGCGTCCAGCGGCACGTTCATGTCGAGCCACTGGTTGTCGGAGCTGCCCGTGATCGCCGGGTCGTTGTTCGAGTCCTTGCCGAACGGGTTCCCGCCGACCGTGCCGTCGAGCGACGTCCACGTCTCGCCGCCGTCGGTCGACACCTGGGTGTACAGGTAGTCGAAGTCGGCCTCGATGTCGTAGCGCGCCTTGAGCGTCAGGGCCGCCGAGGTCTTGCCGGTCAGGTCCACCTCGCGAGCCATCGTGTTGTCGAGGTCGTCACCGCTGGTCGACCACCACTGGTTCTCGCCGGCGAACGGCTTGCCGTAGTCGAACGTGACGTCCTTGTCGGGCAGCACCACCACGACACCCTGCGGCTTGGCCGAGTTGTACTCGTGCGGGCCGAGGTTGAGCGTCTTGGTCTGGCCGGAGACGACGGTCTCGTAGTCGAGCCAGCCGAGCTGCAGCTTCGACCACGGGTCCATGTCGTTGACCCGCGAGCCGAGCACCTCGCCCGGACCGGACACCCGCTGCTGGGCCATCAGGGACCACCAGTTGATGCTGTTGCTGCCGCCGCCGGAGGTGTCGTACAGGTCCGGCAGGCCGAGGTCGTGGCCGTACTCGTGGCAGAACACGCCGAGGCCGCCGTTCTCCGGCTGCATCGTGTAGTCGCCGACCCAGAGGCCGGTGTCGCCGACCTGCGTGCCGCCCTGCAGGTTCCCGCTCGGGCCGGTCGCGGTGCCCGGGAAGACGAAGCTGCGGTGGCTCCACGCGGCGTCCTCGCCGTAGATCGGGTCGCCGTCGGCCTGGTCGCCACCGGCGTGCACGATCTGGAAGTGGTCGAGGTAGCCGTCCGGCTCGTCGAAGTTGCCGTCGCCGTCGAAGTCGTTGCGGTCCCACACGTCGTACTGCGCGAGGTCCGCCTTGACCTCAGCCGCCGTCCGGCCGGCCGCGATCTGGCTGTCGTACCAGGCGCTCACGCCGTCCTGGATGAGGTTGTACGAGTTGTTGCAGACGTTGCTGCCGCAGGGGAAGCCGTTGGACCGGCCGTACCGCGCCTCGTTGTACTTGACCTTGACCCAGTCGCTGACCTCGCCGTCCACCGAGTACCGGCCGGAGGACTGCTTCTCGTAGTAGTTCTTGACCGAGTCGACGTTCGGGTCGTCCGAGAAGTACAGGTCCTGGTAGTGCTGACGGCTGTAGTCCGCCTGCCAGATGGTCGAGTTGTCCTTCGACCGGTCCGGCTCGGGGATCTGGTTGTGCAGCGGGCCATCGAAGGTCTGCGGGCCCGGCGTGTCAGGGTCGGTGTCCTGGTCGGGGTAGTCCGGGTGACGCTCGTTGCCGAACTCCACCAGCACGACGAAGATCTTGTCGGTCTTCTCCCGCGCCAGCTCGACGTACTGGTCGACCTGGCCGCCCTTGGCCTTGTTCTTCGACTTGGCGGCGGCCTTCTTGCCCATCTTCACGACGACGCTGTCGCCGCGCTTCTCTGCCTTGCGCTTGCCCGAGAGGACGTCGGCCAGCGCTTCCTTGCGCATGTCGCGGCGCTTCTCCTCGGCGGGGCTGGGCAGGTCGTCGACGCCCGTCGCCTCCGCGGTGCTCTGCGGGTTGACCGGCGGTGCCGCCTGCGCCCCCGTCACTAATGCGGTCAGCCCGGCCGCCACCATGGCGACGCTCGTGAGACCGACAAGGATTCTTCGTTGCAACGCGTCCTCCATGGATCGCTCTAGAAAGCGCAGGCCACCCGGCCGGTTGGCCTCAACGCGATGGGGGATCTTACGTAAGGTGAATTTCCGGCGGGACCCGACGAAAGGACTAATCCAAACGGGTTACTTCTGCAAAGGTGATCCACTTTGGTCTCTAGCTGCGAACCCGTTGCGGTGGCCCACTCCGGGCGTTGCCGAACCGTGACGAACGGCGGGCGGATAGGCTCGGTTCGTGGTGCAGCAGGTGACCAACCACCGGGCGGACCGGCGCCGGCTGATCGGCCGGATCGCCGCCAGGTCGCTGCTCGCCCTCGGCGGGATCATCACGTTTCTCGGCGTCGTGCTCGTGGTCGCCGCGTGGACCGAGGACGTGGCGATCGACCGCGACACCGGCTACGCGAACGCCGAGGTCGTCGCCGACTCCTTCACGCGGACGCTGGTCCGTTTCTACACACCGGACGGCGCCGAGCACATCCCGCAGACCGGCGTGCTCTACCCGGCCGGGCTTAACGTGGGCGACGTGGTCGAGGTCGAGTACCGCCAGGACAACCCGGAGATCGTGCGCGTCGCCGGCCGCGGCGCGGTCGTCACGCTGCTGCCGGTCGGCCTGACGCTGCTCGCGGTGTGGGCCGTGCTGGTCCCCTCGATCTGGGCGCTGCGGCGGGTCCGCCCCGAGCGGACCGAGCCGCCCGCCCCGGATGTGTTGTGACACTCGTCTAAATTTCGAGCATTCACGTGTAACATCGGGTCGTGGACCTGGAGCAGGAGTTCGACCGCGTAGTCGGATCCGAGCAACGCATCGAGCCGCGGGACTGGATGCCCGACGGCTACCGCAAGACGCTCATCCGGCAGATCGCGCAGCACGCGCACTCCGAGATCATCGGCATGCAGCCCGAGGCGAACTGGATCAGCCGCGCGCCGTCGCTGCGCCGCAAGGCGATCCTGCTGGCCAAGGTGCAGGACGAGGCCGGTCACGGGCTCTACCTGTACGCGGCCACCGAGACACTCGGCGCCGACCGGGAGGACCTCACCACGAAGCTCGTCGAGGGCCGGCAGAAGTACTCCTCGATCTTCAACTACCCGACGCTGAACTTCGCCGACGTCGGCGTCATCGGCTGGCTCGTGGACGGCGCGGCCATCTGCAACCAGGTCCCGCTGTGCCGCACCTCCTACGGCCCGTACGCGCGCGCGATGATCCGCATCTGCAAGGAGGAGTCCTTCCACCAGCGGCAGGGCTACGAGCTGCTGATGACGATGATGCGCGGCACGCAGGCGCAGCGGCGCATGGTCCAGGACGCCGTCGACCGCTGGTGGTGGCCGTCGCTGATGATGTTCGGCCCGTCGGACGAGGCGTCGTCCAACACCGCGCAGTCGATGGCCTGGCGGATCAAGCGGCACACCAACGACGAGCTGCGCCAGAAGTTCGTCGACATGACCGTCCCGCAGGCCGAGGCGCTGGGCGTGACGCTGCCCGACCCGGCGCTGGCGTGGAACGCCGAGCGCGAGCACTACGACTTCGGCGAGATCGACTGGGACGAGTTCTGGCAGGTCGTCGGCGGCAACGGGCCGACGAGCAGGCAACGCGTCGCGCACCGGCGCAAGGCGCACGAGGACGGCGCCTGGGTACGCGAGGCGGCCGCGGCCTACGCGCGGAAGCAGGCCGCCGAGAAAGAGCACGTCGCATGAGCGCCGCAGCAGCCGTGCGGCTCCCGGCCGCACCGATATTCCGGGGAGGCGGAACGGCATGACCCAGCCCCGGTCGGCCTGGCCGCTCTACGAGGTGTTCGTGCGCGGCAAGCGCGGCCTCAACCACGTCCACGTCGGCTCGCTGCACGCGCCCGACGACGAGATGGCGCTGCGCAACGCGCGCGACCTGTACACCCGGCGCAACGAGGGCGTGAGCATCTGGGTCGTGCGCGCCGACGCGATCACCGCGTCCTCGCCGGACGAGAAGGACCCCTTCTTCGCGCCGAGCGGGGACAAGGTCTACCGGCACCCGACGTTCTACTCCATCCCGGAAGACGTCCCGCACCTATGAGCCGCGCCGACGTACTTTTCGCCGCGGAGGCGCCATGAGCTTCGACAACGCCTACGAGGCGATCACCGAGGAGAACGACGACCGGCACTGGGCGTTCGGCACCGGCTTCGACGACCCGCTGGCCGGCGTGGACCGTGCCCTCCCGTCCCATGTGGACTCGGCCGACCTCGTGGCGTACTGCCTGATGCTCGCCGACGACGCGCTGGTCCTGTCCCAGCGGCTCACCGAGTGGTGCTCGCGCGCGCCCGAGCTCGAGGAGGACGTGGCGCTCGCCAACATCGCGCTCGACCTGCTCGGCCAGGCGCGGCTGCTGCTGTCGCGGGCCGGCGAGGTCGAGGGCGCAGGCCGCGACGAGGACGCGCTCGCGTACCTGCGCGACGAGCACGAGTTCCGCAACGTGCGGCTCGTCGAAGTCGACTGCGGGCCGGGCCCGGGTGGCGACTTCGCGGCGACGATCGCGCGGCTGCTGGTGTTCTCGACGTGGCGGCTGGCGGTCTTCGAGCAGCTGGCGTCGTCGGTCGACCCGGTGCTCGCGGCGATCGCGGCGAAGGGCGTGAAGGAGCTGGCCTACCACCGCGACCACGCCGCGCAGTGGACGCTGCGGCTCGCGGGCGGCACGGAGTACTCGCGGGACCGGATGGTCGCGGGACTGGCGAAGGTGTGGCCGCTCGTGCCGGAGCTGTTCACCACGCACGCGGTCGAGGAGCGGCTGCCGGGCGTGGCTGCCGACCCGGCCACCGTGCGGTCCGAAGTGGACGCCGTGCTGGACCAGGTGTTCGCCGCGGCCGGGCTCGAGCGGCCGGACGTGCCGGCGATGGCCGCGGTCGCGGGGCGGACCGGGCGCGACGGCGTGCACACCGAGGCGCTCGGCTACCTGCTCGCGGAGATGCAGCACCTGGCCCGCTCGCTGCCGGGGGCCGTGTGGTGAGCGAACAGCAGGGCGGTGGCGCGCGGGCGGTCGCGGAGTCGGTCCTCGACCCCGAGCTGCCGGTCCTGACGCTGGCCGACCTCGGCGTGCTGCGGTCGGTGTCCGAGGCCGGCGGCCGCGTGGTCGTCGAGATCACGCCGACGTACAGCGGCTGCCCGGCGCTGGAGGAGATGCGCGCGGACCTGCGCCGGCGGCTCGGGGCCGCGGGCTACCGCGAGGTCGAGGTGCGCACGGTGCTCAGCCCCGCGTGGACGACGGACTGGATCAGCGAGGACGGCCGGCGCAAGCTCGCCGAGCACGGCATCGCACCGCCGTCGCGGGTCGGCACGCGCTCCGGCCCGATCCCGCTGCGGCTGTCGCCGCCGGTGTCGCGGGTGCGCTGTCCGCGGTGCGGCTCGGCGGACACGACCGAGCTGTCCCGGTTCTCGGCGACCGCGTGCAAGGCGTTGCGCCGCTGCGAGTCCTGCCGGGAGCCGTTCGAGCACGTCAAGGAGATCTGAGGTGGTCGCGACCTTCCACCCGCTGCCCGTGGCCCGGGTCGACCGGCTGTGCGCGGACGCGGTCGCGGTGACGTTCGCGGTCCCGCACGAGCTGCGCAAGGAGTTCGCGTTCAAGCCGGGGCAGTACCTGACGCTGCGGCAGGACCTGGACGGCGTTGAGGAGCGGCGGTCGTACTCGATCTGCGCGCCGCCGTCCGCGCCGCCGCGGATCGGGGTCCGGCGGGTGGACGGCGGGCTGTTCTCGACGCGGCTCGTCGACGAGCTGCGGCCGGGCGACGTGCTCGACGTGCTGCCGCCGCTCGGCCGGTTCACGCCGGACCTGACGAAGCGCGGCCAGCACCACGTGTTCGTCGCGGCGGGGTCGGGGATCACGCCGGTGCTGTCGATCATGTCGGCGGTGCTGGAGGCCGGCGGCCGGGCCACGTTGCTGTACGGCAACCGCCGCACGGACACGGTCATGTTCGGCGACGAGCTGGCGGACCTGAAGGACCGGTACGCGGCGCGGCTGGCGCTGGTGCACGTGCTGTCGCGCGAGCCGCGGGACGTGGCGCTGTTCTCCGGCCGGCTGGACGCGGCCAAGCTGTCGGCACTGCTGGACACGATCGTGCCGACGTCCGATGTGGACCACTGGTGGCTCTGCGGTCCGTTCGGCATGCTGACCGACGCCGACGCCGTGCTCGCCGACCACGGCGTGCCCCGCGAGCGGATCCACCGGGAGCTGTTCTACGTAGACGAGCCCCCGCCGCCCCTGGAGCGCCCCGACGAGTCCGTGGTGGACGGTCCGGCCGCGTCGGTGACGCTGGTCCTCGACGGCCGCGAGACGACGCTCGCCCTGCCCGCGGACACCCCGATCCTGGACGCCGCGCAGCGCGTGCGGGCGGACCTGCCGTTCGCGTGCAAGGGCGGCGTGTGCGGGACCTGCCGGGCGAAGGTGACGTCGGGCAAGGTCGAGATGCGCCGCAACTACGCGCTGGAACCGCACGAGCTGGCGGCGGGCTTCGTCCTCACCTGCCAGGCCCTGCCCCGCTCCGAAGCGGTGACGGTGGACTACGACG
>NZ_DATBKY010000076.1:0-2350 GCF_036555685.1 Actinophytocola sp. | reverse complement strand
TCCGGGGCGCCGACATGATCGGCTCCCGCACCGAGGCCGAGGCCTACATGCGGATTGCGGCCGAGCGGTACCGGCTCATCCGGACCCACGAATGGAACGACGAGATCATCGAGCGCCTGCGGCGAAAGGTCAGGTAGCCTCGCCGCCCTGTCCGGCCTGGCCGGCCTGCCCGGGAACGGCCCGGATGTCGGTGGCCGTGGCGTTCGGATCGACAGTTTCCGGTTGTACGGCTTCACGCTGCGCGGCTTCAGGTTGTACGGCTTCCGCTTGGACGGTTTCCTGTTGTGCGGCGTCCGCGCCCGAGGCCGTCCGCACGGTGGCAGCCCCGCCGTCGCCGTCTCCGTCGCCAGCCAGCGACAGGTTGCGGCCGGTGGCCGGGTCGAAGATGTGTGCGGCCCGGGCGTCCACCCAGAGCTCGGCATCCTGGCCCTCGGCGATGCGGGTGGCGGCGTCGAGCCTGGCGACGATCGTTTCGCCGCTGGCGCCGCCCGCGCGTCCCGAGTCCTGGGCCAGCTCTTCGAGCTCAGCGGAGCTCACGCCCTTGTCGCGGCCGTGCGTGAAGTAGACGAACACGTCGGAGCCCAGGGACTCGTAGACGTCGATGGTGGCGTGGAAGGTGATCCCGTGCGGGCGGTTGTCCGGCGAGACCAGCGCCGCGTCCTCGAAGTTCTCCGGCCGCAGGCCCACGATGACGTCGCGTCCGGTCCCGGAGCGCTCCACCTCGCGCCGCATCCGGTCGCTGAGCCGGATGTCCCCGAGGGTCGTCCGCAGCATGCCATCCTCGAGCGTGCCGGCCAGGAAGTTCATCGCCGGCGACCCGATGAAGCCGGCCACGAACAGGTTGACCGGCCGGTCGTAGAGTTCCTTCGGGGAGGCCGCCTGCTGCAGCACGCCGGTGCGCATCACCGCGACCCGGTCGCCGAGTGTCAGGGCCTCGGTCTGGTCGTGCGTGACGTAGACCATCGTGGTCCCCAGGCGCCGCTGGAGCCGCGACACCTCGGTACGCGTCTGCACGCGCAGCTTGGCGTCCAGGTTCGACAGGGGCTCGTCCATCAGGAACGCCGCCGGGTCGCGCACGATCGCCCGGCCCATCGCGACCCGCTGCCGCTGCCCGCCGGACAGGTTGGCCGGCCGGCGGTCCAGGAGCTGCGTGAGGTCCAGGATCCTGGCCGCCTCCTCGACCTTTTCCGTGATCGTGGCCTGCGGCGTCTTGGCCAGCTTCAGCGCGAAGCCCATGTTCTCCCGCACGGTCATGTGCGGGTACAGCGCGTAGCTCTGGAAGACCATCGCGATGTCGCGGTCCTTGGGCGACTTTGTGTTCACCACCTGCCCGCCGATGAGCAGCTCACCCGAGGTGATGTCCTCCAGGCCGGCGATCATGTTCAGCGTCGTCGACTTGCCGCAGCCCGACGGGCCGACCAGGATGACGAATTCCCCGTCGGCGATATTCAGGTTGAAGTCGTTGACGGCGAGCGATCCGTCCGGGAAACGCTTGGTGATGTGCTCGAGCACGATTTCGGCCACTTGTCTCTCCTTAACTCCGCTAGCCCTTGACCGCGCCGGACGTCAGCCCGGCTACGATCCGGCGCTGGAAGAACAGCACGAAGATGATGATCGGGATGGTGATGACCACCGCGGCGGCCGCGATCGGGCCGGTCGGAATGGTGAACACCGATCCGCCGCTGAAGTACTGCATGGCGGCCGGCGCCGTCCGGGAGCTGATCGTCGAGGTGAACGAGATCGCCAGCAGGAAGTCATTCCAGCAGGCCAGGAAGACCAGGATCGCCGTGGTGACCATGCCGGGCGCGGCGAGCGGGGCGATGACCTTGACGAACGCCTGGAAGGGGGAGGCACCGTCGACCTTGGCCGCCTTTTCCAGCTCCCAGGGGATCTCACGGAAGAACGCCGACAGCGTGTAGATGCCCAGCGGCAGCCCGAACGCGACGTACGGGATGATCAGGCCCGGCCAGGTGTTGAACAGCCCCAGCGCGCGCTCGATCGTGAACAGCGGGGTCACCAGCGCGATCAGCGGGAACATCGCGATCAGCAGCGCCATCCCGATAAGCACGCTCTTGCCGGGGAACCGGAGCCGCGCGACCGCGTAGGCCGCCATGGCGGCCAGGACCACGGCGATAACCGTGGAGATGATGCCGATGCCGATCGAGTTGGCCAGCGGCCGGAGGAACTGCGAGGAGGTCAGGATCCCGCTGTAGTTCCCCCAGGTCCACTGGGACGGGATGAACGACGGGTCGAGCACGGCCGTGGGCGTCTTGAAGGACAGCGAGACCAGCCAGAGCACCGGGATCAGCGCCAGCGCGATGACGACGAAGTTCGCCGTCGCCCAGCCGGT
>NZ_DATBKY010000075.1:0-4266 GCF_036555685.1 Actinophytocola sp. | reverse complement strand
ACGAGGTGTACTCGCCGTCCGTGCCGAACATCCACGGGTAGTCCGGGAAGCCGGCACCGAACCAGGTCGCCTCCTTGAGCGTGCCGGACGGCTCCGGGTAGGCCCGGCCCTCGTCGACGTCGCGCAGCTTCAGGTTGCGCGACGACTGCACGGAGTCGGCGAGGTTCTGCTTGCTCCAGTCGACGCTCTGCTGCAGCAACCGGTCGCCCGGCAGGTCGACCTTCGTGTAGCCGGACGTCGCCTGCCGCTCGTCCACCTTGGCCCGCAGCGCGCGCTCGGGGTTGTGCGAGGCGTTCAGGAACTCCGCCCGCGCCGCGGCCGGACCCTGGTCGGAGCCCGCCACGGTGAACCACAGCGTCGTCGCCTTGCCCGGCTTGAGCGACACGTCGTAGGTCAGCCGGCCGCCGGTGCCCTTGCCGAACGCGGAGTCGTCGCACCGCGGCGGCGCGGTCCCGTCGGCCGGGCAGACCACGGCCGGGTCCTGCGGGCCGCGGTGGTTCGCACCGAGCTCGTGGCCGGACGGGCGCGCCGAGGACCCGACGACCGCGGCGTAGTCGTGCTCGCCGAGGCCCGGCGAGGTGCCCACCTCGCGGAAGGTCAGCGTGCCGTCGGTGTACGCGCCCGTGTCGGGCAGGTTCACGTCGCCGGCACTGGGCGTGGTCCAGCCCCACGGGTAGTTCGGCATCAGCTCGGAGTGCGCGTCCATCGCGAGCTTGACGGTGCGCCGCGTGTCGCTGCTCAGCGTCAGGCCGATCACGTCGGCCCGCGCGCCGTCCGGCGCGAAGTCCAGCCTGCCGACCGACAGGCCGTCCTGGGCGGCGTAGTCGAACCGCTGGTAACCCCAGCCCGCGGTGTAGCGGGAGGTGGTCACGTCGGCGCCCAGCCAGGCGTCGTCGACGGCGAACCAGATGCCGTCCAGCAGCTTCACCGGCGGCGTCCAGATGCCGCCCATCTCCCCGCGGATGTGCCAGCCGGTGGCCGGGTAGAGCCCCGACTCGTCCCCCATGGCGATCACGCGGTCGCCGGTGACCAGCGCCCGGCGGTCCGCCAGACGCGTGGTCTCCGACAGCTCGACCAGTCTTCGGCCGGCCAGCGCACCACCCGCGACGGAGTCCGAAGTGGACTGTGAGGCCGGGGCCGCCGAGGCGGCTGGGATGCCCAGCCCAGCGGTGGTGGCCAGCACGGCCAAAACTAAGAGAGCCTTGCTCCTGCGCATGTCTACTTGACGCCTCCAGCAGTCAGGCCGGCGATGATCCGGCGCTGGAAGATCAGGACCACGATGACCAGCGGCACGGTGACGACCACCCCGGCGGCCATCTTGGTCCCGAACGGACTGTCGAACCCGGAGATACCGGTGAACTGTGAGATCGCGACCGTCGCGGTCTTCATGGTCTTCTCGTTCACCATGGACAGAGCGAAGATGAACTCGTTCCACGCGGCGATGAACGTGATGATCGCCGTCGTGAACATGCCCGGCGCGGCGAGCGGGATGATGACCTTCCGGAACGCCTGGCCGCGCGTGAGCCCGTCCACCATGGCCGCCTCCTCCAGCTCCTTCGGCATCTGCCGGAAGAACGTGGCGAGCGTCCACACCGCCAGCGGCAGCGCGAACGAGAGGCTCGGCAGGATCATCGCCTGGTAGGTGTTGATCCACCCGATGTCGGTGAACAGCTTGAGCAGCGGCACGACGATGGAGACGCTCGGGAACATCGCCGTGGCGATGATGATGCCCGCGACGAGGTTCTTGAACCGGAAGTTCAGCCGCGCCAGCGTGTACGCCGCGAACGTGCCGAAGATCAGCGTGAGCAGCGTCGTCACGCCCGCGACGATCACGCTGTTGAGCAGGTTGCGCCCGAACCCGACACCCGGCCCGAAGACGGCCGCGAAGTTCTCGAACGACAGGGGGCTCGGGAAGAAGGAGTTGTCGGCCTGGTCGTTCGGCTGACGCAGCGCCGAGGCGACCATCCAGTAGAACGGCGCCAGGCAGTAGACGACGATGAGGATGATGCCCAGCGTGGACAGCCAGCGGCGCCCGCCGAGCTGCTCGACGCCCTTCTTCTTCTTCGGGTGCCGCGCCGTGGTCGTGGGCGCGGTCGTGGTCGCGGTGGTCATACCGGCACCGCCTCCTTCTCCTCCGGTTCGGCGGCGGCCCTGGCCTTGCGCCGCCTCCCCTCCTTGCCGCGCTCTCGTGCCTCACCGATCAGGTCGGCGCCGAGCAGCTTGACGAAGATGTACGCGACGATGGCGACGTAGACGAACAGGATCGTGGCGTACGCCGCCGCCGGTCCGTACCTGAGCTGGTTCGCGTCGTCGACGGCCAGCATGGACAGTGTCTCCACCGAGGACTTGCGGGGTCCGATGAGGACGTAAGGCAGGTCGAAGATGCGCAGCACGTCCATGACGCGGAACAGGACCGCCACGAGCAGCGCCGGCTTGACCAGCGGCAGCGTGATGCGCCAGAACCGGGTCCAGGCGTCAGCGCCGTCGACCCGCGCGGCCTCGTAGACCTCGGTCGGGATCATCTGCAGGCCGGCCAGCACCAGGAGCCCGATGAACGGCGCGGTCTTCCAGGTGTCCGCGATCAGCACCGCGACCTTGGCCTGGAAGCCCTCCGTCGTCCACAGGATCTGGGAGTTGAGGATCTCGTTGGCGATGCCGTCGGCCTGGAAGATCCACTGCCACAGCAGCGCCGACATCGCGGTCGGGATCGCCCACGGCACCAGCACGCTGGCCCGGACGAGCCCCTTGCCGCGCAGCGCGTGGTGCATGACCAGGGCCATCGCGACGCCGAGGACGACCTCGATCGCCACACCGACGATCGTGAAGAACGTGGTGTTGAAGAAGGCGTTCCAGAATCGTCCGGCGGCCTCGCCGCTGAAGGCGTCCGTGTAGTTCTGGATGCCGACGAACTGGTCGCCCTCGATGACGAAGCCGTTCTCGTCGAGGCCTTCCTGTTTCTTGTACAGCGACTCGCGGAGGGCCGCGATGAGCGGGTAGAGGATCACCAGCGCGAGCACCACGAACGTGGGGGTCAGCAGCATCGCTGCGAGCCGGCCGTGGCGTTGTGGGCTGGTGGTGGCGTTGCCGCCCGCGGCGGGCGGCAGAGCAGGCGCGGTCACGACGAACTCCTGTTACGCGTCCAGGGGACGCCTGGCCGGGCGACTGTCGATGTCGCCCGGCCAGGCATCTTGTCTGCTACTTGGCAGTCAGCTCTTCGAGCTTCGACTGCAGATCGCTCAGCGCCTGATCGGTCGACTTCTCACCGTTCATCGCGCCGTACGCGGCCTCCTGGATGGCCGCCGTGACGTCGCCGTACTTGACGGCCTTCGGCCGCGGCACGGCCTTCTCGATCGAGGCCTTCAGCGTCGGCAGGTACGGGAACTTCTGGATGAGCTCCTGGTCGTCGTACAGGTTCGCGCGGGTCGGCGCCTGCGACGTGGCGAGCAGGTTGGACTTCTCGTTCTCCTCGCTCGAGAAGAACTTGATGAAGTCCAGGCCGGTCGCCTTGTTCTTGGCGAACGCCGAGATCGCGAAGTTGTGCCCACCGAGGGTCGACACACCCGGGCCGTCCTTGCCGGGCAGCGGGGCGACGTCGAACTTGCCGGCGACCTTCGAGGTGCCGTCGGTGGCGTTGGCCAGCGCGTACTGGTACGGCCACTGGCGGTGGAAGAGCAGCTTGCCGTCCTGGAACGCGCGGCGGCCGGGCTCCTCCTGGTAGGTGATGGCGGCCTTCGGGATCGCACCGGTCTTGACGCCGTCGACCAGGAAGTTCAGGCCGTCCTTGGCCTCCTGGGTGTTCACGTTCGGCTTGCCGTCCTCACCGACGACCTCGCCGCCAGCGGACTGCACGGCCTCGGAGAAGTTGCAGGTCAGACCCTCGTACTTGTCGAACTGGCCCGCGTAGCAGCCGACGCCCTTGCCCTCGGGAAGCGCCTGGACCTTCTTGCAGTCGGCTTCCATCTCGTCCCACGTCTTCGGGGCCTCGGTGACGCCGGCCTTCTGCAGCAGGTCCTTGCGGTAGTAGAGCAGGCCGCCGTCGGAGTACACCGGCACCGCGTAGAGCTTGTCGACGTAGGTCGCGGTGTCCACGGCCGGCTTGAGGAAGTTCTCCAGGTCGAACTGGTCCTTCGGCAGCTCGACGACCCACCGGTTCGCGGCGAACTCGGCGGTCCACACGACGTCCAGGTTGAGCACGGTGTAGGCGTCGGACTTGACCTGCGCGTTCTGGACCATCTGCTGGCGCTGGTCGTCCGCGGACTCGGGCAG
>NZ_DATBKY010000074.1:0-27012 GCF_036555685.1 Actinophytocola sp. | reverse complement strand
GTTCCGCGCTCGCCACACTGCCGCCGATGCGTCGTTCGCGAGACCCATGCCCGGTAGACTGATCGTTGTGAGCGCGGAGCGAGATGAGCTGATGCGCCTGGTCCAGGCCCTGCCGGAGGACCAGGTGGGCGAAGCTCTGGCCGAGATGCGGCGACATCTGCGGCCAGTGTCGGATGACCGTCCGTGGCCGCCGGCCTTCTTTGCGGGTGCCGCTGGCGAGCCAGACACCAGTTCCCGCGTCGACGAGCTGCTCCGCGAGGGCTTCGGCCGATAGCCCGTGATCATCTGCGACACCGGGCCGCTGGTGGCGGCTACCCTCTACAAGGACAACAACCATCACCGCTGCGTCGAGTTGTTCACGAGCCTGCGCCTGAACAACGAGCGGATCCTCGTGCCGACCCCGATCATCGCGGAGGTCGGCTATCTCATCGGGCGCTTTGATCCGCGGGTGGAAGCGAGTTTTCTGCGGGCTCTGGCGGCTGGTGACTTCGTACCGGTGGAGCTGACCACAAGCGACTACGAACGCATGGCCGAGCTCGTCGAGCAGTACGCCGACCTGCCTCTCGGCACGAGCGATGCCGCCGTGGTTGCGGTGGCGGAACGTCTCAAGGTGGTCGAGGTGGCGACGCTCGACCGGAGGCACTTCACGATTGTCAGGCCCAGCCACGTCAACACGCTGACGCTTCTCCCTTGACGCTCCAGTCTCCCGCTGCCTCCCTCGTACGGGCGCGGGTTGCGGTCGACGGGTATTCGGACGACGGGCCTGTTTTAGCAGGTCACTTCAGTTCTGCGGACGTCTTTCCGAGCAGGCGGCGGGCGATGATGAGTTGCTGGATCTGTTGTGTCCCTTCGAAGATGTCCATGATCTTGGCGTCGCGGGACCACTTCTCCAGCAGTTCGGTTTCCGTGTAGCCCACGCTTCCGCAGAGCTCCACGCAGCGCAGCGTTATCGCCGTCGCCGATCGGCCTGCTTTGGCCTTTGCGTAGGACGCCTGCAGCGAGTTCGGTCTGCCGTTGTCGGCCATCCAGGCCGCCTGCAGCGTCAGGAGGTACATCGACTCGTAGTCGGCTTCCATTTCCAGGTACGCGGCCGCCGCGGCGGACTGGGCGGCCGGTGGGCGGTCGTAGTCAACTTCTATGCCGGCTTCGCTCAGGAGGCGGCGGGTTTCCTCCAGCGCGGCCCGGGCGATGCCCACTGCCATCGCGGCCACCAGCGGGCGGGTGTTGTCGAACGTCTGCATCACGCCCGCGAAGCCCTTGTCCGGCAGGATCTCCGGCGAGCCCAGCAGGTTCGTCGCCGGGACGCGGACGTTGTCCAGGCGGAAATGCGCGGTGTCGGACGCTCGGATGCCGAGCTTGTGCTCCAGGCGCACCAGTTCGAAGCCGGGCGTGTCGCGGTCGACCACGAACGACTTGATCGCCGCCTTTCCCTTGCCGCGGTCCAGGGTGGCCCAGACGACCACGCAGTCCGCCCGTTCGCCCGAGGTAACGAAGATCTTCTCGCCGTTGAGGACGTACTCGTCACCGTCGCGGACCGCCGTGGTGCGGATGGCGCCCGAGTCCGAACCCGTGTCCGGCTCGGTGATCGCCATCGCGGCCCATTTGCCCTTGTACCGCGCCAACTGATCCTCGTCGGCCACCGAGGCGATCGCGGCGTTTCCCAGGCCCTGGCGGGGCATCGACAGCAGCAGGCCCGCGTCGCCCCAGCACATTTCCATCGTGCCCAGGGCCAGCGACATGTTGCCGCCGTTCACGACCTCGCCGCGCTTGCGGGACGAGGACGAGCGGCGGACGCCACCGGTGCCGGCGCCACGGCCGGACGCCGACAGGCCGTCCAGCAGCGCCGCGAGCGTGTCGAGTTCCTTCGGGTACGTGTGCTCCGCCCGGTCGTACTTGCGCGAGTTCGGGCGCAGGAAGGCGATGGCCGCCTGCCGGGCCTGCTCGACCAGCGTGGTGAACTTCTTCGGAACCTCGAGGTTGATCACACCAGCACCGCGCCTTCCATCAGCCCGACCGCCCGCAGGTCGCGGTACCACCGCTCCACCGGGTGCTCCTTGACGAACCCGTGCCCGCCCAGCAACTGCACGCCGTCGCTGCCGATCGTCATTCCCTTGTCCGCGCACAGCCTCCGCGCCAGCGCCACCTCGCGCGCGAACGGCAACCCCAGCGACGCCCGCGCGGCCGCCCGCCACGTGACCAGCCGCATCCCGTCCAGCTCCGTGCCGATGTCGGCCACCTTGAACGCCACCCCCTGCCGGTGCGACACCGGCTCCCCGAACGCCACCCGGTCATTCACGTAACCGGTCACATAGGACAGCACCGCCGCGCCCGTGCCCACCGCCAGCGCGCACCAACCCAGCCGCGCCAGCCGCACGCAGTCCGCGTACACCGCCGGGTCCGCGCCGCCGAGCAGCGCCGACGCCGGCACCGGCACCTGCGACAACGTCAGCCGTCCCGTGCCCGCGGCCCGCAGGCCCATCGCCGGCTCCGGCTCGACCGACAGGCCCGCCGAGGACGACTCCACGATGAACAGCGCCGGCCCGCGCCCGTCCAGGTCGGCCGCCACCACGAACACCTCGCCGGCCGACGCGCGCGGCACGAGCGACTTCACGCCGTCCAGCGCGAACCCGCCCGCCGTCCGGTACGCCTTGGTGCGCAAGGAGAACGGGTCGAACAGCGCCTGTGGCTCCTGGATCGCGAGCGCGGCGCCCGGCACGTCGGCGCCATCGGAACCGCCCACGAACGCCGGCAGGTACGTCGCCTGCTGGGTCTCGTCGCCCCACAACACGAGCGCGTTCGACACCGCCGCGGGCGCCAGGCACGCGAGCGCCACGCCCATGTCGCCCTCCGCGAGCGCGGACGCGACCAGCACGTTCGTCACCGTCGAGCGCTCGGTGGCCACGCCGCCCAGGTCCTCCGGGACGCCGATCATCGTGATGCCGAGCGAGGCCGCCGTGGCGAGCAGCTCCGGCGGCGGCTCGCACTTGTCGTCGGCCACCGCGGCCGCCGGGCGCACCTGCTCAGCGGCGAACTCGCGGACCGTGTCGGCGATCAGCTGCTGCTCTTCGGTCGGGTCGAGGTCGAACACGCCGCTGTTGCCCGTCGCCGGCAGCCGCTTCGGCTTCGCCAGCTTCGTGGCCGCGCTGAACGAGCGGCTCGCCACCGTGAAGCCGGCCTTCGTCGCCTGGTACACGACGCGGTCGACCGGGGTCTTGATGCCCAGCCGTTCGACGACGCGGGCGCCCCCGAGCCGGTTGAGCACCGACATCGCGGCCCCGATGGCGGTGCGCCGCTGCGGCTTGGCGCTTTGACCTTCGCTGGTCGACACCCCGACCACCCCTACCTACTCGCAAGTAAAGTAACGGTACCTACTCTAGAGTAGGATAGGGCAGCCGGCGGGCCGATGTGCGGCCTGTCACCCGAGTGCGGGGCGTTTTCCCTGCCACGGGCGGGCTTGCTCGAACGCCTGGCACGCGGCCAGCACGCGCGCGTCCTCGTGCTTCGGCCCGACGACCTGCAGCCCGACCGGCAGCCCGGCCGAGGTGAACCCGCAGGGCAGGCTCGCGGCGGGCTGCTGGGTCATGTTGAACGGGTAGGTGAACGGCGTCCAGCTGGTCCAGCGCACCTCCTGCGACCCGGTCGGCACCTCGACGCCGGCCTCGAACGCGGCGATCGGCATGGTCGGGGTCAGCAGCAGGTCGAAGTGCTCGTGGAACTCGCCCATGATCCGGCCGAGCTCCGCGCGCACGGCGGTGGCGGCGACGTAGTCCAGCGCCGTGCGGGTGGCGCCCTCCTCGCAGACCTGCAGCAGCGCCGGGTCGAGCCGGGCGCGCTGCTCGGGGCGGAGTGCCACGATGGACGCGGCGGCGCCCGCGAACCACAGCGTGTGGAACGCGTCCAGCGGGTCGATGATCGCCGGGTCGACCAGCTCGACGCGCGCGCCGAGGTCGGCGAACACGTGCGCGGCGTCGTCCACCAGCGCCGCCACCTCCGGGTCGACGGCGGCGAAGCCCAGCCGGGGGCTGAACGCGATCCGCATGCCGTCCACGCCCGACTTCAGCGTCTGCAGCATCGACCGCTCCGGCCGCGGCCCGGCCGTCCAATCGCGACTGTCCGGGCCGGACAGCACGTCGAGCGCCAGCGCGCTGTCCGCCACCGTCCACGACAGCGGGCCGACGTGCGCGAGCGTGCCGTACGGGCTCGCCGGATACAGCGGCACGAGACCGTAGGTCGGCTTGATGCCGAACACGCCGCTGAACGCCGCCGGGATGCGGATCGAGCCGCCGCCGTCGGTGCCGATGGAGATCGGGCTGGTGCCCGTGGCCACCGCGGCGGACGCGCCGCCGCTGGAGCCGCCGGCCGTTTTCGTTACGTCCCAAGGGTTGCGGGTGATGCCGGTGAGCGGGCTGTCGGTGACGCCCTTCCAGCCGAGCTCCGGCGTGGTGGTCTTGCCGACCAGTACGGCGTTGTGCTCGCGCAGCCGGGCGACCGCGGGGGCGTCGGCGTCCCACGGCTGGTTCGGGTCCACCGTGTACGAACCGCGCAGCGTCGGCCAGCCGCGGCGGAGCAGGATGTCCTTGATGGACACCGGGACGCCGTCGAGCAGGCCCTGCTGCTCGCCGGCCCGCCAGCGCTTCTCCGACGCCTCCGCCTCCGCGAGCGTTCTCTCCGGATCGACGAGGCAGTAGGCGTTCACCGCGTCGTTGACGGCGGCGATGCGGTCCAGCGCGTCGCGGGCGACGTCGACGGGGGACAGGCTGCCGTCGCGGTAGGCGGCGAGCATCTCGGTCGCGGACAGCTCGGCAGTCACTGTGTCTCCTCTGTTCGCTCCGCTGCGCCGCTCTCGCTCACGATGCTCCCTCCCGGACGTACCCCCGCTGCTTGTCCACGACGTTGCGCAGCGGCCGGCCGTCCAGATACCTCGTCAGGTTGTCCTGGAACAGTGCTACCAGTTCCGACCGCCACCCCACCACGTCGCCCGACATGTGCGGGGAGACGATCACGTTCTCCATCGTCCACAGCGGCGAGGACTCGGGCAGCGGCTCCGCGGCGAACACGTCCAGCGCCGCCCCCGCGATCCGGGCGGCGGCCAGCGCCTCGACCAGGTCGTCCTGCACCACGAGCGGCCCGCGGCCGACGTTGATCAACCGCGCGGTCGGTTTCATCACGGACAGCGCGGCCGTGTCGATCATGCCGCGGGTCTGCTCGGTCAGCGGCGCGGCCAGCACCACGTAGTCCGCCTCGGCGAGCCCGTCGGCCAGCCTGTCCATCGGGAGCACGGAGCCCAGGTCCGGGTCGGTCTCGCGCGCTCGCCGGCCGATCCCGGTCACGGTCATGCCGACCGCCGCGAGCTTGCGCCCGATGGCCCGGCCGATCGGACCGGTGCCGGCGACGAGGGCGTGCCGGCCGCCGAGCCGCTCGGACTCCCGGTGCCGCCAGCGCCGGTCCCGCTGCAGCCGGACCGTGCCGGGCAGGTCCTTGGCGAGCGCGAGGGCCAAAGTGAGCACGTACTCGGCCATCGGTTCATCGAAGATGCCTCGTGAATTGGTCACGACCACCTCGCTCGACACCACCTCGGGTGACAGAACGTGGTTGACTCCGGCACTGGCGGCGTGCACCCAGCGCAACGCGTCCGCGGCTGGCCAGGCCGTTGCCAGCGCGTGCGAGCGGAAGTCCCAGACGAACAGCACGTCGGCGCCTGGCAGCGCGCTGACCAGGTCGTTGCCGGTCGCGTACCGCACGTCGGCCAGGTCCTCGAGGCCGCCGGTGTCGGGTGGCTTCCCGGGGTCACCCGATTGCGGGTGCAGGATGACGACGGTCGCGGAGCGTGGTGAAGTCATGAGCCCATGCTCCCCTCAACGAGTGGTCCGTGCGTGGGGAGCGGCGAGGGATTGACACGCTAAGAGCCACTCGTATGATTGTCAACAATCGGCGCGGTCGCTGCAGCCCGCGGGAGAGCAAGTCAAGAACTACAGGTGCTGCATGACCACGGGGATTGCTGATGTCGAGGTTGATGACGATCACTTTGGAGCGCCGAGGCGTCTCCTGCGTCGCCCAGCTGCTGGAGAAGGACGCTCCTCGCACGTGTGAGGCCGTGTGGAACGCGCTGCCGCAGGCAGGTCCCGTGCACCACGCCAAGTACGCCCGCAACGAGGTCTACACGATGGTCGAGCGCTTCGTCGACGCGCCGATCGGGCTGGAGAATCCGACCGTCACGCCCATCCCCGGCGACGTGGTGTTCTTCGACTTCCACGGCGGCATGCTGGACCGCGCCTTCAAGGAGGAGAAGGGCCTCGAGTCCCTGCCCGGTGTCATCGACCTGGCGATCTTCTACGGCCGCAACAACATCCTGCTGAACGGCGATGTCGGCTGGGTACCGGGAAATGTCTACGCGTCCATCGTGGAAGGCCTGCCGGCCATGGCGGAAGCGTGTAACGACGTCTGGCGATCCGGCAGCGTCGGTGAACGGCTGGTGTATCAACGACTCGACGACTGACGGGCGGGCGGCATGTCGTACCAGAGAGACAGGGCCGTGGAGATCATCGGCCCGGAGCTCGTCACGCAGCGCGGAGTCGGCGTCGTCGCGCCGTTCGACTTCGCGCTGGATCGCGAACTGTGGCGCTGGGCGCCGGATGACATCTCCTTGTACGTCACCAGGCTGCCGTTCGTGCCGGTGCCGGTGACCGTGGAGATGGCCGCCGAGCTGAGCGATCCGGACCGCGTGCGCCGGGCGACCGCCGACGTACTCGCGCCCGAGCCGCTCGTCGTCACCTACGCCTGCGCGTCCGCCAGCTTCGTCGGGGGCATGGCCGGCGAGCGCGCGCTGACCGCGAGCATGCTGGCCGCCGGCGCGCCCGCCGCCACGACCACGTCCGGTGGGCTGATCGAGGCCATCCGCGTGCTCGGGTTGAGACGGATCGCGGTCGTCACCCCCTACATCGACAGCGTCACCGACCGGCTGCTCGGCTTCCTCGGCGAGTACGGCGTCGAGGTCGTGTCGAGCGTCGGTCTCGGGCTGCTGGACCACATCTGGAAGGTCGGCTACGCCGAGATCGTCCAGGCGGTCACCGCCGTGGACGTGCCGGAGGCCGACGGGCTTTTCATCAGCTGCACCAACGTGCCGACCTACGACATCATCGGGCCGCTCGAGCGCTGGCTCGGCAAGCCGGTGCTGACCGCGAACCAGGTGACCATGTGGTCGGCGCTGCGCCAGATCGACTCGCCGATGATGGCCGCCGGCCAGTGGCTCGCCCAGATCAACGAAACACACGCCGCCTGATCTATATAGGATAGTCGACCACCATGAGCCTCACCGTCGGTTTCCTCTACCCCGGCTACAGCGCCGAGGACGAATACCCGACCATGGAGCGGCTGCTCGCCGACTCGGGCCGGGCCACGCGCCTGCCCGTAGTGCACACGCTCATGCGCGAGGATGCGCACCGGATCGACGCGCTGCTCGACATCGGCGGGCCGGAGGTGCTCGCCGACGGCGCCCGCGAGCTGCGGTCGATGGGCGTGGACGCCGCGGTGTGGGCGTGCACCAGCGGCAGCTTCGTGTTCGGATGGGACGGCGCGGAGGCCCAGGTCGCCGGCGTTCGGGAGGCGGCCGGCGTGCCGGCGTCCAGCACGTCGTTCGCCTTCGTCAACGCCGTGAAGCACCTCGGGCTGCGCCGGGTCGCGATCGCCGCGACCTACCCGCAGGACGTGGCCGACAGTTTTGCCGAGTTCCTGGGCAAGGCGGGCATCGACGTGGTGTCGCTGTCCTGCCGGGGCATCATCACGGCGGCGGAGGTGGGCGCCCTCGGGCGGGAGGACGTGCTCGACTTCGTCGCGGCCAACGACCACCCGGACGCGGAGGCCGTGCTGGTGCCGGACACCGCGTTGCACACGGTGGCGTGGCTGGAAGATCTGGAGCAGCGGCTGGGCAAGCCGGTGCTGACCGCGAACCAGGTGAGTGTCTGGGAGGGGCTGCGGCTCGTGGGTGACACCGCGCCGCGACCCGGGCTGGGCGCCTTGTTCGCCGCATAGGTGGAGAGGAAGCGGGGGCGTATGAGCGAAGCGTGCGAGGGGCGTCGTGAGTGAGCTGGGTGAGCTCGAACCGGTCGCCAGACAGTCGACGGCGGAGCTCATCGCCGACCAGCTGCGGTCCGCGATCATGTACGGGGTGTTCGCTCCCGGGACCCAGCTCGGCGAGGCGGAGCTCGCCGCGCGGTTCGAGGTGAGCCGGGGCCCGCTGCGGGAGGCCATGCAGCGGCTGGTCCAGGAAGGGCTGCTGCGGGGCGAGCGGCACCGTGGCCTGTTCGTCATCGACCTCGACGCCAAGGACGTGCGCGACATCTACCTCGCGCGGCTCGCGATCGAGCGGGCGGCCTGCCAGCTGATCATGCACGGCAACCGCGGCGAGGCAGTGGTGCGGCTGGCCGAGGCGCTCGACAACCTGGTGGCCGCCGCCGAGTCCGCCGACCGCAACGCGATGAGCGATGCCGACCAGGCATTCCACCTCGCGCTGGTCAGCTGCTCGGGGAACTCGCGGCTGGAGCGGATGGCGCAGACGCTGCTGGTGGAGACGCGGATGTGCCTGGCCGCGCTGCAGGACCACTACCCCGAGCCGCACGAGCTCGTCACCGAGCACCGGGTGCTCGTGGACGCCATCTCCGACGGCGACGAGGAGCAGTTACTCCGGCTGATCGACACGCACATGCGGGACTCGATCGACCGCCTGACCCCGTCCGCCGGCTAGCTCACCCTCCGGGGTTAACCCGGCAACCGCTTCCGTTATAAACGCGCCCGCGGACCCGGCTTCAATGCCCGTCCGATTTGTTCCCGCCGGTCCCGTTCGGCAGCTGTCCGGTGTCGAACGAACCGTCCACGATCGCGCACGCGAGGTCGGCGATCCGCAGGTTGTGGCTGCGCGCGTAGCGGCGCAGCGCCTCGAACGCGGCGTCCATGCCCAGCCCCAGCCGCTCACCGGTCACGCCCTTTGCCTGCTCGATCACGATGCGGCTGGACAGCGCGTGCTGCAGCTGCGCGGCGAGGTCCTGCTGCCGGCGCAGCTCCCTGACCTGCACCAGGCCGATAGTCGCGAGGTCGGCCATGGCCTGCGCGACGCGGTCGGTGACCTTGTCGATCTCGCCGGGCGCCGCCCGGAACAACGTCAGCGCGCCGACCACGTTCGCGCGCAGCCGCATCGGGACGGCGTGCGCGGCGGCGTACCCGGCCGCCGTCGCGGTCTTCGTGAACTCCGGCCAGCGCAGCGCCGTCCGCGCCAGGTCGGGCACGACGACGGGCGCGCCCGAGCGGCAGCAGGCGGGCCCGGGACCGTCCTCGAGCAGTGCCAGCACCATCGTCCGGTCGTCCGAGGCACCGGCCGCGTTGGTCCGGCCACCCTCGTCGACCAGCGACAACCCGGCCGCGGACACGTCGAGCAGGCGCACGCAGCGGTCCGCGAGCAGGTTGAGGAAGTGGTCGAGCTCGAACTCGTCGACCACGGCGTCGGCGAGCTCCACAAAGGTCTCGGCCAGCTCTTCGACAGGCGTGCTGGTCACGAGGCAAGCGTACGACCGGCACTATCAGTTATGGGGCCCCAATGCCGGGTTCGGAAGTATTCGGCCGGAAACGACGCCGACGCGTGACAATTTCGCGCGCAATTTCCAAAAGGGGTCTTGCCTGCGCATACGCATGCGCTCGCAGGCACACGAGTGCCTCGGCGACGTCGAGACCCAGTTGGACGGACACGATTCCGGTGGCCTGGTGGATCTCCGGATGGACGGGCGACCAGCCGTCGGGAACGTGTCGGCGCAGGTCGGACGGAGAGTGATGAACGCCGTCGAGCAACAGGCCGAGCGCCACCCCGGCGAACGCGTCGACCTCCGCGCGCTGCGACGTCACGAGCACCGTCGGAACGCGTGAATAGAGACCGAACAGTCCGATTGTCGCCGTACCGACCCGGATGGGCAGGACCAGCATCGCGCGCGCCCCCGAGTCCGCGGCGGCCCGCGCGAACAGCGGCCAGACCCGCCGGCTCGCCACCGTCGCCACGTCCGTCACGGCCACCGGCCTGCCGTCCTTGACCGCGTCCGCAGCGGGTCCCTCGCCGAGCAGAACCTGCAGGTCGGACAGGGTTTCGGCGAGTGGATCGGTGGCGATGGCCGGGCCCGCGGACCCGGGAAGGCCGCTGACCCAGGCGCCGCTCATGCCGGTGAGGTCGACGCAGACCGCGCAGACGGTGCGCAGTGACAGCGGAGTGTTCCGGGTGCCGGAGTACTCCGCGATCCGTTCCCACACGCGTAGTGTTCGAGAGTCGATCACCGTGGTTCTGTTCAGATAGGTCCGAGTGAGGTCGCGGCCGGTACCCGAGAGTAGTCACCGGCCGGTCGGGGAACCGGGTGCAAGTGCGCTATGCGGACAGGGCCTTTTGACTCTGTTCCAGATACAACCACTTTACGAGTATCACTCACATGCAGGTCATCTCGTCTGACGCCACGGAAATCTTCGCGAGGCTCAAGAGCGCCGCGTTCCACGAGCTCGTCGTCTCGTCCATGAGGGGCGAGCAGGACGCAGTCGCGACCCTGTTCACGTGGATTCGACCGGCGATAGTTCGTTACTGCCGGTCACGGATCGGCCGCAGCGGTTCGGCGTACTCGTCCGCGGACGACGTCGCCCAGGAGATCTGCGTCGCGGTGCTCGGCGCGCTCGGCCGGTACAACGACGAGCCCGAGTCGTTCCTGCCCTTCGTGTACGGCATCGCCGCCCACAAGGTCGCCGACCACTACCGCCGCGCCGGTCGCGACCGGTCCGACCCGTCGGCCGACGTGCCTGACGGCGTCGACGTCAGCGCGAGCCCGGAGCAGCTGATCATGGCTGCCGACCTGCGGGACCGCCTCACCGACCTGCTGGCCACGCTGCCCCCGCGTCAGCGGGAGATCCTGCGGCTACGCCTCATCGTCGGCCTGTCCGCCCAGGAGACCGCAAGCACCGTCGGCCTGACGCCGACAGCGGTCCGGGTGACCCAGCACCGCGCACTCGCGAAGCTCCGCGCCGCGCTTTCGCGGGCCGAGTGGGTCTAGCCAGCCCTTTCTCGCAGTGATCAACCGCGTCAGATCACTGGCGCGGCGCTGGGTCGCCCGGATTCAGACGGCCCGCGCGCGCAGGTAGATCTGCACCTCGATGCGGTTCGGCTCCGCTTCCGCCGCGACCTCGCGCAGCTCCATGGTCTCGAACCCCGCGTCCTCGACGACCTGCCGCAGCTCGTCCGGCGGGTACGCGCATACCTCGGTCGGCACGCCGAGGAAGCTGATCGGGAACCGGTCGAAGTCGCCCAGCACCATCGCGATCTGCAGCAGCCGCGGACCGCGCAGCAGCTCGCGCACGCCACGCAGCAGCGGCGGGATGTCCGCCTTCGGCAGCATGATCAACGAGAAGAAGGCGACGGCCGCGTCGAACTCCCCAAGGTCGGCCAGGTCGCGCAGATCGCGGTGCAGGTACTGCCCGCCGGGCGCCTGGGTCTCGGCCAGCTCCAGCATCACCGCGGACTCGTCGGTCCCGACGACCTCGACGCCCGCGTCGAGCAGCTGCTTCGCGGTCGGTAGCCCGCTACCGCAGCCCAGGTCCAGCACCCTGGCCGGCCGGCCCAGCTGTCCCAGCAACCACGCACCCTCGCCGAGCTGCGCGTCCCGCTCGACGAAGGACTCGTCGTAGCGCCGGCCGATGAGATCGAACGCGGTCTTCTGTTCGGTTGACACGCCGTCAGCATGCCGCGACGGAAGATCGCCGTCGACCGCCGTCCGGGTGGCCTATCCGCGGTCCCTGATCAGCAGCCGGACGGTCAGCTCCAGCCGGTCCGCGACGTCGCTCGCCGACGCGCGCCGGGTCACCCAGGCGACCAGATTGGACAGCCACACGTCGCCGATCACCCGGGCGATCGCGCGGTCCTCCGCGGTGGACTCACCCTCGTGCAGGGCGCGGGTGAACATCCGCTCGATCAGCTTCGCCACCGCGTCCACCTCGGACGATGCGGACGCGTCGGCGAACATGAACGCCCTGGTCATGGCCTCGGTCAGGTTCGGGTCGCGCTGCATGGCCCGGGTGATGCGGCTCAGCACGACGAGCAGCCGCTCGTAGGCGGTGTCGCCCGGGACCGTCGCGCGCCCGGCGCGCTCCTGGCCCCGCTCGAGCTCGCGCGCGAGACCGGACACGAGCAGGTGGATCTTGGACGGGAAGTACCGGTAGAGGGTGCCGAGCGCGACGTCCGCCTTCTCCGCGACGGCCCGCATCTGCACGGCCTCGAACCCGCCCTTGGACGCGAGCGCGATCGTCGCGTCGAGGATCCTCTTGCGCCGGTCGCGTTGCGCCGCCGAGCCGAGCTCGTCGTCGGTGAGCGTGCTCAGCGCGTTGGCTCCCGAGCTGCGCGGTCGTGCCATCGGTCCGGTCCCCTGTCGAAACGTGTTCCAGCTAGGTGATCGCTAGCTTACCTAACGGATCTCGCCGTCGTGTGATGGGTGAAACTGAAACACGTTCTATACTGACCGGCATGGTTCGCTCCGCTCCTGCGCTTCTCGCCGTCTTCCCTCCTCGCGTGCTCGGCGCTCGTTCCCCGGGCCTGCGCGGGCTCGCCGGTCCAGACGGCGAACGCTCCGTCGCTCCCGCTCACTGACTCGCGTGTCCATCGCGATCACCGAGGTCCAGCTGGCGATCCAGGACTCGGTACATGACGTGTCGAAACGGGCGAGCGTGCTGGCGACCGTTCGCGCACTCGAGCCGGGCGCCGCGCCACCGGGCGACTGGCGGGCGCACTGGCCGGATCTCGCCACGCTCGGGCTGTTCGCGATGGCTCTGCCGGAGCGGCTCGGCGGCGTCGGCGCCGCGCTGGTCGACCAGGCCGCCGCGCTCGAGCAGGCCGCGGAGGACCTGGTGCCCGGGCCGGTCCTGCCGACCGTGCTCGCCGCACTCGTGCTGGCGGGCACGCCGGCCGAGGACGCCGTGGCCCGCCTCGCCGGCGGGTCCGCCACCGCGGGCGTCGCACTCGAGCCCGGCTCGGTCGTCGCGACCCGCACCGGCACCGGCCTCGTCGTCGACGGCACCTCCGACCTCGTGCTCGGCGCCCACCCGGACGCCTACCTGCTCCTGCCCGCCCGCGCCGGGAACGGCACCGTCTGGTTCGTGCTCGAGCCCGGCTCGCCAGTGTCCACAGTGGAGCCGGTGGACTTCTCCCGGCCGCTGGGCCGCGTCACGCTCGACCGGGTCGCGGTCGGCGCCACGCGGGTCCTCGGCGAGCGGCCGGACGTCACCACCCTCGCCGCGACGCTCCTCGCCGCCGAAGCCGCCGGGGTCGCGCGGTGGTGCCTGCGCACGGCCGTCGGGTACGCGAAGGTACGCGAGCAGTTCGGCCGGCCCATCGGCTCGTTCCAGGCGGTCAAGCACCTGTGCGCGGAGATGCTCTGCCGCGCCGAGCAGGCGGGCGCGCTGGCCTGGGACGCGGCCCGCGACCCCAGCTCGCTCTCCGCGCCGGCGGCCGCCGCGCTCGCGCTCGACGCCGCCGTCGACAACGCTAAGGACTGCGTCCAGGTGCTGGGCGGCATCGGGTTCACCTGGGAGCACGACGCGCACCTGTACCTGCGCCGCGCGGTCGCGGACCGCCAGCTCGCGGGTGGCGGCGGGCGCTGGCGGCGGGAGGTGGCGGATCTGGCGCTGGCCGGCGCCCGCCGGACGCTGACGGCGGAGGTGTCCGGCTCCGTGCCCGCCGATGACACCCGGCTGGCGGCCCGGACGTTCGCGGCGTCGCTGACCGGCTTGCCGGCGGACGAGCGCCGCACCCGGCTCGCGGACTCCGGCTACCTCGTGCCGCACTGGCCGATGCCCTACGGCCTCGCCGCGTCGCCCCGCGAGCAGGTCGTGATCGACGAGGAGCTGGCGTGCGCCGGGATCCACCGGCCAGACCTCGTGGTGGGCGCGTGGGCGGCGCCGACGATCCTGCGGCACGGCACGGTGGAGCAGCAGGAGCGGTTCGTGCTGCCCACCCTGCGCGGCACGCTGCGCTGGTGCCAGCTGTTCAGCGAGCCGGGCGCGGGCTCGGACCTCGCGTCGCTGCGCACGAAGGCGGTGCGCGCGCCGGGTGGCTGGCGGCTGGCCGGGCAGAAGGTGTGGACGTCCCAGGCGGTCGAGGCCGACTGGGCGATCTGCCTCGCGCGCACCGACCCGGCGGCCGGCAAGCACGCGGGCATCACGTACTTCCTCGTGGACATGCGCAGCGAGGGGATCACGCTGCGGCCGCTGCGCGAGATCACCGGCGACGCCCGGTTCAACGAGGTGTTCCTCGACGGCGTGTTCGTGCCGGACGACTGCGTCGTCGGCGAGGTGAACGGCGGCTGGGCCCTCGCTCGCACGACGCTCGCCGACGAGCGAGTCGCGCTCGGCGCGGGCTCCGCGCTGGGCGAGGCGGTGGAGCGGCTGCTCGCGCTCGCCGGACACGACGTCGACGACGGCACCCGGGAGCGGCTCGGCGCGCTGGTGGCACAGGGCCTCTCGGTGTCGCTCGTGGCCCACCGGGCGACGCTGCGCCGGCTCGGCGGGCGGGACCCGGGGCCGGCCTCGAGCGTGTGCAAGCTCGTCGGCGTGCGGCACCGGCAGGACGTCGCGGAGGCGGCGGTCGAGCTGCTCGGCACCGCGGGCGCCGCCGCCGGCCCCGAGGTGCGGGAGTTCCTGCTGGCCCGCTGCCTGTCGATCGCCGGCGGCACGACCCAGGTCCTGCGCAACGTCGTCGGCGAGCGGATCCTCGGCCTGCCAAGGGAGAAGCACTGATGGACTTCGCGCCCGACGAGACCCAGCGGGCCATCGCGCGGCTGGCCCGTGACGCGCTGACCCGAGAGTCCGATGTGGACGCCACGTGGAAGGCGCTCGGCCAGGCCGGGCTGCTCTCGTTCGCGCTCCCCGAGCGGCTCGACGGCGACGGGCTCGGCGTGGCGGAGGTCGCGGTGCTGCTCACCGAGGTCGGCCGCGCCGCGTCCGCGGTGCCGGCGCTGGCCACGCTCGCGCTCGGCGTGCTGCCGGTGGTCCGCTGCGGGTCGGCCGCCGCGCAGGACGACCTGCTCGCCGAGGTAGCGACCGGCGACCGGGTGCTGACCGCCGGGCTGCGCGGCAGCGTGACGTTCGCCGGCGCGCTGTCCGGCCGGCTCGTCGGCGTGCCGCACGCGGCGCGGGCGTACCGGATCCTCGTGCCTGCCGACGACTCCCTGTACCTCGTGGATCCGGCGGCCGAGGGCGTGGCGCTGACCCGGACGCCGTCGTCCAGCGGCGCGCCCGAGTTCACCGTTGCGCTCGACGGCGTGGCCGCACCGCGGCTGGGCGAGCGGGGTGCCGCCGCGGTCCTGCGGCGGATCTCGCTCGCCGGCGCGTGCGCGCTGGGCGACGGGCTCCTGGCCGGGGCGCTCGCGCTGACCGCCGAGCACGTGCGGACCCGCGAGCAGTTCGGCAAGCCGCTGGCCACGTTCCAGGCGGTCGCCCAGCAGATCGCGGACGTCTACGTCGCCGCCCGCACGCTGCACCTCGCATCGCTCGCGGCGTGCTCGCGGCTGGCCGACGACGACCTCGAGGTGGCCGCGTACTGGCTCGCCGCCGAGGCGCCGGCCGCCCTGCAGACGTGCCACCATCTGCACGGCGGGCTCGGCGTGGACGCGAGCTACCCCCTGCACCGCTACTACGCGGCGGTCAAGGACCTCGTCCGGCTCGTCGGCGGCGCGGAGCACCGCCTCGGGCGGCTCGGCGCGCGGATCGCGGGGTAGCGCATGGACATCGAGCTCACCGTCGGCCAGCGCGCGCTGCGCGACGAGCTGCGGTCCTACTTCGACGGCCTGCTGTCCACTTCGGAACGTGCGCGGATGCTGACCGAGCGGCACGGCGAGGTCTACCGCGCGCTCGTGCGCCGGCTCGGCCGGGACGGCAAGCTCGGCGTCGGCTGGCCGGCCGAGTACGGCGGCCGCGGGTTCGGTCCGGTGGAGCAGCAGATCTTCGTCAACGAGGCGGCGCGGGCGGACGTCCCGCTGCCGTACGTGACGCTGCAGACGGTCGGGCCAACGCTGCAGGCATACGGGACGGCCGAGCAGAAGGCGTTCTTCCTGCCGAAGATCCTGGCCGGGGAGATCCACTTCGCGATCGGCTACACCGAGCCGGAGGCCGGCACCGACCTCGCGTCGCTGCGCACGGCCGCGGTCCGCGACGGCGACTCGTACGTGGTCAACGGGCAGAAGGTCTTCACGACCGGCGCGCACGACGCGGACTACGTCTGGCTCGCCTGCCGCACCGACCCGGGCGCGCCGCGGCACAAGGGCATCTCGATCCTGATCGTGGACACGAGCGACCCCGGATTCTCGTGGACGCCGATCATCACGTGCGACGGCGCGCACCACGTGAACGCCACGTACTACACCGACGTGCGCGTGCCGGCGTCGATGCTCGTCGGCGGCGAGCACGCGGGCTGGCGGCTGATCACCACACAGCTCAACCACGAGCGGGTCATGCTCGGCCCAGCCGGACGCATCGCGGCGCTGTACCAGCGGGTCCTGTCGTGGGCCCGCGACCACGAGCTGCTCGGCGAGCCCGCCGTGCGGCGGGCGCTCGCCAGGACGTTCGCCTCGCTGCGCGTGAACGAGCTGCTGAACTGGCAGGTCGCGGCGGCCGGAGCGGAGGTGTCGGTGGCGGACGCGTCGGCCACGAAGGTGTTCTCCTCGGACCGGCTGCAGTGGATCGGCCGCGTGCTGGAGGAGGTCGTCGGCGCGCACGGCGACCCGGCGGAGCCCGCCACGGCGGAGCTGCTGCACTGGCTCGACGTGCAGGCCAAGCGCAACCTCGTGCTGACGTTCGGCGGCGGGGTCAACGAGATCCAGCGCGAGCTGATCGCGGTCGCCGGCCTGGACCTGCCCCGGGTGCCTCGATGACCGGTCCCATCGACGATGCCGCGCGCGAGGTCGCGGCCCGCGGCGAGTCCGCCCGGCGGCGCGGGCGCGACCCGGTGAACCTGCCGATGATCAACAACTGGGTCGAGGCGATCGGCGACACGAACCCCGCCTACACCGGGCCCGGCGCGCTCGCGCCGCCGGCCATGGTGCAGGTGTGGACGATGCCGGGCCTGCACGGCGTCCGCGGGGACGACGACCCGCTGGGCGCGATGGTGGCGGTGCTGGACGAGGCCGGCTTCACGTCCGTGGTGGCGACGAACAGCGAGCAGACCTACCACCGCTACCTCCGTCCGGGCGAGACGGTCGAGGTGACCGCGCGCCTGGCGGACGTGACCGGTCCGAAGAGGACCGCACTCGGCGAGGGCTGGTTCGTGACGACCCGCAGCACCTGGTACGTGGGCGAGGAGCCGGTGGCGGAGATGCTGTTCCGGATCCTGAAGTTCCGGCCTGCCAACGGGCCGTCGCCGGACCTCATCCGCCCGAGCGTCAACCGGGACACGGAGTTCTTCTGGGTCGGCACGGCGCGCGGGGAGCTGCGGATCCAGCGGTGCGGCGGCTGCGGCGAGCTGCGGCACCCGCCGGGGCCGATGTGCCCGTCGTGCGGGGAGACGAAGCCGGAGTTCGTGGTCGCGTCCGGGCGCGGCGAGGTCTACAGCTACGTGGTGCACCACCACCCGCCGGTCCCGGGGCGGACGCCGCCGTTCGTGGTGGCGCTGGTGGAGCTCGAGGAAGGGGTGCGGATGCTCGCGGAGCTGGTGGACGTGCCGCCGCCGGACGTGCGGGTCGGGCTGCCGGTGTCGGCCGGCTTCGTGCGCGTCGACGACGAGCTGACGATGCCGGTGTGGCGGCCGCGATGACCGGCCGTGGCATCGCCGTCGGTGCGGAGCTGCCGCCGCTGGTGATCGAGGTGACGCCGACGTTCGTGGTGTCGACCGCGCTCGCGACGCGGGACTTCCAGGACGTGCACCACGACCGGGATCTGGCCGTGGCGCGCGGGTCGAAGGACATCTTCCTGAACATCCTGACCGACACGGGACTGGTTCAGCGGTTCGTGACGGACTGGGCCGGCCCGTCCGCGCTGGTGCGGCAGATCTCGATCCGGCTGGGCGTGCCGTGCTACGCGCACGAGACGCTGACGTTCACCGGCCGGGTCGCGTCGGTGTCGGGCGGCGAGTGTGTCGTCGAGGTGGTCGGGCGCAACAGCCTGGGCGACCATCTCACGGGGACGGTCCGGGTGGCGGTATGAACATCGCGGGGTCGGCGGCGATCGTGGGCATCGGTGCGACGGAGTTCTCAAAGGACTCCGGGCGCAGCGAGCTGCGGCTGGCGGCCGAGTGCACCCGCGCGGCCCTGGCCGACGCCGGCCTGTCGCCGTCCGATGTGGACGGCATGGTGACGTTCGCCATGGACGCCAACGCGGAGATCGCCGTGGCGCGCGAGCTCGGCGTGCCGGCGCTGTCGTTCTTCAGCCGGATCCCGCACGGCGGCGGGGCGGCGTGCGCGATCGTGCAGCAGGCGGTGCTCGCGGTGACGAGCGGCGTGGCGTCGGTCGTGGTCTGCTACCGGGCGTTCAACGAGCGGTCGGGAAGCCGGTTCGGCCGGGTCCAGGCGGGCGCCGCGGCCGCCTCGACGTCCACGGGCATCGACAACAGCTGGCACTACCCGATGGGCCTGGGCACGCCGGCCGCGGCGGTGGCGATGTTCGCGCGGCGGTACATGCACACCTACGGCGCCACCTCCCTCGACTTCGGCCGGGTCGCGGTCGCCGACCGACGTGCCGCGGCCACCAACCCGCGCGCGTGGTTCCACGACCGGCCGATCACCCTCGAGGACCACCAGTCGTCGCGGTGGATCGTGGAACCGTTGCGCCTGCTGGACTGCTGCCAGGAGAGCGACGGCGGCGTGGCGCTCGTCGTGACCACTGTGGACCGTGCGCGCGACCTGCCGGCCGTGCCCGCCGTGATCGACGCGGCGGCGCAGGGGAGCGGCCCGGACCAGTTCTCGATGAACTCCTACTACCGGCCGTCGCTGGTCGGCCTGCCGGAGATGGGTCTCGTGGCGCGGCAGCTGTGGGCGCAGTCGGGCCTCGGACCGGCGGACGTGTCGGTGGCGGTGCTGTACGACCACTTCACGCCGTTCGTGCTGGTGCAGCTGGAGGAGCTGGGCTTCTGCGGTCCGGGCGAGGCGCCGTCGTTCATCGCGGACGGCGCCCTGGAGCTTGACGGCCGCCTACCGCTGAACCCGCACGGCGGCCAGCTGGGCGAGGCGTACATCCACGGCATGAACGGCATCGCGGAGGCGGTCCGCCAGATCCGCGGCACCGCCGCGAACCAGATCGCGGGCGTGTCCCACGTCCTCGTGACCGCGGGCACCGGAGTGCCGACGAGCGGCCTCATCCTGACCTGACCCCGCGAGTCCAACGCTCCGGACCCGCGAGTCCAACGCTCCGGACCCGCGAGTCCAACGTTCCGGACCCGCGAGTCTGACCTTCGCGAACGCGCTGGACCGTTGGACTCACCCGTCGCGAGCGTTGGACTCGCGGGTGCTGGGTGTTGGACTCGCGGGGTCAGCCGGGCAGGCCCAGGAGCATGGGGAGGCTGGCCGGGCGGTTGCCGGGCGCTGTCAGCGTGCCCGGCAGGGCTGGCATGTCCGGGACGGCCGTCGGGGACGGGGCCTCCGACGGGGGCGGGACCTCGACCGGCTTGCCGGCGAACGGGGCGTTCTGCGAGCCGCGCACGCCGATGGGGCTGCCGGGCGGCTCCGCGCAGTAGGCCTGCTGGTTCGGCGGGACGTCGCCGAGGTCGTCGGCGCCTCGCTGGTGCGTGCCCTCGTAGCCGCGCGTGCAGGAGAACGGGTCGTTGAACGTCAGGACCAGGCCGAGATGCCCGGTGCCGTCCGGGTTGGCGCCCGGGGCCGTCGCCGTGACGATCGGGAACGCCACCAGCAGCTGCTCCAGCGCGTCCGTCCGCGACGTGGTGACCGACGTCGTCGTCAGCAGGTTCGCGATGATCAGGCTCAGCTCCCGGCCCGACGTGCGCAGGATGTCGTTCACCTGGGCCGCCACCGCCGGCGCATTTGCGAGCACCCGGCGGATGTCCGGGTCGGACTTCTTCAGCTGCGCGGCCAGCTGCCGCAGGTGCGCGGAATACGACGTGATCTCCGACGACTGCGCCGCCTGCGTCGCCAGGACCACCCGGCCGGAGGACAGCAGCGAGGTCGTCGCCGGCAGGTGGGACCTCGCCGTCGCCGTCAGGGCGCCGGCACCGTCCAGCAGGCGCCGCAGCGCGGGCCCGGTGTCGCGGAACGCCTTGTCCAGCTCGTCGACGGTCGTGCGCAGCGAGCCGCGCGGCACGCTCGCCACCAGGGCGTCCACGTTGGACAGCAGCGTCTCCGGGGCCGACGGCAGCGACGTCCGCGAGCGCGGGATCACCGAGCCGTCGTCCAGGAACGGACCCGCGGCTGAAGGCGGCACCAGGTCGACGTACTGCTCGCCGACCGCCGACCGGTTTGCCACCACCGCGGACGCCGACGCGGGAATCTGTGGTGCCGAGTCGCCGATGCTCAGGATCACGTCGATCCCGTCGTCCGAAAGCCGCAGGTCGGACACCCGCCCCACGGTCACGCCGCGGTAGGTCACCTCCGCGTTCGGGAAGATGCCGCCCGAGTCCGCGAACCGCACGGTCACCCGGTAGCCCGTCGGCCAGAGCAGGCGGTCGAGCCCGGCGTACGTGCCGCCGACGTACCCGATGCCGACGACCGCGATCAGCGAGAACAGGAACAGCCGGACCTTCGTGCCGCGCGCCAGCATCAGCCACCACCCCCGAGCAGCGACCCGAGCAGCCCGGCCAGCCCACCGGCGGGCGGCACGGACGGCGACGGCAACACGGGCACCGGCAAGGGCGCCGGGGAGCCTGGCGCGGCGCCGCCGGGCAGCGGCACCAGCGGCGTGCTCGCGTTCCGGAGGTTCTCCAGCAGCACCGACAGGTCCAGGTCGAACTTCACGTCCACGTTGACGTAGTCGCCCTTGACCGCGTTCAGGAAGTAGTCCGTGAACGGATAGGTCACCAGGAACTGCAACGAGTCCGGCAGGTCGTCGCCCGCGTCGGCCAGCCGGGCCAGGACCGGCCGCAGCAGGCGAAGGTCCGCCACGATGTCGTCCCGGCCGCGGTTCACCGTGTCGACCGCGACGTCCGACAACCGCTCCAGCGCACCGAGCATCGTCACCAGGGAGTTCCGCTGCCGGTTCACGACCTTCAGGCCCGGCCCCAGCTTGTCGAGCGCGGCCGCGATGTCGTCGGTCTGCTTCGCGAGGTTCGACGACAGCCGGTCGATGGCGTCGATCGCCCGGACGATGTCGGCCTTCTCGTCGTCGAGCGTGCCGACCATCGTGTCGATGTTGGACAGTGCCGACCGGATCTGCGGCTCGTTGCCGGAAAGGGCCGCGTTCACCTCGGTCACGATGTCGTGCAGCTGCCCGATCCCGCCGCCGTTCAGCAGCAGCGACAGCGCGCCGAGCACCTCCTCGATCTCCGGGTTGCGGCCGGTCCGCGCGAGCGGGATCACCGCGCCGTCGCGCAGCGTCCCGGACGGCTCGCCCGGCGCCGCGGTGCCCGAGCTCAGCTCGACGAACTTCTCGCCCAGCAGCGAGGACTGGCGCAGCTGCGCGCCCGAGTTCGCCGGCAGCCGTACGTCGCCGTTCACCAGCATCGTGACCACGGCCGTGCGGTTGTCGCGCGCCAGCTCGATCTTCTCGACCCGGCCCACCGCCACGTCGTCGACCTTCACGCCCGCCTGCGGCACCAGGTCCAGCACGTCCCCGAACCGCGCCACGACCCGGTACGGGTGGTCCCCGACGTCCGCGCCACCCGGCAGCGGCACCTGGTACATCCCGGCGAACCCGCCGGACCCGCAGCCCGCCGCGAGGACGAGCACGCACGCCAGCACCGGCAACCGTCTCATCGCGGACCACCACCCGGGAACGGCCCGGCGAGGCCGACCAGCGGCACCGGCAGCGGCGGCAGCTTGCCCTGCTGCAAGGCGGCGAGCGCCTCGGCGGCCGACGGCAGCCGCAGCGTCCCGTCGAGGTACGGCGCGAGCCGCTCGCACAGGTCGGTCAGCGTCTTCGGCAGCTGCTTCGGCGTGCCCGCCTCGACCGTCCGGCACAGCATCAGCACCGGCGGGTAGGTCAGCTCGTTGAGGTTGCCGCGGATCGCGAACGACGCGGACGCGGCGTCGTACGTGGACAGGAAGTTCGACATCGCGAGCGGCGCCACGTCCAGGATCTCCGCGATCGCCGCCCGCTGGTCCGCGAGCGCCCGCGTTACCCCCGTCAACTTGTCCACGTTGGAGCTGATCTTGCCCTGGTGCTGCCCGATGAACCCCTTGACGTCGCCGAGCGCGGTGCCCAGCGACGACAGCGCGGTGCCGAGCTCGTCGCGGTCGTCGGCGAGGTAGCCGGTGACGTCGGCCAGCTTGTCGTTGAACGCGCGGACCTGCGTGTCGCTGTCCGCCAGCGCCTTCGTGAAGCGGGACAGGTTGTCCACGGTCGTGAACAGGTCGCCGCGCGTGCCGGACAGCGCGTCGGTCGCGTCCGACAGCGCGCGGATCGTGCGGCCGAACAGCTCGCCGTTGCCGGACAGGTTGGCGGCGGCCGTGTCCAGCACGTCCGACAACGCACCGGCCGAGTTGGCGCCGTTCGGGCCGAGCGCGGTCGCGAGGTCGTTCACGCTCTTCGTCAGGTCGTCCAGCTCGACGGGGGTGTCCGTGCGGGCGAGCGGGATCGTCGTCCCGTCGGCCAGCAGCGGGCCGCCGCCGTCGTAGGCCGGGGTCAGCTGCACGTAGCGGTCGCTGACCAGCGACGGCGCGACCACCACGGCGCTCGCGTTCGCGGGGATCTCGATGCCGTCGTCGACTGTCATGTCCACCCGCACCCGATCGCCGCGCGGCTCGACCGCGGTGATCCGGCCGACCCCGATGCCCAGCACCTTGACCTCGGAGCCGGGGTACACGCCGACTGCCTTGGCGAAGTACGCGGTGATGCGCGTGCCGGTGCGCTCGGTGCCGGCCCACCACAGCGCGCCTGCGACGAGCAGGCCGAGCACGCACGCGAGCGCCGCGATCGTCGCGGCGTTGCGGCCACCCTTCGTGCGGTACGTCACCGGCCACCTCCCTGGTACGCGAGGGGGGTCGAGCAGCCTTCCGGGTTGATGTCGAGCACGCCGGCCTTCGTCGGCGGGGGCAGCAGGCCGCAGATGTAGCCCTCGAACCAGCGGCCGTTGCCGATCACGTTGTTGAACATCCGCACGTACGGCGCGAGCGAGTGCAGGCTCTCGCTCAGGTTGTCCTGGTTGCGTCGCAGGATCGTGGTCACCTGCTCGAGGTCGTCCAGCACCGGCTTCAGCTGCCGCTCGTTGTCCGCGACGAGCCCGGACAGCTCGCCGGCGAGCGACGTGGTGCCGGACAGCAGCGTGGACACGGCCTCGCGGCGCGCGCTCAGCTCGTCGAGCAGCAGGCTCGCGTCGGCGAACAGCTGCTGCAACTGCGCGTCCCGGTCGGCCACCGTCTTCGACACGTTCGCCGTGTTCGAGAGCAGCTTCGTCAGCTGCTCGTCGCGTGTGGACAGTGTCGTCGACAGGCGGGTGAGGCCGGTGAGCGTGTCGCGCAGGTGCCCGGGGCTGTTCGCGAACGTGTCGGAGATGACCGCGAAGCTCTTCGCCAGCCGGGCGGTGTCGATCCGCTCGACCGTGTCCGCGAGCTTCCCGACCGCGGGCACGATGTCGAACGGCGTGCGGGTCCGCGAGACCGGGATCGGGTCGTTGGGCGGCTGCGGGTGCGCTCCGGTCGACGTCAGCGCGAGGTACTTGTCCCCGAGCAGCGTCTTGACCTCGATCGACACCGTGCTCTCGTCGCCGAGGCTGATGTCGTCGACGCGGAAGTCGGCGACGACCTTGTTCCGCGCGAGCTCGACGTCGCGGACGACGCCGACCTTGACCCCGGCGAGGCGGACCTCGTTGCCCGGCCGCAGCCCCGCCGACTCGCGGAACTCCGCCGTGTACGTGGTGCCGCCGCCGATGATCGGCAGGTCGTCGGCGTTGAACGCGACCAGCAGCGCCAGCGCGAGCAGCACCAGCGTCACCGCGCCGACGCTCGCTTGGTCCCGCTCCTTCAGTGGCTTCACGGCCCGCACCTGGAGACCATCGGAGTGCCGGGGGCGGGCAGCGCGGGGATGTCGACGGTGATGCCGAGGTCGGACACGCCGATCCGGCCGGACGCGCTGCACAGGTAGTAGTTGAACCAGCCGCCGTAGCTGGACACCCGGTTGATCGTGCGGATCTTGTGCGGCAGCCCGGCGAGGAACGCCTCGACCGTGTCGCCGTTGTCCGCGAGCGTCGACGAGAGCCGGCCGAGCGCGGCGATGTCGCCCTTGAGCGCCGGCCGCGCCTGGCCGAGCAGGCCGGCGGTGGTGTCGGTCAGCTCGCCGAGCGCGCCGATCGCGTCGCCGATCGGCTTGCGCTGCGCGGCGAGCCCGGTCGCGAGCCGCTGCAGCTGGTCGATCAGCCCCGCCACCTCGCTCGTCCGATCGTTCACCGTCGTGAGCACGGTGTTCAGGTTGTCGATCACCTGCCCGATCACCCGGTCCTTGCCCGCGATCGCGTTCGACAGCGACGCGGTGTGCGCGAGGACGCTGTCGATCGTGCCGCCCTCACCCTGCAGCACCTGGATCAGCTCGCCGGCGAGCTTGTTGACCTGCTCCGGGTCCAGCGCCTCGAACAGCGGCCGGAACCCGTTGAACAGCACCGTGAGGTTGAGCGCCGGACGGGTGCGGTCGGGCGGGATCACGTCGCCCGGGCGCAGGATCGCGTTGGGGTCGCCGCCGGTTCCGTAGTCACCGCCGAGGCCGAGCGAGACGTACCGCTGGCCGATCAGGTTGCGGTACCTGATGGTCGCGGTCACCGAGCGGGGCAGCCGGCGGGACGCCTCCACGTCGAACCGGACGTCGGCGTACTTGTTGTCGTACACCGTGATGTCGCTGACCTCGCCGATGCGCACGCCGGACATGCGGATGTCGTCGCCGACGTTCAGCCCGGTGGCGTCGGTGAAGCGGGCCGTGTAGCCGGACGTCTCGCCGAGCGTCGTGTTGGCGATCGTGAGGCCCAGCAACGCGGTCAGCGTGACGGTCACGGCGGCGAACACCAGCATCTTCACCAGTGGCGCGACGAACTTCCTCACCGCAGGGTCACCTCCGCCCCACGGAAGAGCGGGCCCACGAGCAGCGAGCTCCACGCCGGCACCTCGCCCGGCGGTACGCCGAGACCGGGCGCGAGCAGCGCGGCGATCAGGTCCCGCTCGGCCGGCGAGTTCGGCAGCGCCGGTGCGGCCGCCCGCTGCGGCGTCGTCGGCTGGAAGTCCTGCGGCCGGTCGGAGTGCGGGGGCGGCGGCTTCGTGGAGCCGTCCTTGATCGGGCCGCCCGGCGGGTACTGCGGGAAGCGGGCCGGTGGGTGCGCGACCGGGTAGCAGCGCGGGCCGCGCTTGTCCTCGTAGCGCGGCGTGTCCACACCGGGCAGGTACTTGCCGCGGTTGGACGTGATCTCGATGGTCACCCGCGTGACGTCCGGGTGCGCGGAACCCTTGCCGAACGCGGCGTCCGCGGCGGGGATCGAGTCGACCAGCTGCTCGAGCAGGCACGGGTACTCGGGCGCGTACCTGGCCAGCACGTCCAGTGTGGACCGTGAGGTGCTCGCCAGTCCGATGAGGTTGTTCTCGTTGACCGCCAGGAAGTTCCGCAGGTCGACCGACGCGGTGGTCAGCTCGGCGTACAGCGCGTCCAGGTTGGACCGCCGGCTGACGATCGTCCGCGTCGTCGTGGTGAGGTCCGACAGCGCCGTGACGAGGTCCGGTGCGGCGTCGGCGTACAGGTCGGCCACGTCCGCGAGGCGGCGGATGTCGGCACGCACGTCCGGCAGGGACGGCTCGAGCTTTCCCAGGTACTCGCCCAGTCGCACGAGCGTGTCGCCGGCCTGCTCGCCGCGGCCGGACAGTGCGGTGGTCATCGCGTTCAGCGTGCTCGCGAGCTTCTCCGGCTGGACCGCCTGCAGCACCGGCAGCAGGTCGTCGAGTACCCGCTCGATCTCGATGGCGGTCGAGCTGCGGTCCTGCCCGATCACCGCGTGCGCCTCGATCGGCGCGGCCGCGTGCGGCGGAACCTGAAGCGCCACATAGCGTTCGCCGAACAGCGTCTTCGGCAGCAGCCGCGCGGACACGTTGCCGGGGATGCGCTCGACGGTGTCCGGGTCGAGCGCGAGGTCGAGCACCGCCGTGTCGCCCTCGGCCCGCACCGCGCGTACCTCGCCGACGATCAGCCCGCGCAGCTTCACGTCCGCGCCGGTGCGCAGCTGGTTGCCGACGTGGTCGGTCTCCAGCCGGACCGGCACCACGGCGACGAACGTCTTGCGGTAGAAGGCGACCGACAGCAGCACGAACAACGCGGCGAACACGAGGAACACCAGCCCGTACAGCTGGTGGCGCGACCGGGCGGTCATCCGGCGATCCGAACCGTCGTCGTGGCGCCCCAGATCGCCAGGCTGAGGAAGAAGTCCAGCAGCATCTGCAGCACGATCGCGGCACGCACGGCCCGGCCGACCGCGACGCCGACACCCGCGGGCCCGCCGGTCGCGGTGTAGCCGTAGTAGCAGTGCACCATGATCACGACGACGCTGAACACGATCACCTTCAGGAACGACCACAGCACGTCCTGCGGCGGGAGGAACAAGTGGAAGTAGTGGTCGTACGTGCCGGCCGACTGGCCGTAGAACCACACCGTGATCTGCCGGGAGGCCGCGTACGAGCAGAGCAGGCCGACCAGGTAGAGCGGGATCACCGCGGCCACGGCGGCGAGCACCCGGGTGGTCACGAGGTACGGCAGGCTCGGCACGGCCATCACCTCGAGCGCGTCGATCTCCTCGGAGATCCGCATCGCGCCGAGCTGCGCGGTGAACCCGCAGCCGACGGTCGCCGACAGCGCGAGCCCGGCCGCGAGCGGCGCCACCTCGCGGGTGTCGAAGTA
>NZ_DATBKY010000073.1:0-21944 GCF_036555685.1 Actinophytocola sp. | reverse complement strand
GCTCCTCGAGCGCGGCCATCGGCGGCATCGAGAGCCGGGCCGTGCTCGGCCGCGGCGGCGGCGCACCGAGATCGCTCATCAGGCACCCTCACTCGGCGGATCAGACGGTGGCTCCGCCGGTGGCTGGTCGGCTTGCGTCGTATCCGCTGGTGTGTCGGTCGGGGTGTCCCCTGGTGTGTCGGACGGTGTGTCTGTGGGTGTGTCTGTGGGCGTGTCAGGAGGTGTGTCGGTCGGGGTGTCCCCTGGCGTGTCGGTCGGCGTGTCTCCTGGCGTGTCGGTCGGCGTGTCTCCTGGCGTGTCGCCCGGCGTATCCGACGGTGTGCCGCCTGGATCACTCCCCCCGTCGTCGCCGCCGGTTTTCGGGGGCGGGGGTGGCGGGGCGCCGTCGACAAGCGCGTCGCGGTTCTTCGCCTTCGTGGGCTTGGGGGCGAGCTTTGCCGGGCTCGCCTTGGTGGGCTTCGCGTCCGGGCGCGTGGGGCCGGGCTTCGTGGTCTCGGTGTAGGGCTTGCCGGTCCACGGGTCGACCGCGTCCTTCGGCACCGTGGTGCCGTCCGCACCTTCCACGCCGATGGCCGGCGCCGCGATCCCGTCGTCCGCGGCCATCTCCCCCAGCGGCCGCACGTCCGTGCCGACGATGCCGGCCAGCCCGATCATCGCGGCCGCGAAAGCCGACACGCCGACCAGCGCGTACACCACCCGGCGCCGCCGTGGGGCAGGTGTCTGTTCCTCGCCCGAGAAGCCGGCGGGCAACAGCGCGAGCGGCTTCCGCGTGGCGGGCACGATCTCCTTGCCCGGCGCGACCGACAGCGCGGCGCCGATGGCGACGACGGCCTTCGGGTCCGAGTCGACCGTCACCGGCAGGTCGAGCTCCGCCCCGACCTGCTGCGCGACAAGGGGGATCCGCGACGACCCGCCGACGAGCAGCACCGCGTCGAGGTCCGCCGGCGTCAGGCCGGCCGAGTCGATCGCGCGGCGCATCGCGTCCACGGTCGCGTCGACGGCCGGCGCGATCATCGCCTCGAACTCGCCCCGCACCATCCGTACCTGGGTGCTCACGCCCGGCAGCAGCACGGGGATCGTGACCTCGGTGTCCGACGACAGCGCCTTCTTCGCCTCGGTGCACTCCCGCCGCAGCGTCGCCGCCGCGGTGATCACCAGCGGGTCGGCGAAGTCCAGGGTCGCCCAGGCGGCCCCGAGATGCGCACGTACCTGCTCGAACACGGCCTCGTCGAAGTCGATGCCGCCGAGCGAGTCGATGCCCTCCGGGCGGCCGGCCAGCTCGAAGCCGCCGCCCTCGAGCTGGCGGACGACGGCCGCGTCGAACGTGCCGCCGCCAAGGTCGTAGACGCCGATGGCTGCCCCGGGCGCCACATGCTTGGACGCCGTGTACGCGACGGCCGCGGCCTCGGGCTCGGTCACCAGCCGGATCTCGCCGACCCCGGCGAACATCAGCGCGTCGTGCAGCAGCATGCGCTTGTGCGGCCCCCACGAGGCCGGGTAGGTCACGCCGATCGCGGTGGGCGGCCGGCCCTCGCGCTCGGTGGCGCGGTCGACGACCCAGCTGATGAAGCGCGCGGCCAGCGTGTGCGCCGCGATGGGCTCGCCGGACACCAGCACCGGCGTCTGGTCCCCGATGCGCCGCTTGACCTCCCGAACCACCCGGTCCGGATCGGTCACGGCGCGGCGGACGGCCGCGTCGCCGACGACGAGCGAGCCGTCCGGCGCCACGAACACGACCGACGCCGCCGAGGTCCCGTTCTCCCCCAACGGGACGAGCTCGACCGTTTGCTCTCCGTCACGAAGGACGGCCGCCGCAGTGAAAGTGGTGCCGAAATCAATCCCCAGCCAGTAACTCATGCACGCCTCCAAGCGAAACGCTCGCATGAGTAGACGTCGCAAGCCCGCTAAACGTTACGAAGTACGTCACCGGGGCGAAAAATGACGTAGCGGAAGGAATACTTGTGATCGTTCGCCTGCTGCCCGCCGCGGTGGCCATCGCGTCCCTCGCACTACTCGCCGGCTGCTCGTCAGACGAGCCGGAGGCACCGAAGGTGCCCCCCATCGAGTCGCCGAAGGGCCTGGTCGGGCTCGATCCCTGCACGCTGGTCGACGGCTCCGCGCGGTCCACCCTCGGCCTCGGACCGGGCGTGCCCGGCACCGACGAACTCGGCGCGAACTGCAGGTGGAGCGGGCAAAGTCCGCGCACCGTACAGCTCACCTCGTACACGAGCGGCGACGGTCTGTCGGACCTGACGAAGAAGGTCGACCCCGCGGCGAGCCGGGTCCGGCTGTCCGGCTACCCGGCGCTGGAGACCTTCACGACCGGCGGCCGGTTCTGCCGCTACGACATCGGCGTCGCCGAGCGGGAAGCCATCGTGGCGACGATGGACGGGGGCGAACCGGACTCGTGCACCGCCCTGCAAGAACTACTCAGCGCTGTCCTGTCGCGACGTCCCGCATCGAGGTAGCGGCGTTTCGGGCCGAGCCGGAATTGGGGGTTAATCCCCTAACGGGCGGGCCGGAGGAAGCCGGCGATCCCCGCCGGTACCGCCGGTGAGATGCGGGAGCAACCCCGATTACCCACCGTGGTGATCGCCCTAGGTTTCTCGTCAGGCCGGGCGGAGGCCGTCGGGGTCCGGAGATCTACGTTCCGCCCACTAACAGGGAGCAGCAACGACGATGGGTGACTTCAACTTCCAGCAGTACGTCGCACCGGTGCAGGACGTCGACGGCAACGCCGCCGGTGGCGCGGGTGGCGCGGGTGGCCACAGCGGCAGCCTGGCCTTCGGGTACGCGGACGCGGACGCCGACGGCGGCAAGGCGAGCGGCGGCGACGGCGACGGTGGCAACGGCGGCGACGGCGAGGGCGGCAACTCCGCGGCACTCGGCGCGGGCCACGGCGGCGGCTGGGTCTTCGGCGGCCCCGGCGTCGGGCTGGGCTTCTCCTTCGGCGGCGACGGCGACGGTGGCAGCGGCGGCGACGGTGACGGCGGGAACGCGGACGCCGACGCGGACGCGGACGCCGACAACGGCACCTCCTCCGGTGACTCCAGCGCCGACGGCGGCTACGGCGGCAACGGCGGCTCGGTGGCCAACACCTCGACGCAGACCACCACCGTGACGAACTCGTTCTCGAACGTCGGCAACGACGACAACGACTTCACGCTGATCAAGGACTCCTACAACCAGGACAACGACGGCGTCGACAACAGCCACGGGCACATCGTCGACAGCGTGGTCGCCGGCGACGACATCAAGGGTTCGCTGAACAACCACGAGTCTGTAAACATCAGCGACTCCTACAACGACACCTACACCGAGAACAACGTCGACGCGTCGCACGACACCACGTACGACCACTCGTTCAACGGGAACCACTTCGACAACGACGGCGTGGACCTCGACCTGGACATCGACGACGTCGACCTGGACATCCACTGAGCTCGTCGCGGGCGTGCCAACGGAGCAGAGAGGCAGGGGGTGAGTGGTAGTGACCACGACGGCCATTTCCTCGCTCATCGAGTTCCTGCTGGCGTTGCTCGGCGACGAGGAGCTGCAGGCGGACTTCCAGGACGACCCGGAAGGAACGCTCGCCAAGTACGGCCTGGACAGCACGTGTGGGCCGGACATCAGGGACGTGCAGCCGATGGTCGCCGACCACGTTGGCGTGCAGGCGGCGGGGGGCCTGCCGCACTTCGCGGACAGCGATGACGCGTTGCCGGAGATCTCCGTGATCACCAAGCACTACGTGGTGCATCACGGTCCGGACGTCAACAACTACAACTACTACTACGTCGACGACCACGACATCATCGTCACGGTCGACGACCGCGACACCGTCAACATCCACGCCGATGGCGACCTGACGATCACGGACTCGTTCAACGAGGACAACGACATCACCGTCATCGACCACTCGTTCAACCAGGACAACGACGGCGTCGACAACAAGGGTGGCTCGATCGACCACAGCACGGTCACGGGCGACGACATGGACTCGTCGCTCAACACCGAGCACGACACCACGGTGTCGGGGTCGCACAACGACACGGTCACCGAGACGAACACCGACGCGTCCACGGACACGACGGTCGACACCTCGTACAACCACAACACCTCCGACAACGACTTCATCGACACCGATGTCAGCGTCGAGGGTGTGTCGGGCCACGAAGACGCGGCACCAACCGCGGTTCACGACGCGGGCACCATGTGGCCGCAGGAGGACGCCGACGCGGCGGTCGGGCTCGACCCCGTCGACGCGGTCTCCGAGTAACCGCAACCGTCGTCCGCCCGTGGTGTCCCCGAGCACCGGACACCACGGGCGGACACGGTCTGTCGGGGAGCTTTCCCCTCGAGGAGGAACGGAATGCGGCGGTCGGAGCCACTCGCGGCGCTGGACCAGGCGCTCAGCGCGATCGCGCCGTACGGGCGGACCGACCTGGAGGACCGGCTGCGCCAGTCGCGGTACCGGCTGCGCACGGGCCGCGTGCGGGTGCTCGTCGTCGGGGAGTTCAAGCAGGGCAAGAGCCTGCTCGTCAACGGCCTCGTGCGGGCGCCGGTCTGCCCGGTGTTCGACGACGTCGCCACGTCCGTGCCGACCGTGGTCCGCTACGCGGAGAAGCCGACCGCCGCGCTGGTTCGCGTGCTGGAGGTCTCCGACGACGGCGACCCCGAGCGGGCGAAGACCGAGCGCGTCGAGCTGCCGATCGAGGAGCTGGGTCAGCACATCGCCGAGACGGGCAACCCCGGCAACCGGGAGGGCTGGCGCCAGGCCGAGATCGGGCTGCCCCGGGCGCTGCTGGCCGGCGGCCTGGAGATCGTGGACACTCCGGGTGTCGGCGGGCTCAACTCCGTGCACGGCGCCGCCACGATGGCCGAGCTGCCGTCGGCGGACGCGGTGCTGTTCGTGTCCGACGCGTCGCAGGAGTACACCGCGCCCGAGCTCGAGTTCCTGCGGCAGGCCACCAAGGCCTGCCCCAACGTCCTCTGTGTACTGAGCAAGGCGGACCTGTACCCCGAGTGGGAGCGCATCGCCGAGCTCGACCGCGGGCACCTCGCCGCGGAGAGCATCGCGGCCGACCTGCTCGTCGTGTCCTCGGCGCTGCGCGTGCACGCGATCCGCACCGGCGACGACGCGGCGGACGAGGAGTCCGGCTTCCCCGTGCTGATCTCGTACCTGCGCGAGCAGGTGGTGGCGCAGGCCGACCTGCTCGCGCGCCGCTCCACGGCACACGACATCGTCGCGGTGACCGAGCAGCTCGCGACCGCGCTGCTCGCCGAGCGGACCAGCTACACAGACCCGGAGCAGGCCGAGCACGTCATCCGCGAGCTGACCGAGGCGAAGGCGCACGCGGCCGCGCTGAAGGAACGCTCCGCCCGCTGGCAGCACACGCTGAGCGACGGCGTCGCGGACCTCAACGCGGACATCGACTACGACCTGCGGGACCGGATGCGCGACATCGTGCGCGAGGCCGAGGAGGAGGTCAACAAGGCGGGCGATCCCAAGAAGATCTGGGACCAGCTCGCCGGGTGGGTCGAGCAGGAGGTGAGCGCGGCGGTCGCGGCGAACTTCCTGTGGACCGCGCAGCGCGCGCGCTGGCTCGCGGGCCAGGTGGCCGAGCACTTCTCCGGCGGAGCCGACCTGCTGCCCAAGATCCGCACCGGGCACGAGGACCCGCTGGCCGGCATCCAGGCGATGGAGCTGCGCTCCGGCGAGCCGTTCGGCGTGGGGCAGAAGGCGTTGTCCGGGTTGCGCGGCGGCTACATCGGCGTGCTGATGTTCGGCATGCTCGGCACGATCGTCGGCCTGTCGCTGATCAACCCGTTCTCCATCGGCGCCGGCCTGCTGATGGGCGCGAAGGGCTTCACCGACGACCGGCGCCGCGTGTTCGCCAAGCGGCAGGCGGACGCGAAGGCCGCGATCCGCCGGTACGCCGACGACGTGATCTTCCAGGCGGGCAAGGAGTCCCGCGAGCTGCTCCGCCGGGTACAGCGCGACCTGCGTGACTACTACATCGACCGGGCGGAGGAGACGAACCGGTCGCTGAAGGAGTCGCTGACCGCGGCCGAGCAGTCGGCCCGCAAGTCCCAGGACGAGCAGCGCCGCCGGCTGGCGGAGATCCCGGAGGAGCTCGCGCGGCTGGAGACGCTGCACAAGCGGGCGGTCGCGATGGTGCCCGGCGCGGTGCGGGAACCGCAGGAGCCCAAGCTCATCGAGGCGGCTCGGTGAACGCAGCGAGCGAGCGTACGCCGTCCGCATTGCCGAGCACGAGAAGCGCCGGCAAGCACTCGGGGCACAGCCTGACGGCGGCCGTGCGGGGTGTGCTGCGGCGCGCGCTGCGCGTGTATGCCGACGACCCGGACATCGTGGCCGAGCTGCGGGCCCAGCTGGACCGGCTCGACGAGCCGCTGCGGGTGGCGATCGCCGGCAAGGTGAAGGCCGGCAAGTCGACCCTGCTCAACGGTCTCGTGGGCGAGCTGATCGCGCCGACGGACGCGGGCGAGTGCACGAAGGTCGTGACGTGGTACCGGGACGGGCCGTCGCCGCGCGTGGTGTCCTATCCCGACAGTGACTACGGCGGCGGCGAGCCCCGGCCACTGCCCATCCGGCGGGACAACGGCGCGCTGGCCGTCGAGCTGCGGGGCGTGCCGGCCGAGCGGCTGCGCAAGCTCGTCGTGGACTGGCCGTCGCAGAGCCTGCGCGGGACCACGCTGATCGACACGCCGGGCATCGCGTCGATGTCGGCGCACAACTCGCGGCGCACGCTCGCGATGCTGACGCCCGACGACGACTCCCCCGCCGAGGCGGACGCGGTCATCTACCTGATGCGCCACCTGCACGCCACGGACGCGGAGTTCCTGGAGTCCTTCCGCGACCAGGGCGTCGCGCGGGCGAGCTCGGTGAACACGATCGCGGTGATCTCGCGGGCGGACGAGGTCGGCGGCGGCCGGATCGACGCGATGCTCTCCGCGCGGCGGATCGCGCGCCGGTACCGCACGGAGCCCGCGCTGCGCGGACTGTGCCAGACGGTGCTCCCGGTGGCGGGCCTGCTGGCGGCGACGGGCCGGACGCTGCGGCAGGCTGAGTTCCAGACCCTCGCGGGACTGGCGGCCGCGCCGCGCGAGGAGATGGACGACATCCTCCTGTCGACGCACCGGTTCCTGCGCTCGGACAAGGTCGCCGCACTCCGGGACCTGTCGTACGAGCGGCGCAAGGACCTGCTGGAGCGGTTCGGCATCTTCGGGCTGCGACTGTCCATGATGTACGTCCGGCAGGGCCGGGACTCGTCGCCGGCGCTCGCGGCGGAGCTGGTGACGGCGAGCGGGTTGCACGAGCTGCAGGACGTGCTCTCGGTGCAGTTCTCGCAGCGGCGGGACCTGCTGAAGGCACGCAGCGGCCTGCTGGCGCTGGAGCGCCTGGTCGCCGCGCGGACGTCCGCGGACGCCGAAGAGGTCGGGCAGCTGGCCGCGGAGGTGGAGCGGATCGGCTCGGGCGCGCACGAGTTCGTTGAGCTGCGCCTGCTGTCCGCGCTGCGGTGCGGCGAGGTGGAGCTCCCGGATGCGGAGTCGGAGTCGGCGCAGCGGTTGCTGGGTGGACAGGGGGTCGCGCCCGCGCAGCGGCTGGCGTTGCCGGCGAAGGCCACGGACGCGGCCGTGCGGATGGCGGCTCTGAGGGAGCTGGACCGGTGGCGCCGGCGTGCGGAGGATCCCTTCGCCGATCGCCCTGCGGTGCGGGCCTATCGGGCGGTTGCCCGGACCTGTGAGGGGTTGGTGGCGGCGCTGCCGGAACCCGCCGTGTCGGAGGTCTGACGGCTCGTTTCGGGCGGCTCGTGGAATCTGCGCTCAGCGGGCGCCTGCCTCCGCCTGTTGGGTGTCGTCTATCAGGGTGCGGAGCATGCCGAACAGCTCGTTGCGGCCGTCGGCGCCGAGGCGGTTTCGCATTCTCGCCACGTGGTGTTCCACCGTCTTCGCCGAGATGAACAGGCGGGCGCCGATCTGCTTGTGCGTCAGGCCGGCCAGGATCAGCCGGCCCACCTCCAGCTCGCGTTCGCTCAGCAGTGGGGCCGCCGCGGTGGGCTCGGGGTCGGGTGCGGGCTCCGCGTCTTCCGGCGCGGAGGCCGGGACCTGGGCCGGCGTCGACGGGGGCCCGGGCTCGAAGCCGGTGTTGTCACTCAGGTTCCTCGCGAACGCCATCAGGCCCGCGCCCTCCTTGCGGTCCGCCGTGCGCACCGACGCCGAGGCCGCCAACTGCGCGCCGTCCGCCGCCAGGCCCGCGTGTTGCAGGCCGATCGCGGCCGCGCGGACCTCGGCCGGGTCGACGGTGCCGCGGGCCACCTCGGTCCAGCATGCGGCCGCCGCCGCGAAGGCCTTCGCGTGCCGGGTGGGCACCGCTGCCAGTGCCTTCGCCCGGCGGTCCGCGCTCTCCACGTCGAGTGCCGCGAGGTCCGCCTGCAGCTCGCTCCAGTGCAACGCGACCGTCCACAACGGTGGATCGCCCAGCTTGTCCAGCAACGCCCACGCCTGCGCCAGGTGCGGCGCGATCGACTCCCGCTCGTCGAGGATCGCCGCCGCCACCGCCAGCTCGCCCAGCGGACGCAACAAGTACAGGTCCACCGGGTGGCGGATCAGCGCCGTGCGGCCCCGGGCGAACGCCGCCGCGAGCGCCGCCGAGTCCCCGCTCCGCCGCGCCAACCCGGTGGCGAGGGCCGCCGCCAGCAGCTCGTCCCCCGGCTCCAGCGGCGCCGCGCCGACCCGGTCCAGCACAGCCTGCGCCGTGTCCACTGCCCCGCGCGACAACGCGTGCCACCCGTGCAGCAACAGATGCCGGGCCTGGTACAACCCGCCACCGAGCTTCGCGGACACCGCGTGCCCGAGCGTGGTGTCCGCGAGCGCCGCCTCGCCGCACTGGAGCGCGACGGCCGCGACCAGCTCCGCCGGGCTGTACGGCAGCAGCACCGCGTCGCCGGCCGACTCGAGCAGGCCGGCCGCCTGGGTGAGGTGCGAGAGCGCCGGCGCGGCGTCGTCCTCGACGGACTCCAGGGCGCCGGCCGCGAGTAATCGCACGGCAGACGCGGTGAGCGTGGGTGCGTCCGTGTCGCTCGGCGGGGCGTCGGCGAGCACCGCGCGCGCGAGTTCGACCTCGCCCACGGCCAGCAACGCCGGCACGGCCGGCAGCACGTCGGCGCCACCCAGGCTCCGGTACAGCTCGGCGGCCCGCGCGGCGAACCCGCGGCGGGCCAGGATCGCGGCCGTCACCGACACCGCTCGCCGCCGATCCGGCTGCGTGGCGCCGTCCGCGGTGAGGATCTCGTCGGCTAGCCGCAGCGCCTGCGCCGCGTCGCCGGCGAGCGCGGCGGCCTGCGCGCGGCGAGCGCCGACGGCCGGCGTGCTGCCGCCCGCTCGCACGGCAGCGTCGTACAGCTCGACCGCGAGGTGCGGCGCGGTACGCAACGCCTCGTCGGCGGCCGCGGACATCACCGCGGACGCGCGGGCGCCGGTCGCCCGGGACTCCGCGAGCTGGCGGCCGACGGTCAGCATCGGGCCGCCGCCGTCCAGCTGGATCTCGGCCAGCCGGCGCTGCACGTTGCGGCAGCGCAACACCGGGATCAGCCGCAACACGAGGTTGCGCACGAACACGATGAGCTCGCCCGACTCGGTCAGCAGGCCGGTGGCGAGCGCGGCGTCGACCGTCTCGGCCAGCTCCGCGGGATCGGTGCCGAGCAGCGGGCAGAGCACCTCCGCGTCGAGCGGCGCGCCGAGCGCCAGTGCCTCCAGCACGTTGTAGATGCGCGGGTCCAGCGCCTCCAGCAGGTAGCGCAGCCGCTCGGCGAGGCCGGGCGACACGGAGACCCGCGGTGGGCGGCGGAAGCGGTCCGGGTGGCCGGGGTCGAACCGACCGGTGTCGAGCATGGCCTGCGTGACGAGGCTGACGAACATCGGCAGACCGCCCGACTGCTCGAGCACGAGCGCGACGAGCGACTCCGGCGGCGTGCAGCCCACCCGGCGGGCCACGTGCTCGGCGACCTCGTCCCGCCCGAGGTGGCCGAGGACGACCGGCGAGTGGTGGCGCGACAGCTGGGCGCCGAGGGAGGAAAGACCGTCCGGCCGCGGCCACGGACGGTAATTAACCACCATGCGAGTGTCGCCCGCCCGCGCCCGCTCGCGCAGGGCCGCGAGCGCGTCCGGGGAAAGCCGGTGAGCGTCGTCGACGAGCAGCGGCACACCGTCCGGAACCGCCGCGAGGTCGGTGTCGCCGTCGATGCGCACGGCCTCGACACCGGCGGCCGCGTACGCGGCCGCGATGGCCCTGACCAGGGCTGACTTTCCTGTCCCACCGGGCCCGACGATCGCGGCGGTCAGCGGCTGCGCCGGTGCCGAGGCGATCTGGCGGAGTATCCAGCCGGCCGCGGGAACCACCGTCTCGGCATGCGCCGTCGGCGGAGTACGTACCACGCCGGCCCCCTTCGTCGGGTTCAGTCCTCCCTTTTGTCGGTTACCGACTGTGGTCCATTACAAGGGTGTCCACTCTCGCCTATGGCCGCGCCGCGCGGCCCGGCAGTGCCGGCGGCTAGGGTTCGCGCGGTCGTGCGCTCCTCGATGGCGCGGATCACGGCGGCCATGTCGGTGCCGCCGAGGCCCAGGTCCTCGGTCTCGCCGAAGAGCGCGTGGCAGACGTCCAGCAGCGGTGACGCGATGCCCGCGGTGCGCGCCGCCTGGGCGATCAGCCGGTTGTTGTAGAGCACGTTCGAGATCGACGCCTGCACCGCGAAGTCCCGCGCGGTCAGCTTGTCCGCCTTCACCCGCGACACGCTGCTCGCCATCGGCCCCGCGTCGAGCACACCGACGAACTTCGCCAGGTCCAGCTCGTGCCGCGCCGCGAAGTGGAACGCCTCGGCCAGGCCGGTGACCATCGTGATCAGGTACAGGTTGACCGCGAGCTTCATCAGCATCCCGTTCGGCACCGCCCCGCAGGCCACGGTCTCGTGGCACACCGGGGCGAGCAGCGGGCGCACCGCCGCGACCGCGGCCGGCTCCCCCGCCACCATCGCGACGAGCTCGCCCGCCTCCGCGGGCTTGCGCGAGCCGGACACCGGCGCCTCGACGTACCGGCCGCCGGCCGCCCGCACGTCCGCCTCCAAGCCACTCGAGTAGCGAGCCTCGGTCGTTCCCATGTGGACGATCGTGTGCCCGGCGGCGTACCCGGCGAAGCGCGACGTGCCGCGGCCGAGGGCGTCGTCGACCGCGGCGCCGTCGGCGAGCATCAGCAACACCACATCGCAACGCTCGAAGACCTCCGCCACGCGCACGGCCACCGGCGCGCCTGCCGTACGCAGCGCGTCGCACCGGCCGGGCGAACGGTTCCAGACGACGAGCGGTGTGCCCGCGCGGACCAGGTTGAGCGCCATGGGCTGGCCCATCGTGCCAAGCCCGAGGAAGCCGATCTCCACGCTGCTACACTACTATGACGTTCGTCATGGGAAGCAACGGTCCTATGACGATCGTCATAGGAGGAGAGTGGATGGCGGACGACAAGCGCGGCCCCCGGGAACGCATGGTGTACAGCACGGCGCAGCTGGTGCGTGCGCAGGGTCCGGCCGCGACCGGGGTGCGTGAGGTCGTCGAGCACTCGGGTGCGCCGCGCGGGTCGTTCCAGCACTACTTCCCCGGCGGCAAGGACCAGCTCGTCGGCGAGGCGCTGCTGTGGTCCGGGGACTTCGCGGCGCGGTGGGTCGCGACCTATCCGCGCACCACGAGCAGGCCGACGCCGGGCGGGCTGTTCGCGTACATGGTGAAGCAGTGGAAGGACGAGTTCACCGCACGCGGCTACCGGCGCGGGTGTCCCGTGATGGCCGCGACCGCCGACCTCGCCGGCGGCGACTCGGCGGTCAACGAGCAGCTGCGGGCCGCACTCGAACGGTGGGAGCGGGCGGTCGTCGACGAGCTCGTCCGGATGGACATCCCGCGGCGCCGGGCCCGCCGGCTCGCCACGCTGATGATCAGCGCGCTCGAAGGCGCGATCATGTCCGCGCGGGTGCGCCGGGACGTCGGCCCGCTGACGACCGTGGTGGCGGAGCTGTCACCGGTGCTGAACGCAGCGGCGGAACGCTGAGATCCACTGCCAGATCCACTGTTAGATCCACTGCCAGGCCCACGGTCTCGTCCACCGTCACGTCGACGGTCACGTCACAGCCGTCGGTCAGCCGGGACGCCACCGGCAGGTGCGTGACCACGTAGTCGAGCAGGTCCGGCCGCAGCCGGCACAGCTCGAGCCGGACGAGCCGGACCCCGGTCGACGCCGCGTGCGCGAACAGGTCGGCGGCGAGCAGGCGGCCGATTCCCTTGCGCTGCCAGCGATCCTCGACCAGTACGCCGAGCTCGCGCACACCCGGCTCGCCGGGCACCGGTCCGGTGCTGGCCAGGCCGGCGAGCTCGCCGGTCACCAGCTCCGCGACGCGTGCCTCCTGCCGGTCACCCGCCACGCAGCGGCGCAGGTACTCGGCCGGGATCGACTCTACGACGCCGTGGAACCGCTCGTAGCGCGTGCGCGGCGAGCATCGGGCCAGCATGCGGGCCAGCGCCGCCGCGTCATCCGGCCGCACGGGCCGGACAAGGATGGATTCGAGTGCCACCCTTCCGTTGTATCATGACAGCTGTCATAGAGACAGCGACTAACGCGCGGACTCGTCGACCTGGACCGGGTAGCCCGCGCGGAGCACCGCCACGGTCGCCGGTGGCGTGATGACCTGCGCCGTCCCGCCTGCCGGGCGGCGCACCCGCGCGCCGTAGCCGTCGTGTGTCCACTGTGTCAGGTGGGCACCGGAGACGACCGCGGGCGCGTCGTCGAGGCGAACGAACGTGCCGTCCGGCAGGCCCGCCCACGGCAGCTCGTGGAGGCGGCGGCGGTGCGTGCCGCGGACGATCCGCTCGCCGTGCAGCCTGCGGTTCATGTCCTTCGCCGACGGCGACGGCACCCCGAGCTCGCCGGCCCACCGGTCGCGGTAGTCGCGGTAGGCCGCCCGCCGGCACTCACCGCACGGCCGGTGCCCCGCGGCGAACGACACGGCCTCGTCGTGGAAGTACAGCCAGGTGAAGTGGTGCGGCCGCCACTGCTGTGCCCAGCGGCCGCGGAACTCGAGCGCGCAGGTGATCCACAGGTCGCTCGCGTGGAAGCGGACGATCCGCCGACCGTCGTGCAGGATGCCGCGGTTGCCGGTCCACGCGCCGCGCAGCGGGATCGCGACGATCTCGCCCAGCGGCGTGACGCGGTTGCGGGCCGGCGCCAACTCCGCCTACAGCCCGTGCTCCAGGCGCTTCGCGACGACCTTCACGAAGCGCGCCGGGTCGGCCAGCTCGCCGCCCTCGGCCAGGATCGCCATGTCGTGCACGAGGTGCGCGGTCTCCGCGAGCTCGGCGTCCTCGCCGCCCCGCGACCCGTGCGCGGTACGCAGGCCGGCGATCAGCGGGTGGTCCGGGTTCACCTCGAGGATCCGCTTGACCTTCGGCAGCTCCTGGCCCATCGCCCGGTACATCTTCTCCAGCGTCGGGGTGATGTCGTGCTCGTCACCGACGATGCAGGCGGGCGAGGTGGTCAGCCGCGAGGAGAGCCGGACCTCCTTGACGGTGTCCTCGAGCGTGGCGGCCATCCAGGTGAGCAGCGGTGCGAAGTCCTTCTCCCGTTCGGCGGCCTTCTCGTCGGACTCCCCCGCCTCGCCGCCGAGGTCGACCTGTCCCTTTGCGACGGAGTGGAACTCCTTGCCGTCGAACCCGCTGACGGCCTCGACCCACATCTCGTCGACCGGGTCGGTGAGGACGAGCACCTCGTAGCCCTTGGCGAGGAACGCCTCCATGTGCGGGGAGTTCTCGATGCTCGTCCGCGACTCGCCGGTCAGGTAGTAGATGTGCTCCTGCCCCTCCTTCATCCGCTCGACGTACTCGCGCAGGCTCGTCTGCTTGTCGGCGTCGTGCGTGGAGTCGAACGAGCAGATCTCGAGGATCGCGTCGCGGTTGTCCGGGTCGGCGAGCAGGCCCTCCTTGAGCACCTTGCCGAACTCGGCCCAGAACGTCTCGTGCTTCTCGGCCGGCATCGCCTTGATCGTCGAGAGCACCTTCTTCACCAGGCGCCTGCGGATCCGCTCGATCTGCCGGTCCTGCTGGAGGATCTCGCGCGACACGTTCAGCGACAGGTCCTGCGCGTCGACCACGCCCTTGACGAAGCGCAGGTACTCCGGGACGAGCGCCTCGCAGTCGTCCATGATGAACACGCGCTTGACGTAGAGCTGGATGCCGCGCCGCGCGTCGCGGACGAACAGGTCGAACGGCGCCCGCGACGGGAGGAACAGCAGCGCCTGGTACTCGAAGGTGCCCTCGGCCTGCAGCCGGATCGTCTCCAGCGGCGGGCTCCAGTCGTGGCTGACGTGCCGGTAGAACTCGGTGAGCTCGTCCTCCGACACGTCGCTCGCCGACCGCGCCCACAGCGCCTTCATCGAGTTGACGGTCTCGAGCTCCGGCTCGTCGGCCGACTTGGCCATCTTGATCGGCCAGGTGATGAAGTCCGAGTAGTGCTTGATGATCTGGCGGACCTTCGCCGGGTCCGCGTAGTCGTGCAGGTTGTCCTCGGCGTCCTCGGGCTTGAGGTGCAGCGTGACCGAGGTGCCCTGCGGGGCGTCGGCGACCGGCTCGATCGTGTACGTGCCCTCGCCGGAGGACTCCCAGCGCACGCCCTCGGCATCGCCCGCGCGCCGGCTGACGAGCGTGACCTTGTCCGCGACCATGAACGTCGAGTAGAAGCCGACGCCGAACTGCCCGATGAGGTCCGCCGACGCCGCGGCGTCCTTGGCCTCGCGCAGCTTGGCGAGCAGCTCCGCCGTGCCGGACTTCGCGATGGTGCCGATGAGGCTGACGACCTCGTCGCGCGTCATGCCGATGCCGTTGTCCCGCACGGTGAGCGTGCGCTCGGCCCGGTCGACCTCGAGCTCGATGTGCAGGTCGGAGACGTCGGCCTCGAGGTCCTTGTCGCGGTATGTCTCGAGCCGCAGCTTGTCCAGCGCGTCCGAGGCGTTGGACACGAGCTCCCGCAGGAACACGTCCTTGTTCGAGTAGATGGAGTGAATCATCAGCTGCAGGAGCTGACGTGCCTCGGACTGGAACTCGAGCGTCTCGATCGTGGTCACGGAATCCGATGGTATCGAACGGGTTCAGCGGACCAGGCCGGTGCGGTAGGCGTAGCCGACGGCCTGGGCCCGGTCCCGCGCGCCGATCTTGGCGAGCAGGTGGTTCACGTGGCTCTTCACCGTGGCCTCGCTGACGAACAGGCGGCCGGCGATCTCGGTGTTGGTGAGCCCCTCGGCGATGAGCGCCAGCACCTCGACCTCGCGCGGCGTCAGGCCGTCCGGGGTGCGAGGCGCGCGGGCCGGACCGGCGGTCCCGGTGGTTCCGATGGCTCCCGTGGCGATCGTGTCGACGAGGTGGTGCGCGACCGCGGGGTCGATGACGGCCTGCCCGTCGGCGACCTGGGCCAGGGCGCGGCGGATCTCCTCGCCGCCGGCGTCCTTCGTGAGGTAGCCGCGGGCGCCCGCGCGCAGGGCGTCGAGCACCGAGCGGTCGTCGGCGTAGGTGGTCAGCGCGATGACCTGGACCTCGGTGCGCTCGCGTAGCCTGCGGGTGGCCTCGATGCCGTCGCAGCGCGGCATCCGCAGGTCCATCAGCACGACGTCGGGCGCGAGCTCGACGGCCAGCTCGACGGCCTGCTCGCCGTCGGCCGCGGTGCCCACGACCTCGACGCCGGGCAGCAGGTCGAGCAGCACGGCCAGGCCCTCGCGGACGACCCGCTGGTCGTCCGCGATCAGTACCCGGACCTCACTCACGGGGCACCCACAGGCCGACCTCGAACCCCGCCTCCGTCGGCGACGCCGTCAAGGTGCCGCCGAGCAGCTCGGCCCGCTCGCGCATGCCGCTGACCCCGTACCCGGACGTCGCCGGCGGCCCGGCCGGCGCCCCGAAGTCCGCAATGGACAGACGGACGCCGTCGGGCGCGTGGGCCAGCCGGATCGTCACGCGGTCGGCCTTGGCATGCTTGCGGACGTTGGTCAGCGCCTCCTGCGCGACCCGGTACAACGTGAGCCGGACCCGCGCGGGCAGCTCGGCGACCTCGCCGGTGGTCTCCACGGCGCACGGCACGCCGGTGTCCCGCTCGAAGTCGCGGGCCAGCGCGGCCAGCCGCTCCGGGCCCGGCAGGTCCTCGTCGCGCAGCATGCCGACCGCCTCGCGGGCCTCGCGCAGCCCGGCCTCGGCCAGGTGGCGGGCGCGCTCGAGCGAGCCGGTGAGCCGCTCGTCGCCGGCGTTCCGCGCGGCCAGCAGCCGGGCGGCTTCGAGGTGCAGCGCGAGGCCGGACAGCGAGTGCGCGAGCACGTCGTGCATCTCCCGGGCGAGCCGCTGGCGCTCCGCGAGCGCGGCCGCGCGTACCTGGGCGTCGCGCGTCCGGGCCAGCTCCCCCGCCAGTGCCTCCGCGTCCTCGGTGCGCCGCCGCATCTCGCGCGTGTACCAGCCCAGCCGGTAGCACGCGACCATGCCGAGGCCACTGACCAGGACCGACGCCGCCGGCCGAGCGGCGCCGGCCAGCCCGGCGACGGTGAGCAGGACGAGGGCGGCGCCCGCGACGAGCGCGCCCGTCCGTACGGGCGCCCGCGCGGCGACCGCACCGGCCGCCACGAAGCCGCCGAGGTACCCGATCCCGTTCGGCTCCACCCACACGAGCGCGGCCGAGCTCACGGCCAGCACGGCGACAAGCGCATACACGCCGCCGAGGCCGAACCGCCCGCGCGCGCCGAGCAGCAGCGCCGCGCACGCGACTATCCCGGCCAGGCCGAGCAGCGCCACCAGCCCGTCGCCGTGCAGTGCCGGCCGCGGTTGGGTTCGCACGCTGACCGCGAGCAGCGCGGCCACCAGGACGAACCCCGCCGGGCGGCTCCAGCGCAGCAGCTCGCGCCGGCGCGCGCGGGTGCGCTCGATCGCGGCGAGTTCGGACACGTTCCCACGATATTCCCGGCCGGTCCGTCGGGCCTCCACCTCCGGGCCGAGCTCGCGCATCCACCCTCGGGTGGAGGCCTCGGCCGGCCGGTGGACCGATCGGGTTCAAGCCGGGCGCCGATGAAATCCGCCCAGGTCAGGCCGCACCCTTGGGTCCGTTCCACACGCATCGTCGAAGGAGGGGACATGATCGCTCGCCTCGCCGTCATCGGCGCCGGGTTGATCGTGCTCGGGCTGGCACACGTCGGGGGCAACGGCACGGCCACCGTGCTGATCGGCGCCGGGCTGCTCGCCGTGGCCGGGCTCGTGCTGCTGGCGAAGAACAAGGGCGTGCTGCCGGCGGGCCGGAAGGGAGGCCGGCGATGAGGGCGGCCACCGGTCTCCGGCGCCGACGGCTCGTGCCGAGCCTGCTGCTCAACGGCGCGCTGCCGGTCGTCGCGTACGCGCTGCTGCAGTCCCATATGGACAGCGTCACCGCGCTCGCCCTGGCCATGGCGGTGCCCGTGGGCGTCACGGTGGCCGTCTTCGTGGCGCGCCGCCGGGTCGACCCGATCGGCGCGGTCGCCGTCGTCGCGTTCGGCATCGCGCTGCTGGTGCTCGCGCTGTCCGGCGGCAACGACCTGGTGCTGAAGCTCCAGGAGGCGGTGATCACCGGGCCCGTGGGCGTCGCCTGCCTGGTCTCCGTGGCCATCGGGAAACCGTTGCACCTGCTGCTGTTCAAGATGCTGGACCGCCGCCGGCCCGGCCGTGCCGTGCCGGTCCCGGCGAGCGAGCGCAGGCGCGTGGCGAACGTGGTGACCTCGCTGCTCGGCACCACCCTCGTCGTCCACGCGCTCGTGCTGCTGGTGCTCGCACTCAGCCTGCCGACCGGCACGTACCTGGCGATCGCGCGCCCGCTCGGCCTGGCCATCGTCGCGGCGGGCGCCGCCGTGGTCATGTGGTACCGCCGCCGGGTGGCGACGCCCGACCCGGCCGCGCGGTGACCGGCTCGTACCATGCCCGGATGCCACCAACCCAGCGCATCGCGGTCATCCCCGGCGACGGCATCGGGACGGAGGTGATCGAGGTCGCCCGCCGCGTGCTCGACGCGGCGGCGGCCCGGCACGGCTTCACGCTCGCCTACACCGAGCTCGACTGGTCCTGCGGGCGCTACCTCGACGAGGGCGCGATGATGCCGGCCGACGGGCTCGACACGCTGCGCGAGCACGACGCGATCCTGCTCGGCGCGGTCGGCTGGCCGCAGGTGCCGGACCACGTCTCGCTGTGGGGTCTGCTGATCCCGATCCGCCGGGCGTTCCGGCAGTACGTGAACCTGCGGCCCATCCGGGTGTTCGAGGGGGTCGAGAGCCCGCTGCGCAAGGCGCGGGCGGGTGAGGTCGACTTCGTCGTCGTGCGCGAGAACGTCGAGGGCGAGTACAGCGAGGTCGGCGGCCGGGTGAACCGCGGCTTCCCGGACGAGCAGGCGATCCAGGAGTCGATCTTCACGCGGGCCGGGGTGAGCCGGATCGCCGACTACGCGTTCGAGCTCGCCGCAAGCCGGCGCGGGTACGTCACGTCGGCGACGAAGTCCAACGGCATCGTGCACACGATGCCGTTCTGGGACGAGGTCGTCGCCGAGCGCGCGGCCGCGCACCCGGATGTCCGGTGGGACTCCGAGCACATCGACGCGCTCGCCGCGAAGTTCGTCCTGCAGCCGGAGCGGTTCGACGTCGTGGTCGGCTCGAACCTCTTCGGCGACATCCTGAGCGACCTCGCGGCGGCGGTCGCCGGCAGCATCGGCATCGCGCCGTCGGCGAACCTCGACCCGACCCACACGTACCCGTCGATGTTCGAGCCGGTGCACGGGTCCGCGCCGGACATCGCGGGCACCGGGGTGGCGAACCCGGTCGGCGCGGTCTGGTCGGCGGCGCTCCTGCTCTCCCACCTCGGCCACCCGCGGGCCGCGGCCGACGTGCTGGCGGCCGTCGAGGCGACGCTGCGGGAGCCCACTACCCGCACGGGGGACCTCGGGGGCACCGCCGGCACGGCCGACGTGGCGGAGGCCCTCCTCGCCCATATTTAGCGGCGCTCAGAAGTTTGCCGGTTGTCATCATGGGTATCCATCTGGTGACGACTGTCCGGAGGGGCTTGGCGATGACCGAGGTGCAGCTCATGTCCGACCGTCGTGACGAGCGGTTCACCGATCCGGAGCCGCTGACGGCGCGACGGACGCGGTACCGGGACGACCTGTACGTCGTCACGGTCGCGGGCGAGGTCGACTTGAAGACGGCGCCGATCCTGGCGCGCGAGCTGGGCGGCGACCTGCCGCCGGTGCTCGTCGCCGACCTGACCCGCGTGACGTTCCTGTCCGCGGCCGGTTTGCGCGTGCTCGTCGAGGCCGCCGGGCGCGCACAGGCCGCCGGCTGCTGCCTCGGCCTCGTCGCCGAGGGCCCGCTCGCGCTGCGCGTGCTGCGCATGAGCGGGGTGGCCGCGTCCATCCCGACGTTCGAGTCGCTGTCGGACGCGGTTCGGGAGCTGGCCCCGAAGCCCGAGCTCGGCTGAGCCAGGCGGATCAGACGGGGACGATCTCCTCGGGCCGCTCGTGGTCCGGCTCGCCGGCAGCCTCGGGGAGAGCCGGGTCGACGCCGCGGGCGCGGCCCTCGTTGACCAGCTCGGTGTAGATCGGGTGCGGATCGAAGGTCGTCATCGCCGAGCCCTTACCCGGCACCGCCGCGATCGAAACCTAGCCGGCGCCGATCGTGTCCACCGCCGCGACGAAATGCGGCAGCAGCGTCGACCAGCCCTGGTGATTGCGCTCCCGCCAGACGGGGCCGTCGGCGCCGAGCCGCTCCCAGCCGACGTGCTCGATGTGCACCCTGGTGCGGCCGGGAGCCACGGACACGAAGCGGATGCGCACGTCGGTGGCGTCGGCGCGGTCGCGGCGCAGGTGCCACTTGTACGCGAGCAGCTCGGGCGGGGCGAACTCGGTCACCTCGCCCCAGTCGATCTCCACGCCGGCCGGGTCGCGCTGGAAGATCCGGCCGCCGACGCGCGGTTCGAGCGTGATCGCCAGACCGTCCTCGCCCGTCGCCGTGTGGTCGGCGGGCCACCACATGTCCATCCGGTTGGTCCACACGTCGAACGCGTGCGCCTGGTCGCAGCCGACCTCGAACGACATCCGCAGCGGTTCGATCATCGCTCCTCGTCCGTTCGTTCCGGCAGGTTCTCGGCCGCCAGCGTGAACCGCGTGGCGACCGACCCCCACACCTGCCGCAGGTACTCCTCGACCGCCCGCACGCCGTCGTCGTGCAGCCGGTAGATCCGCCGGGTGCCGTGCGGCTCCTCGACGACCAGCCCGGCACCGCGGAGCAGCTTGAGGTGCCGCGAGACCGCGGGCCTGCTGATCGGCAGCCGGTCGGCGATCTCCTGCACCGACCGGCCCCCGTCCGCGAGCAGCCGCAGGATCTCCCGCCGGTTCGGGTCGCCGAGGGCGTCGAGCGCGGCACCCGAACCCGTCATCTCACCGTCTCCGCCTGTTCCTTCAGCCCCGACGCGAACTTGTCGAAGGACGGCTGCAGGTCCGGCATCGAGCGCCAGATCAGCGGCAACAGCGGTCCGGTGTACTCCTCGCGCATGGTGAACTCCGTGACCTCGTCCGATACCGGGCGCAGCGTATAGCGCCGGACGCCGCGGAACAGACCGAGTGGCATGCCGCCGGCGAACGTCATGCCACGGCTCGGTTCGAAGCCGACGACCTTCAGGGGGAACGCCCGGCCGGGGCTCGCCTCGGAGTAGATCTTGAGCTTGGCGGACTCCGCGATCCGGCCCTCGACCCGCTCGACGCCGGAGTCCCACCTCGCCCAGCCGTCGCCGTCGGCCAGCACGGACCACACGCGTTCCGGGGACGCGTTGATCCGCGCGCTCGACTCGTAGGACCTCATCGTCTCTCCACGCTCCATTCAGTACTCGGTAAACGGGTCGTTACCGTAACACTGACGTTACCGATGGGCCAGCAGTCCTTCCCTATCGCCAATGGTGCATTTCGGACCAATAGGGTTTGTAAATCGTGAGATCTTGCCTAGGTTCCCTGCGTCGCATGAGTCCACAGGAGCCGAACAGGGAGTCGGGAATGCGCGTGTCCGGACGAATGTCCACAGTCACCAAAACCACGGGAGTAGCCGTCGCGGCGGTGCTGCTGGCCGGCGGCGCCTACGCGTGGGCGGCCGAGCCGTCGGCGGCGAGCGGCCACCACGGCAGCCATGAGCCGACGAACATCGGGCAGGTCAAGCTCGACGTCAAGGCCTACTACGGCGACACCACCGACGCCGACGGCCACCACCACGCCTCGCCGGACAGCGACTGGGCGAAGGACACCGCCCGCCAGGTCAGCGACGCCCAGCGGGCGCTGCGGCGCGCCCTCGACCACGGCGTGGCGAACGCCGCGGTCGTGCTCGACGTGGACGACACCTCCGAGCTCACCTACGGCCTCAACGCCGACAACGACTTCGGCTACGACCCGGTCGAGGCCGAGGAGGCGATCAACAACGGCGACTACCCGGCGATCGAGCCGACCATGGACTTCGCGAACTACGCGGCCGACCACGGGGTCAAGGTCTTCTTCATCACCGGCCGGCCGGAGCACCAGCGCACCGCGACGCTCAAGAACCTCGCCAACGAGGGCTACCCCGCGCCCACCGACGCGTTCCTCAAGCCGGAGGGCACCGCGCCGGACTGGCTGCCGTGCGGGCTCAAGTGCACGACCATCGAGTACAAGTCCGCGGCCCGCGCGCACGTCGAGGACGCCTACGACGTGACGATCGTGGTGAACATGGGCGACCAGTTCAGCGACCTCAAGGGCGGTCACTCGCAGCACCCGGTGAAGCTGCCGAACCCGATGTACTACCTGCCCTGACCCGCATCACCTCGCGGCGGGGGGG